>JABWBA010000006.1 GCA_013360745.1 Chthonomonadales bacterium | reverse complement strand
CGCGGCGGCGCGAGCTGGCCGAGAGCTTCTGCGTCGACCGGGCCTATGACCCGACCGACGCCGCCAGTCATCCATTCGCAGCTCGCCCTGCCGGCCCGACTCTGGATGTGATTGTCGATTGCGTGGGGTCGAAGCGGGCGGTGGAATGGGCGATGGATCACGCGGCAAGCCGGGTAGCCCTCTTTGGCGTCCAGCGGGAGGACTACGTCTTCGCGCCGCGGCACTACGGCGGCCTGACTCTTATCGGCTACCCCGGCCATGCCCGATCCGCCGCCGAGTTCGCGGTGGACCTGATCCGGACGGGCCAGCTCCGACTCGACCCGCTCATCTCCCACACCCTTCCCCTGTCCGATTATCAGGCCGGCATCGACCTGCTGGAACGGCAGGAGGCGACGAAGGTGCTGTTCCTCCCCTAGCCGCCTGCCAGACGCAATCCAACACTCTCCGGACCGCCGCGCGCTGCCGATCGGCCGTTTGCAGGTCCTTGCGAACGACGCTCCCTCTGGCCCGGCTGGTCGCGCCACGAACCGTCATCGAGTCCCCCTGGACAAATGCGACGAATTGACATAGAATCGCACGATAGTGCAGTGTGTGGACGTTGCCGATGTTGGTCGAGGCAGCTATGGATGAAGAAGACCGGATCTGCGCAAGGCAAGTGGCGGGCAATGCGTCGGGCCAACCCCCGTCCCTGTTGCCTCTCGGTGTTAATTGACGCAACGACCAATCGGCGCGCTGTCGGTGCGCCGACGGTTATCCGACGGTATAGGAGGTACCGATATTATGCAGCATCCTGCATCAACCGTTACCTTGTTGATGGTCCTTCTCCTGTCCGTTCCCGGCTGGGGTCAGCGGGATGGCAGTCCGGTTCCCCCGTCCGAACGAGCTCAGAAACTGCAGCTGAACAAGCCCTTTACGCTGGTCTACGGCGTGAAGGCTCGAACCATGGACGAGGGGGAGTTCCGTCCGTACCGGTTCCGACTCACCCTATCCTATGATGGCAAGAAGCTCCTCTACCGACGCTTCGATTACTCCACCGGGCTCACTCCCATCGAGCTCTACGACGGCAAGGAGACCTACGAACCCGAAATCGGATCGCGGATCGCCATGATCAGCCGCGGCTTCGACCCGCAGTGGATGTGGCTCTGCCCATTGCCGGGAGTCGGAGTCCCGAACATACCCATGTTTACCTTCGGGATTCCGTCGTGGTACAACCCGGAAACGGACAAGAATCTTGCGCCGCAGCTGGCCTCGCTGTCCAGGTATGTCTCGCCGGAGCTGTACAACGTGCCGAAGCTCCAACGGGAATACGGCATCTGGCACTACGACGGAAGAGAGACGAGGTCTACCTCCTTTAACCACGTGGTGGTGGCCGCCGGGATACCCTCGAACGGGACGCTGAAGACGCTCTGGTACGCAACCCTCCGGAATCCGGCGGCGTCACCCGCCGATCTCTGGGAGTATTCCAAACACCGCCGGTTCGCTGGCGTATGGCTGGCTGGCAAGATCTGGCTGCGCACCTACGGCAAGAGAACTAAGGATGGGCCCAACACCCTGGTCCGAGAAGCAAACTATACTCTGGAGGAAGCCCTCGAACGGGCGCTTGAGCCGAGTGCGTTCGATCCGACGACGTACCTCCCGAAACATGCGAACGTGACGGACCGGGGAGGGCCGACCGTTCGGACGTTCATCTATGAGCCGGGCCAGGGGACTCTGGAGGAGCAGCGCAGCAGGGGCATGGAAGTCACCGAGCAGGCCGCCAAAGCCGCCCGCCCCCCTGTCAATACCGGATTCGTCGGGCTCGGCCTGCTCGCAGCTGCCGGAGGTGTGTGGGCGATATGGCGGAAGAGACGCATGGCGTGATCGCCGACGCGGCGGAGGCGCCAATCATGCCGACTTCGAGATCGTGTCCAACGGGAGCGCGCTCGGACGCAGCGCAGCGGCTGCGCCTTGCAGGCAACGCGCTGGGGGCAATCGTCGTCCTTCTGATCCTCCGTGCCTACCTCCTGCCCAACATCCCCCCGCTGTGGTTCGATCGATGGCGCGAGCTCTTCACCCTCGGTCCTCTGCCGGAGGTTGCGCGGGGCGTCGGCGCCGGAGCGATCGCCCTGACAACGCTGGCCTTCGGCGCCTACTGGCCGATGGTCGGTCGCAGCGCGGGCGCCTTCGGCCTCTGGCTCACTACAGGCGTGTGGTTGAGCCTGACTGCCATCGTCATCCTGATTCCGTGGTCGCAAGATGCGACGGCGCTGCGCGCAGCGGGCCTCCTCCTCGGGTATGCCAGCGGCCTCGCAGCAGCGCGTCTCATCCCCCGCGTCGGGACCTACCTCGCGCTACTTGTCGCGTTCGGGGCGCTCCAGAGCATGATCGCGATCGTCTACAGGGCCCAGGGGATGGACACCTTCGTATCCGGCACGGTCGTACGGGCCGGCGGGACCTTCGGCGCGCCCAGTCTGCTGTTCGTCGTGCCGGTGTTCATCCTGCCGCTCGCGGTTCGAGGCGCGCTGCAGGCCGTATCTGCCATCGAACGCTCGTTCTATATGCTCTCCACTGCGTCGCTTCTGGCGGCGCTGATCCTCACGTATGAGCGCTCGGGAGTCGCGGCAGGACTGGTTGCCTGCCTGTGGCTCCTCCGCCCGCACACACCGAGGTTCGGTCAGGCTGCGGGGCTTGCGGCGGCGCTGGTCCTCCTCTTCTTTGTGGTCCATGTGCGCAGCAACGGTCCGACCAACGCGGCCTCGTCGGCCCGATCGGTGCAGGGCCGGGCCGCGCTGATGCAGGCGGGCGTCACGGCCTTCCGGCATCACTGGTTCGAGGGTGTCGGCGTCGGTCAGCTGTCGCTGCCCGTGCGCATCGAGGTTCGAGGGCAACCGACCGACGTCACCTTGCGGACCCCCCACAGCCAGCCGCTGCTGTGGCTGGCCGAGATGGGCATCACCGGTGGGCTGCTCATGGTGAGTCTGGCATGGTTCGTCTATCGGGCTCTGAGGGAATCGACATCGCCATGGAGGCATGGCGCGGCGGCGTCCTGGCTCTCCGTCCTCATCGCCGGCAGCTTCAATACGCTCTTCGGCATCGATCTGGCCGGTTGCGGGGGCGTCCTGTTCGGCTCCCTGCTCGGGATCACCATGAGGATGGGCGCCGATCGGGATCGAGCTTCGCACGCCTCCGCAGCAGTTCGGGCCGCATCGTCCAGCAGCGCTCGGGTTACGCCACCTGTGTTGGACATGTCGCAGGTCTGACGGGGCGCCTCGAGGGACGGGAGACGCGGCCCCTTGGGCTCCGGGAGATGCCGATATACGGTGATTGAGGGCCGGCAGCGGGAGCGATGCGGCTACAGGCCCGGACAGCTGAGGCGATGGACGAGAGTATCGGCTGTAGTACACGGAACCGGGAGGATGGCAGTCACGCCATCGTCGGCCGTATCTGCGCCCGTCGGAGACGAGGGCGCATGAGCCAGGCCGCGCGGAGAGAGCGCCGGATGCAGCCCGGATCGGCGGACGAGACCGCGCAGGCTCGCCGGAGCAGGCACAGCCGCCTCGGAGCGCTGCTCGCGGTTCAGATGATCGTGGGTGGGGTGATGGCGGTCTGGCAGGCGCGGATCTGGCTATGGCATCCGTGGGACCGTCCCTTCCCCTATATTGAGCATGCCGCGTGGCTGCTCGCCACCGTTCTGATCTTCGGCGACGGGCTGGCCCATGGGTTCCGGATAGCATGGTCGAGACTGCCTGCGCGCATCCGCGGGATCGGACGGCGCACCGGCATGGGCCTGGCAGCCGCCTTCTGCGCCGGGGTCATCGCGACCTACGGATGGGCCGAGTTCAGGGTCGCCTCCCTGCCGACCGCTCCGGCAGTCCGGTCTTCCCGCGCATTCCTCGACGCGACGGTCGCGATGGAGGACGGCCATTTCTACAGCCATCACGGCTTCGACTGGGCCGCCATGCATCGGGCGCTGCGACACAACCTCCAGGCAGGACGGGTGGTGCAGGGCGGCAGCTCCATCACCCAGCAAACCGCGAAGAACGTCTTTCTCTCCAGCGACCGGACGGTGCGCCGCAAGGTTCTGGAGGCGTTCCTGACCCTCGCTCTCGAACGGCGCCTCTCCAAACGCCGCATTCTGGACCTCTATGTCGCCCGCATCGACTACGGGCTCGGCGCGCGGGGCATCACGGAGGCATCTCGCCTGTACTTCCGCAAGAGCCCGAGCGATCTCGATCTTGCCGAATCGGCCGTGTTGGTGGGCCTGGTCCCGTCGCCGCCCAGGCGCTTTCTCACCGCAGAAGCGCTGGAACAGGGGCGACAGCGGGCCGTCGAGCGGCTCGCGTTCTTCTTCGGCGATCGGTATCCCCGCCCCGCCCTCGATGAGGCCGGATCTCGGCCGCTGGACGGCTTTGTCCTGCCCTATCTGAGTCCCGCTGAGCGGGGAGCCACGGCATCGGCGCCGGCGACCATCCACGGCGTCTCATTTCGGCTCTACACAACCCCCGCGGTCCCCCGCGCGATCGCGTGGCTGCAGCCCGAGTTCGCCGTCAGGCTCCGCCGCTTCGCTCGTGCGGCCCGCGCGGAGCTCGGGCTGACCGAAATCGTCCACCTCGGCGCCTATGTCGATCGGCTTCAGCGGGGCAGCGACGATGTCCTCTCGGCCCACGCGCTCGGCCGCGCCATGGACCTGCAGCGGTTCGTCTATCGGGATCGGACGGAGGCATGGGCGCGGCCGAGCGACGACCCCGCAGAGGCAGACCGGCTCCGGCAGACCGTCGTTGTGCTCCAGCGGTTCTTTCCCCGGGTCCTCTGGCACGCCAATGAACCGATCCGACACCGCGACCATATCCATATCGAGCTGCCGCCGGACATCGGCTCGGAGGAGCCTCCCGCCGCAGACACACCCTCGAAAGGAGACGCGAACCGATGACGCAAACGGACCATCCCATTCGACGCACATCCGCAAGGCAACCCTCGAGTTCAGGCGTGACCCTTATTGAACTGCTCACGGTCGTGGCGGTCCTCGCTGTCATCGCCGCGATCCTGCTGCCCGTGCTGGCCAACGCCCGGGCGGCGGCCCGTCAGGCGACCTGCCTGAGCAATACGAGGCAGCTCGGCCACGCGATTGCCATGTACGCGGGTGACTTCGACGAGGTCTATCCGCCCTACTTCGACAGCGTTGTGGGGAGCCGATGCGAGGGAACGATCCAGATCACAGGCGCGCGCAAATACTGGCCCGAGCTGGTATCGGCCTACGTCGCCCCGCCTTCCGGCCATTCGGGCGAGAACGGGCAGGCCCTCATCTTCGAGCTCTCGTCGCTCTTCATCTGTCCGGAATGGAGCGGGAACCTCCGGGACGGCGCGTGGCCGCTCGGCAACATCGCCTCCTACGGGATCAACGACCATCTGGTGAACTGGTGGACCCCGTCCTATTGCGGCGGCTTCGTATCCCGCTCGATGGCGGAGGTGGTGGAGCCCACCCGTTGCCTGCTCCTTACGGAGACGTTCGACTGGTTCTCGACGAACCGGTCTCTGCCCGGTGCGGCGCTGGCCCTGAGCTCGGCCGATCGGCACCCTTCAGGGGTCGACGGGGCGACGGCGACCCTGGCGGGCCGACATGCAACCCGACAGCGGAAGGACGGGATCACCACGCCGCCAGATCCCGGTGCGATCAACGTCACCGTCTTCTGCGACGGCCATGTCAAGGCGGTCCGGATCGGCGACCTGACGCCCCTGGACCTCTGGAGCGTCTCCGCTTCCAGGGCCTGGCCGTGATCGTCGGCCGATCCGAAGACGAACCAACGCGCACCGGTATCACCGGTGCTGGTCGATGAGAACAGGGTTGCCGTCAGGATCTGTGAGAACCAGGTAGGCCGGACCTGCCGTCGACTCCTCAACCTTCTGGCTCAGCTCGATGCCACGGTCCATGAGGGCCGTCTGGATGTCCCGGACGTCGGTGAACGTGTCAAGGGGCTGGGCGTCGGCATCCCATCCCGGGTTGAAGGTGAGCGTGTTCTTCTCAAGCATTCCCTGGAAGAGGCCAATCACCGCTGTGCCGTTCTTCATGATGAGCCACCGTTCCGAGGCGACGCCGGCCACAGCAGCGAACCCGAGCTTTTCGTAGAACGACCGCGATGTTTCGAGATCCCTGACGGCCAGGCTGATCGAGAATGCGCCAAGATCCATGAGCGTTACCTCCACATCGGCTCCGGTTTGGCAGAGCCTGCTGGTAGAGACTACGGCCCTGACCGCTCGATGGTTGCGGTCGGGCGCTCCCGGAGGGCCGGGTGTCGGATCGCTTGCGGGGCGATTCGGTTGTGTGTCAGAATGCGCCGGTGTCCGCTCAATGATCCCGCTACGCGACAGCAATCCGACCAGGACGTTTCCTGCAGTGACGTTAGGACTGATCGTCCTGAACGTCGTCGTCTTCTTGCTGGATCGGCTGACGGCCGTGCGGCACGCGGTGGATGTCGTGACTCCCGTCGGCGTGATACGGACCTACGAGAGCGTCGGCGGCCTCTCGAGCGGCTTCTCGATGATCCCTGTGGACGTCGTCCATACCTCGGGAGGATGGCTCACCATCTTTACCTCGATGTTCCTGCATGCCAACCTCCTGCATATCGGCGGCAACATGCTCTACCTCTGGATCTTCGGCAATAACGTCGAAGATTCACTGGGCAAAATCCGCTTTCTGCTCTTCTACCTCGCGGTCGGCGCCGCTGGCGCTGGCGTTCACGTCCTGACGAATCCGCAATCCGATGTGCCGACCATCGGCGCAAGCGGCGCGGTCGCAGGGGTCATGGGAGCCTATCTGGTCCTGTTCCCCAACGCACGGATCCTCGCGCTCGTGCCGATCTTCATCGTCAGCACACTGATGGAGGTGCCAGCCGTTCTGGTCATCGGCTTCTGGGCCGTCTTGCAGTTCCTCAACATGAACTGGCTCGGGGGCGGGGAGCTCCGTGGCGGCGGCGTGGCCTACGGGGCGCATGTCGGCGGATTCGTCGCCGGTATCGTGCTGATCATGCTTCTGGGAGGCCGAAATCTGGTCGATCGCCGCTACTCCCGCCGATATGATCCCGATTGGTAACGTGATGATCCGCACCGACGACACCGCGATCACGGCTCGGCGGTCCTGATGACGCCATCCCGAGCGTTCAACGGGGTTTGCTGGCTCATGGCTGTCGTCGGCATGGCGGCGTCGCTGGCGGCCATGGCGCTCCGATATCGAGCGGAGATGCGGAACCGAAGCGTCGAGATCGTTATCGACTATGCGGAGGTCCAGCGACTGGCGACGGCCGCGGGCGCATCGACTGCGGATGTTCTGCGGCAGTTTCGCGAGGCTGGCGTCATCTCGGTCGCGATCGAGGAGGAGACGATCGCGGATCTCGTCGAGAGCGGTCGGGCGTCCGTAAACGGCGACGGCCACATCACCGCCGTCCACATGGCGGATCCGGCGCTGATGGACCGAACGGCACGAGAGTGGTCCTATCGCGGCGCTATCGCCACCCGCGAGATCGATCCGGACGACGGACCGTACACGGTCCTCGGGTCGAACGATCCCAAGCACGCTGGCCGCCTCTTCCCGAGCGCTTACCCTGCCCTGAGCCGCCTGGGCATCGGTATCCCACCGGTAGCCGCTGACACCGCCTTGCGCGCCGGCCTGCATGTCGTCGCGAGGATCTCCAACTTTCCGGGCGCCGACGAGGCTACCGTCGAGCACGTCCTCCGATCCTGCGCCGGGGCGGGCGCTCAGACGGTGATCTGTACGGGCACCGAAATCCTTGGCAATCGGGGCGGCACCGTCGGAGCCGCGGAAGCCTTCATGCATACGGGCCTGCGCTTCGGGCTGATCGAGTTCGGCAAGCAGCAGGGAGACGAGCGGCTCGCAGAGGCTCTCGGAGGCCAGTTTGTCCGCGTGCACAGCATTTCGGAAGGGGAGATGGGCGCGCTGAGCGAGGACGCCGCCATCGAGCGTTTCGCCAAAGCGGCCCGGGAGCGGAATATCCGCCTCTGTTACGTGCGGATGCTGACCTTCGCCGGATCAGATCCGCTCGGCGCCAACCTCCACTATATCTCATCCATCGTCGATCGGATGGGGAAGATGGGCCTGCTGCGCCCGGGTCCGGCGCGGTTCTTTGAGGATCCGGCTGTTCCCCGATATTGGGCTCCGCTCATGGCGCTTCTTTGCGCCGTTCTCGTTGTCCGCGCGTCGATGGCGTTGCTCCCGCTCCGAACGCCGCTCGCCTGGGCGGCGCTCCTCGGTACCGGCGCGGCGTTGATGGCGCTGGCCTGGAGCGGACCGAGCGGAGCGAAGATGGTCGCGTTCGCTGCGGCTCTGGCAACGCCAACCCTGGCCTGCATGCCACTCGTCCGCCTCATCACGAGCGACGGCGCAGAAACCCGGACCGGATCGTCCTTGCGTGACATGTTCACCGGAGTCGGCATGCTGATCCAGGCCTCGGCCATAACCGCCTGCGGCCTAGCGCCCATTGTCGGACTGCTCGCATCGCGGGCGTTCATGGTCAAGACCGATCAGTTCGCTGGCATCAAAGCGGCCCATGCCGTTCCGGTGGTCCTCGTCGGCCTGGCGCTCATCGTCGGCGTTGCCTCGCCCGCTGAGACCATTCAGACCGCGATCGTGCGCATCCGAACTCGCCTGCAGGCGTTCGTCCGTCAGCCGATCACCATCGGCGCCTTCGCACTCGCCCTTGCGATCCTGGCGGCGCTCATGGTCGCCGTGGTTCGGACCGGTAATGAGTCGGGCATGGGCGTCTCCGGCTTCGAGATGCGATTTCGCTCCATCCTCGACATCGCCCTTCCCGCGCGTCCGCGCACCAAGGAGTTCCTGATCGGTCATCCTGCCATGGTCCTCGCGGCGGCTGCCGCGCTGACACGGAGGCGAGCCTGGGCCGCGCCCCTTGCTGTCCTCGGCGCGCTCGGGCAGGTCTCCATCCTCAACACCTTCTGCCATATCCATACGCCGCTCGCACTCTCCGCGGCCCGGGTTCTGACCGGCATCATCCTCGGCGCCGTGATCGGCGTGGCCATCGCCACGTTGGCCCTGAGATCCCGCCCCGGACCGAGCCCGCCGTCGGGATAGAGCCGAAATGCGGATCGTCTTCTCCGGTTACTATGGCTTTCGGAACGCCGGCGATGAAGCGGTGCTTGCGGGGCTACTCCGTCTCCTTGCGCAGGCCGATCTTGCCCATCCCGGGGACATCGTGGTCCTGAGCGCCGATCCGGGCTGGTCCCGTGCGCAACACGGCGTCGAGGCCGTAGACCGCTGGAACATGAGGGCGGTCAGCAGCGCCATCGCTGCATCGGATCTCCTGATCTCGGGCGGCGGCAGCCTGCTGCAGGATACGACCAGCCTGAGATCCCTGCTGTACTACGCATGGATCATGCGGAAGGCCCGTGCCCTCAAGCGGCCTTATATGCTCTGCGCTCAGGGCATAGGACCCTTGCGCCGGTCCATCTCCCGCCGCATCGTCTACAACGCAGCCAATCGGTCGGCAGCGATCACGGTCCGGGACGAGGCTTCCGCCGAGCTTCTCCGCGATCTCGGCATAGCCACGGACCGGATCAGGGTAACTGCGGATCCGGCCTACGCCCTTGATGCGCCGCAACCGAGGCCCGAGCCGCGGGAGCGACCCACGATCGGATTCGCGCTCCGACCGTGGCACGATAGAGACATCGCCCGGGCGTGCCGACCGATCGCGCAGAAGCTGTCGGCAGCCGGGATCGGCCTTATCGGCATCGCCATGCACCCGCCCCTCGACGCGCCGGTCTGCGCCGAGACGCTGCAGGGGCTGTCCGATTCCATTGTCGACACAGCCGGCGATCCGCAGGCGGCCTTGCAGGCTATTCACGGCGTGGAGGGTCTCATCGGGATGCGCCTGCACGCGATCATCCTGAGCGCCGTCTGCAGTACAGCCCCCACCGCCATCGCGTACGATCCCAAGGTAACCGCGACGATGCGCGCCCTCGGGCTCGAGGACTACCGAATCGACCTCGATGCCCTCGACGCCGACGTTGTGGTCTCGCGAGCGCTGACGGGATTGGCCGATCGTGAGTCCATACTGCAACGGATCGGCGACAAACTAACGTATCTCAGACAATCGGCCGCAGAAAACGTCGCGATGGCGGCGGCGGCCGCGGGGAGTGGCGTCCACTGAACAACGGCAATGGGATGGCGAGACTCGCGCATCGCCTGGCGACAGCATCGGCCCTGAGCCGGTTGATGGTGTTGGCGCTCGCGGTCGTCTCGGCCAACGCGGCTGCACGGTCGGATGAAACGCTCTGGGACGCCCTGCTGAAGAGCGGCCAGCCGGTATCGACCAGGCCGCAAACGGCGCCGACGACGCCTGCGGACGTGCAGCCCTCGAGGGCCGACGAGACGCTCTGGGATGCCTTGCTCCGTACCTCTTCCCGATCGGATGGCCCCATTGTGGCGATTCCGGAGGACCCTTCGGGGCAACCAGGCGCCCCCGCGGTGGGCGTACGCCGAAAGGGCTTTCGCCTCCCCTTCAAGATTCTCGACACCCTGCAGGGTTGGATGCAGAACCTCGGCAAGAGGACCCGGTCCGACATCAAGATCAACGGGCAGCACAACATCCGGTACCACATGGAGAGCATCGGCGGCAGTCGAGCGTCCTATGACAACGCCAGTTACTACGGACGGCGCGGCATGGGCGGCTATACGGACACGGACCTGACGATTACCGGTAAGGTGCTCGGTCTGCTCACGTTTGAGACACGCTACAGCAATAGCATGTACGGCATGCCCTATGACAATCGCCTGAAGTTGAGCTATGCCAATAAAACCTTCGCCGTCGAGGCCGGCCACATTCAGGGCGGCATCATGGGCAACTCGCTCGTCGATTTCAGCCGCTCGCTTCAGGGGATCTCACTGACGACGAACGTCGCCCCGGGGGTCAAAGTCAGCGCCCTGTACAGCGAGGAGCGAGCGCAAACGCGGACCATCGTGATCAACGGCGCCAACCGATCGGGCCCCTACTACGTCTTCGCCGGTCAGGTCGTGGACGGCAGCGCCCGGGTCCGCATTAATAACCGCGAGCTGCTTCTCGGCCAGGACTACACTCTCGACCCGTTCACCGGCGAACTCAACTTCCTCAACGGTATGATCGTCGGTGAACTCGATACCATCGCGATCACGTTTGAGACCTACGGATACAACCAGTCACCGGGGATGTTGACCGGCTGGCGTGCCGATCTGACCCAGTGGAAGCCCGTTCGCTTCGGCGTCACCTATCTGAATCAGATGGCGAACGGCGGTTCGGCCAACACGAGGACCAAGACAGAACAGTTCTACGGATACAACAGCGCGACGACGCCGTATGTGCTGGATCTTCCGGTCGAGGTAACCCTGATCAGGGACGCGGAGGGGAAGATCACGGGCTGTACGCCGGTCACGCCCATGACCGTGACCGTCAGCGGTCTCCCTCAACTCTACGGCACCGATTATGTACTCGACCCGCTCCTGCCCAATCGGGTCTATTTCAAGATGGCCATTCCCAGCACGCAGATCATCAAGATCGTCTACACCCCGGCGCGAAGCGATCAATCGTCCGGCGATCGATCCATCATCGCGCTGGACGCGACGGGCAGCCTGGGCAAGATCGGCACCATCACAGCGGAGATGGCGCGGAGTTCGCTGAGCCTCTCCGGCAACGGCGCATCGGCCAGCGCCTGGCAGATCCGAAGCGACATGAAGTTCGCCAGAGATCGGCTGAAGCTGAACTGGACCCTGAAGAACATCGGCTCCAACTTCACTGCTGTCCAGAGTCCGGGCTTTCGGCGCAACGATCGAGGCCTGTCTCTGAACGCCGACTATCAGCCGGCCGCTGGCGTGAAGCTCACGGCGACGATGGAGAAGATGCGCCGGCCAGCCTACAGCTATCTATCCGGATCGTCCGGGGGCCTCGCCGACAGTGTCGGCATGGACGACTACAATCAGTTCTCCCTCCGGGCGCTGTGGCAGATTGGCAAGACGGGCACCCTCAGTCTGAACCATAACGATATGCGAACGCGACTGGGCAGCGGCGGCCGCTCGACCCACACAACCGAAACGCTGGCGTATCAACAGAGCCTCGGGCAGTTCTCCATCGACGCCTCACTCGCGCGGCAATCCGCGATGACATCGGCCGTGTTCAATCTGGGCAGCGGCAGCACTACCCAACCGTCCACCTACGGCAGCAACTCCGTGAATGCCCGTCTTGCTGCTAAATGGAGGCTCGGCGAACGCCTTTCGTTCGATGCGATGGTTACGAACAGCATTATCAAGAGCGTCGGCGGCAAGAGTAACACGGCCCAGGACGTTACGTTCAACATCCGTTCGCTGCCGATGAAGAACATGACCCTCAACCTGGGATATTCCTACCAGACCTCGGGCGGTTACTCCATATTCAATGGCTACACCGACTATTCCGGCGCCTCCGGCCAGACGGGCACACTGGCAACGCGCCAGACTGGAGGAACCGGAGGCTACTATGGCGGTACGGGCCAGCCGATTGGCGGGATCGGCGGCTACTATGGCGGCGGCGTCAACGGCGGGCTCGGCGGCTACGGCAACTACAGCGGCGGGCTCGGCGGAGGCCTCTACGGCATGGGCTCGGCGAGTTTTGGAGGCAACTCCCGGGGTTTGAACGTCGCCATCAACTATCAACCATGGCCAACGTTGAGTCTGGATCTGACCTATATGTCCGGCGCCAGCATCGGAGACTACCTCTTCAACAGCAAGCGGTCGGGTCTCGCCTTCAGCGCCAACTACAATCCGGGCGAGCGCCTATCCCTGGTCGGCGGCGCGATGTTGCAGGATGTATCCTATGTGGGCAGTACGGGAGGAACGAACACCGCGACCTTTTATCTCAACGCGCAGGCCCGCCCCCTGGGCAAACTCATCACCAGCTTCAACGCCAACTTCATGCGCTCCAACACGAGAACCGCCAGCTCCCAGACGCCGCCGACTACGGGTCTGCCTGGAGGGGGCTACTACGGCGGAGGCTACGGGGGCTATTTCGGAAGCGGCAGCGCCAACCTGACCAGCTACGGCCTCCGCCTGGAGTACCCGGTATGGATCGCCAGCAACCTCTATTACCAGTGGGATACAGCCGACAGCACCGGTTACCTTGCCTCAACCCAGAGTACGATGAGCCTCGGACTTGCCTTCGATCTCGGCAACAACACGGTGTTTCAGATCGGATTGCGGGATCAGCGCTACACCGCCAGGGGCTCCGCGACCTCGGGCGATTACAGTTATCACGTCCGCTCTCTCGATGCCGATCTCGGACTGCGGTTCTAATCCTTCAGCCGCGCGGCGGTTCTTAGCTGACGGGCGAAGGGATCCTCGGTCAACGCAGATATGACCACACCCCTCGATCCGAGGGCATGGATGAACAGAGGCGGATCGAGAACCATCCCGACGTGCGTGATCCCCCGGTTCCTCGGGTCCCGATCGCCAAGGAAAAAGACCAGATCTCCGCAGCGGAGATCCTCCCGGGCAACAACCTCGAATCCCTCCCAGGCTGCCTGCTGATAGGCGTCCCTCGGGATTGTCACACCGCACAGGGCATAGACCCGCTGCGTGAATCCCGAACAATCGATGCCGAACGTCGAGCGCCCTCCCCAGAGATAGGGCACGCCGGCAAAGCGATAGGCCGCGGCTGTCAGTCGGTCCCCGTCCGGGATCCCTTCGACAGTCGGAAGATCACCGAGGGCGCCAGCGCGGATCCACACGCTGCCGCCGCCGGGCTGCAGGAGCTCGATCCGAGACGACCCAGGAGCTGGAGCCGATCCGGTGCGGACGGGCGAACCCAGCGTGAGGAGCGTCACCTGCGTCGCGCTGAGATCCGGGCCAGAATAAACCGGCTCGATGAGTGCGGTTACCATCCGCGCCGGCAAGTCGTCGCGGATGCTGTCGGCCAGGGCTGAGGACGGACACCAGCCCGTGTAGGCGTCGGCCGATCGAACCAGGCTGTACGCGTCCGACGCGTCGAGTAACTCGACGCGCTCGCCGAAAAGGAGCTGGCTCACCTGTTCGGCATCGCCGCGAGGCTCCGCCAGAACGGGAACTACATTACGACTCACGGTGCGGATAGCCAAGATCGTGCCCTTTCGTCTGCGCTCCGCCATGGAGCTTCTTCCGGCCCTTATGGAGTGTACCCATCGTCCTGGCGGGGTCCGCTACTGCACGCGTATGCTACAATGCGCCAATCCCGGGCGCCGCCTATCTCCTCCATGCCAATCGTGGTCGACAGGCCAGGCAGCGGCCCTATCAACGTACAGGAGTATGTTCACATGACCACCATATCCAATGTCGTGGCGCGAGAGATCCTGGACTCCCGCGGCCACCCGACGGTGGAAGTGGACGTCTATCTTGAGGACGGCTTCATGGGCAGGGCGGCCGTGCCGTCCGGCGCCTCCACCGGCACGCACGAAGCCGTCGAGCTTCGCGATAACGACACCGAACGGTATTCCGGCAAGGGTGTGTTGACCGCAGTCGACAACGTGATGGAGCGCATCGGCCCCGAGATCATCGACATGGACGCCACGGACCAGTCGGCAATCGATCGGCTTATGTGCGATATGGACGGCACCCCGAACAAGAGCGAGCTCGGCGCCAACGCGATCCTGGGCGTCTCTCTCGCCGTCGCGAAAGCCGCCGCATCGGCTCTCGGCATCCCCCTCTACCGCTACATCGGCGGCGTGGGCGCCCGGGTGCTGCCGGTCCCGATGATGAACATCCTCAACGGCGGCAAGCACGCCGACAGCAATGTCGACCTCCAGGAGTTCATGGTGATGCCGGTCGGCGCGGAGAGCGTTTCCGAGGCGCTCCGGATGGGCTCCGAGATTTTCCACGCCCTGAAGAAGGTGCTCAAGGACCGCGGCAAGATCACGGCCTACGGCGACGAAGGCGGCTTCGCGCCGAACCTCGACTCCAATGAGGATGCCATTCAGGTCATTATCGAGGCTGTAGAGCAGGCGGGATATCGGCCCGGTGAGCAGGTCTATATCGCACTGGACCTCGCGGCGTCCGAGTTATTCGAAGACGGCCACTATGTCTTGAAGGGCGAAGGGCGCACCCTCACGACCGAGGAGATGGTGGACTATATGGCCTCTCTCGTCAACCGCTACCCGATCATCTCCATTGAGGATGGGCTGGCGGAAAGCGATTGGGACGGCTTCCGACAGCTCACCGGGCGGATCGGCTCGCATGTACAGATCGTCGGCGATGACCTGTTCGTGACAAACACCGAATACCTCGCGCGCGGCATCCGCGAGCAGGCCGCGAACTCGATTCTCATCAAGGTGAACCAGATCGGCACGCTCACCGAGACGCTGGATGCCATCGAGATGGCCAAGCGCGCCGGCTTCACCGCCGTCGTCTCGCATCGATCAGGCGAAACCGAGGATACAACCATCGCCGACATCGTCGTCGCCACCAACAGCGGACAGATCAAGACCGGCGCCCCGAATCGGACCGACCGCGTCGCGAAATACAACCAGCTGCTGCGGATCGAGGAGGAACTTCGAGACGAGGCGGCGTATGCTGGTTGGAAGGCGTTCTATAACGTTCGACGTTCGTGAAAAGGAGCGTGTCTCCATGGCCGTCCAGCGTTCAAGGTTGATGCGGCTCCGCCGTCTTGGCGTGACAGCCGCCGCCTTTCTGGCCATCGCAATCTACTGGGTCGTTGCATTCCCATGGGCCTTGGAGCCCTTCGGTCAAGCACGCCGTATCGAAGAGGAAAACCACAAGCGCGAGGCCCGAGCGCGCGCTCTCGAGAACCGCCTCGACGTATCCACCAGGATGGCGGAAGCAATCAAGACCCGCATGGGCAGGGAGCACGTCCTTCGCGAAAAGGGCTACGTTAAGAAAGGCGAAGTCCTGCTCCGCGGTCCCGGCATAGGCCAACCTCCGGACCGGTAAGCGCGCCGGGATCCGCAGCCGCTTCGGGTATAATCACGCGCCGGCCCGTTCTGCGCGCCGGGCTAACGCGTATGCGCCTGACCGACCTCGTTCATCGCCTCGACGACATCGACGTCGTCCATGATCTCATCGACGGTCTTTCGAGCGGACCCGGCCTTCGTGTCCTGTCAGGTGCGTCCGGAATGGCCCGAAGCCTGCTCATCGCCGGATCCGCCCTCCGAAATCCAGGGCCGATCCTTGTCGCCACACACCATCAGGAACAGGCGGAGCGCCTGTGCGCCGACCTCCGCGCCCTCGTGCCCGAAGCCATACCCGTCCTGAACCTGCCCGCCATTCAGCGGGACATCATCCTCCGCAGCGCCGTCGATCATACCGCCTTATCCGAACGTATTCAGGCTCTCGCGGCTCTCACAGAAGCGGCCAGATCCGTGGTAGTCGCCACAGCGGAAGCCATTCTGCAGAGGACCGGTCCGCCCGACGAGATGCTCGAGGCCCGGATCGAACTGCAGCGAGGCGATAGCATCGCGCTCGATATGCTCTATCACCGAATCGCCAGGATCGGTTATGAACGCGTTCTCACCGTGACGCGACCGGGCCAGTTCGCGGGCAGGGGCGGCATCGTCGATGTCTTCGCGGCGGGCGCCGATACGCCCATACGCATGGAGTTGTACGGCGATGAAGTGGAAACCCTCCGCACCTTCGATCCTGGCACGCAACGCTCCATCGCACCGATCGAACGCGCCGTCCTCCTCCCGGCCCGAAGCATCGTATTATCTGCGGACAGGGCTCGCAAGGCCGTGCCGAAGATACGGGAGCGGCTTGAGGCGCGTACCGCTGTTCTGAGGGATGCAGGTCGACACGCCGATGCCGACGCGCTTGAAGAGCGCGTCGAGGGTGACCTCGGAGCGCTGCGGGATGCATCCTATTTCGATGCCCTTGAGGACTATCTGCCCTACATCGTACAGGAGGAGTACTGCGCCCTCGATTATCTCGAGGCGAGTCGGCAATCCACCCGTCCCGATGGTTCGATTCCGGTCCCGGTCGTCATCCTCGATGACCCCTATCAGATCACGCGACAATGGCGCCGAGCGCTTGGGGAACGAGCCGAAGCGCGCGAGCGCCGACTGGAGCGCGGAGATCTGCTCGAAGGCGCCGAGTGGAGCGGCTTCGCGGACCGGGATATCACTGAGGCCCATCGTTCCTTTGCCAGTATCGCACTCCATACAATCGAGCGGGATGCGGCGTCCACCACAACGGACGATGCCGCCGGCCTGGCCGGAGTAGAGCCCGTGGCCTCGGTCGAACTTCGATCAGCGCCGATGGAGACCTTTCGGAACCGCACCGAGTTCCTGGCCGCCGAGGTCGAACGGTGGATCGAGATTGGGGGTTGCGCGGCGGCGGTAACCGACCAGCCTCAGCGTACTCGGGAAGTGCTCACCCAGCTGGGCGTACCGCTGGCGACCGACGACGCAGGATCCGGGATGCACGTCATCGAAGGGCGCCTGCGCCAGGGTTTCAAGCTAGACGACGCGATGCTGTACGTCCTCACCGATGCCGAGCTGTACGGACGGACCGGCCAGCTCGCCCCGACCACCCGCGCCCGGGGCGGTGTCCCCGTTTCCAGTCTCCTCGAACTGCGTGAAGGGGATTATGTCGTCCATGTTGTCCACGGTATCGGGCAATACCGGGGACTCGTTCGCCGGAGCGCCGACGGGGCTGAAAAGGACTATCTGGCGATTCAGTACGCCGGTACGGACCGGCTCTTCGTCCCTGCCGATCAGATCGACCGGGTACAGCGTTATATCGGCGGTGAGGGTGTCCATCCTTCACTGAGCCGTTTCGGAGGCGCAGACTGGCAGCGTACCACGCGCCGGGTGCGCGAACAAACCCGGGAAATGGCCCGCGAGCTCCTGGCGCTCTACGCCGCTCGCGAGTCCGCCGAACGACCCCCACTCGGAGAGGACTCGCCGTGGCAGGCTGAAATGGAGGATGCGTTTCCTCATGAACTAACGCCAGGCCAGGCGCAGGCCATCGCCGATATCAAAGGGGATCTGGCTTCGCAGAAACCTGCAGATCGGCTGATCTGCGGCGATGTCGGCTACGGTAAGACAGAAGTCGCGGTTCGGGCTGCGTTCAAAGTCATCGAAGCGGGCAAGCAAGTCGCGGTCCTCTGCCCGACGACGATCCTCGCAGCCCAGCACCACCTCACCTTCTCCGAACGCTTCGCGGCCTATCCGGTCAGCGTGGAACTCCTGAGCCGTTTTCGCACGCGCCAGGAGCAGCAGCAGACCATCGCCAATCTCAAGGCGGGCGCCGCCGATATCGTGGTCGGCACGCACCGCCTCCTCTCGGCCGATGTGGAGTTCGCCCGGCTGGGTCTGTTGATCATCGACGAGGAGCAGCGATTTGGCGTGGCCCAGAAGGAGCGGCTCAAGCAGCTCCGTAAGACGGTCGACGTTCTGACGCTGACGGCAACCCCGATCCCGAGGACCCTCTCGATGGCGATGTCGGGCCTGAGGGATATGAGCGTCATCGAAGATCCCCCGGAAGGCCGTCTGCCCATCGCCACCTACGTCATGGAATCCGACGCGGAACTGATCCGCGACGTGATTCTTCGGGAACTAGAGAGAGACGGTCAGGTCTACTTCGTACACAACCGGGTAGAGACGATCGATAGCGTCGCGATGAAGGTCCAGCGTCTGGTGCCGGAAGCCCGGATCCGCGTCGGTCACGGGCAGATGTCCGAGGACGAACTCGAGCGGGTGATGCATGGGTTCTACCACCGCGAGTATGATATCCTGGTCTCCACGACGATCATCGAGAACGGCCTCGATATCCCCAACGTCAATACGATCATCGTCAATAACGCGGACCACTTCGGCCTGGCGCAGCTATACCAGCTTCGGGGCCGCGTCGGACGAAGCCGAAGGCAAGCGCATGCGTACCTGCTCGTTCGTAAGGGCCGCGCCCTGACTGAGGAAGCCGAGAGAAGGCTGCTGGCCGTCCGGGAGTTCACAGCCCTTGGATCGGGCTATCAGATCGCACTGCGCGATCTCGAAATACGGGGCGCGGGCAACCTTCTCGGCGCCCAGCAATCGGGGGCGATGAGCGCCGTAGGCTTCGATATGTACTGCCGCCTTCTGGCGCAGGAAGTCGCCAGCGCTCGCGGCGAGGAGACGGTCGACGACACGCTGCCCGCGATCGATATGCCCGTGACCGCCAACATCCCGCCGGCCTATATCCCGAACGAGGCCGAGAGGATGTACTTTTATAAACGACTATCCGGCCTTCGCTCCCAGTCGGCCCTGCAAGCCCTGCAGGAGGAACTGACAGACCGATATGGCGCGCCGCCCCAGGCCGTATGGAACGCGCTCGAGGTGGTCGAACTCCGCCTGAAAGCCCGCGATCTCGGTGTGGCTGGGGTCACCTACGGCAACAAGACCCTCGTCTTGCAGTTCGGCGCCAATATGCGATTGACGCCCCGAGGGATCAAACTGCTGACACAGAGCCTGCCCCAGGCCCGCTTCACCGCGGATGCCATGACCGTACCGTTGAGGACTCCGCGCATGCTAGAGGAACTGCATGGTATGCTCAAGGTGATTGCAGCCGCGGTAGAGCGACCGTCCGAACGAACCGCGGCGACACGACGAGGAGGTTCACCACGTTGACGCAGCAAGCGGTGGCGGTTCCGCCGAACGAACCGGAGGTACGCAGCCGCGCCTTTGATCTTCCCCGCATGTATGAGCTCATGCTCTTGATCCGCCGGTTCGAGGAGAGCCTGTACCGGAAGTACCGTGAAGGCAAGATCGGAGGCTATCTCCATCGGTATGACGGCCAGGAGGCCCTGGTAGCCGGTGTCGTGCCGCTCCTGGAGCCGGGCGACCTGGTTCTGAGCACCTACAGAGATCACGCGCATGCGCTCGCCGTCGGAACTCCGCCGGGCGAGATCATGGCCGAGCTGATGGGTCGCGCGACAGGATGCGCGGGAGGCAAGGGGGGGTCGATGCACCTGATCGATCCGTCCCGAGGCTTCCTCGGCGGCGATGGCATCGTCGGAGGCCCGGTGCCCGTGTCGGTCGGGGTGGGCTTCGCGCTGAAGTACCGAGCCGAACAGCGCATCTGCGTCTGCTACTTCGGCGATGGCGCGATGAACCAGGGCGGCGTCCACGAGGCCCTCAACATGGCCGGCCTGTACAGCCTTCCGATTCTCTTCATCCTCGAGAACAACGGATACGCGATGGGCACCGCCGTCCATCGATCGACCGCCCAGCCGGACATGCTCCTCAAGGCCCGGGCGCATGGCGTGGATGCGCGTCGTGTCGACGGAATGGACCCCATAGCCGTGTTGGAGCAGGCCGAAACGGCGCTGGAGGAGATCCGGAGAACAGGCGCCCCGATCTTCATGGAGATGACCTGCTACCGTTTCGTCGGGCATGGGGTGGCCGACAACGCCCAGCAGCAGCAGTTTTATCGTTCCACAGAGGAGATCGAGGAATGGAAGTCCCGAGATCCCGTTGAGGCGCTGAAGAACCACCTTCTCGGCTCCGGCGACCTGGATACCGAGCGCATCGAGGCCATGGAACGAACGATCGCCGATCAGATTACCGCAGCGATCGAGTTCGCCGAATCGAGCCCTGCACCGCTGCCCGATACGCTGTACGAGCACGTGTTCGCGAAAGGATGATCCGACTGTGGCATTGATGCGATACAGCGAAGCGCTCCGCATGGCCATGGCCGAGGAGATGGAACGGGACCCCGATGTGTTCATTTGCGGTGAAGAGGTGGGCCAGTATCAGGGGACCTTCCGGGTTACCGAAGGGCTGATGGAGAGGTTCGGGCCGATGCGGGTAGTCGATACCCCCATTTCCGAGATCGGCATCGCCGGTCTGGCAACGGGGGCCGCCATGGCGGGCCTTCGACCGATCGCGGAGTTCATGACCTGGTCGTTCGCTCTATCGGCGATGGACCAGATCATCAACCATGCAGCCAAGATCACGTACATGTCCAGCGGTCGGATCACCTGCCCCGCGGTCTTTCGAGGCCCTGCGGGGACGGGCAATCAGCTCTCGGCGCAGCATTCCCAGAGCCTGGAGTCGTGGTACGCCCATACACCGGGCTTGAAGGTGGTCCTCCCCTATACCCCGGCAGACGCCAAGGGATTGCTCAAGACGGCCATCCGGGACGACAGCCCGGTCATCTTCATGGAGCACGCGGGCCTCTACGCCAACCGGGGCGAGGTGCCCGAGGATCCGGACTTCACCGTCCCCTTCGGCGAGGCCGTCATCCGCAAGCCCGGTACCGATGTGACCATCATCGGGTATTCGCTCATGGTGCGAAAATGCCTGACGGCGGCCGAAGCGCTTGAGTCGGAGGGGATCTCCTGCGAGGTGATCGACCTCCGGACTCTGACGCCGCTCGACATGGAGACGATCCTCTCCTCGGTCGCGCGGACCCACCGGGTCGTCGTCACACAGGAGGAGTGGCGCAACGTCGGCATCGCGGCCGAGATCGCCGCCCGTCTTGCGGACGAAGCCTTCGACGAGCTCGACGCACCGATCCTGCGGGTCGGGGGCGCCGACGTCCCGATGCCCTACGCTCGGGAGCTCGAGCGAGCCGCGATTCCCAACGAGGACCACATCATCGAGGCCGTCCGACAGGTAACGCGGTAGAGCCCGCCGCCAGCAATCACGGACCAACCGGACGAACACCAGGAGACCACCATGGCAGAGGTACGCATGCCCAAAATGGGCGACGGCATGGAGGAAGGCACGATCCTCCGATGGCTCAAGCGCGAGGGCGATATGGTGGCCGTCGACGAATCGATCGCTGAGATCGAAACCGACAAGGCCAACGTCGAGATCCCCGCCGAAGAGGCCGGACCCCTCACCCGGATCGTCGCCGCCGAAGGCGAGACGCTGGCGATCGGCTCGGTCATCGCCTATATCGGGGCCGTGCCCGACGAAGCGCCTCCGTCCGCTCCGCAACCTGAACGCGCGCCCGCGACGCCGACGGAGACGGGTTCTGCCGCGCCGGAGGCGGAGGCCGCGCCAACGACCGTTTCAGCCGCCGATGGCGGGCGTATCCGGGCCACACCCCTGGCGCGGAGCATGGCTCGGCGACTCGGGGTCGACCTCGGCAAGATACGGGGTACGGGTGGGGGCGTCGGACGGATCGTCGGGAAGGATGTTGCCGCGTTCGCGGCTGCCCAGCCAACGGAGGGAACTGCGAAACCCTCGGTCCGAGCGGAGCAGACGGCTGTCGATATCCCTCTCAGTCGGATGCGCAAGGCGATCGCGCGCCGGACGGTGTTGAGCAAACAGACCGCGCCCCATTTTTATCTCGTGATCCCGGTGGATATGGATCGTGCGGTCGATACGCTCGACCAGCTCAACGCTCAGGCGCCCGATCGAAAGATCACGGTCAACGATCTCGTCGTCAAAGCCTGTGCCGCCGCGCTCGCGATCCACCCGGACGTAAACGTGTCCTATACGGAGGGAGAGACCCTGCGACAGCACGCGGCGATCAACATCGGCATTGCCGTCGGAACCGACGAAGGGCTGCGGATCCCGGTCATCACGGATTGCGCTGATCGCAGCCTGCGCGACCTCTCCGATGCGGCTCGAACGCTGGTCGGACGAACGCGCAGAGGCGAGCTGACACCGCAGGAGATGTCGGGCGCCACCTTCACGGTGAGCAATCTCGGCATGTTCGGCATCGAGGAGTTCGCCGCGATCATCAGCCCGCCGGAAGCCGCGATCCTTGCCGTGGGGGCGATCACGCCGGAAGTGCAGCCAGGCGAGCACGGCAGCCTGGTCGTACGGAAACGGATGCGGCTGACCCTGTCGTGCGACCATCGAGCCGTCGATGGGCTGCTCGGCGCGAGGTTCCTGCAGACACTGAAAGGCCTTCTCGAACATCCGGTGGCGTTGCTTACGACGTAGTCGCGCTTCGATTAGTCGCGTATGAGTGACGAGGCGCAATGGGTACAATGTATCGTTGGCCGCCTTGTCCGCGGTCATATTCTGGAGGGTAGGACGTGAAGAAGCCGCCGATCACGTGCCGTTGCGGATGCAGGATTGTCAGCCGAGATATCGTGCATCGAAGCTCCTTTATGCGGACACGCGGAGACGCCTACGTCTATCTGCGCTATCGCTGCCATCATTGCAGGAAACTGGGCGAGCGGTACATACCGATCGAGGAGTGGAACCCCCGTTCGCTCAACTGGACGGAGCCGGAGATGACAGCGGAGGAAGAGCAGCGGTTTGCGGGCTTAGGTCCGATTACCGAGGCCGAGATCCGCAGCATGCGCAAGGCCTTGTCCACTCTTCGGCGCATCCCGCACAACGACGACTCACCGTAGCCTGAAGTTCATCCGCCGGCTCACCCCGGCCTTCACGATCCAAAGCGATCGTATGAGCTCAGTCGGTGTCGTGGCCCATGTCGCCGCCGACCCACCGGAGAAACAGCCACCCCGCTACGACCGCTGTCCCGAGGATGATCGGCCCCGCCACGATGCTCGGAAGCTCCATGAGCGCAAACACTGCCAGCAGAGCCGCAGGCACGCCGATGATCCATGCTCTCAGGATGACGATCGGGCCGCCGTCCTGTGCAATCCGTTCCCGCATCGCGACCGCGGTGCCGAACGCAACCCCGCACTCGCTGCACCGATCGGCCCCAGGGGGTTGCTCCGCGCGGCAGCGATGACAGAAGAACGAGGACGGTTGGCCCTGACGCGCGAGCTGACGTCGCCACATGTCGAGCGTCACCTGATGCCTTGCCCCCAGCCTGGGATGCTGACTCAGGACCCACTCCAGATGCTGAATGGCCTGTTCCACATCGCCCCGCTTCTCGAGCTCCTCTGCGAGCGCGATTCGGGCGACCGGATCCTCCGGATTCCGCTCCACGGCTCGGGCGTATGCATCGAAGCGACTATCGTCGATGACCCGATTTCCGGCTTGCGCCGACCCCTGACTATACAGAAAAAAGAACACCGCGGAGAGAACGATCAGGCCGACGCCGCACACCTTCACCGGCGCCGGCCCCACGATCACTCCTGCGATCAGCGCGAGATACATTAAGCCGCCTATGGCGACCAGGCCGGCGTCGATCTGCCCGTCGATCGCAAGGTGGATCAGTTTGACGAGTGGCAGCGCGGCGACAATCAGCGCCAGAGCCGCCAACGGCACACCAAAAAAAGCGCTTCCCATCGTTTATCTCACCCGAGCGATCGATAGCCCGGATCGATCCGTCGGGTCAGCGCGCCCGACGCGCCCCGAGCTCTCGTTCCGCATCCCGGTCGGTATCCCGCCGTGCGATGGCCTCCCGCTTGTCGTACTGGCGCTTGCCCATCCCTACGCCAAGATCCACCTTGGCAAAGCCGTTCTTGAAGTAGATCGACAGGGGGATGAGGGTATAGCCTTTCCGTTCGACACGGCTTATCAGGCGTGCGATCTCGGCCCGATGCAGCAGGAGCTTCCGGGGCCGTCGGGGTTCGGGGTTCCATCGCGAGCCCTGTTCGAACGGAGCGATGTACATGTTATGAAGCCATGCCTCGCCTTCGTCGATCTTCGCAAAGGCGTCCTGCAGATTCGCCCCGCCTGCTCGGAGCGACTTAACCTCGGCGCCGACAAGGACGAGCCCCGCCTCGCACGTCTCAACGATATGGTAGTCGTGACGCGCCTTGCGGTTCTGGATCACGATCCGACGTCCGTCCGCCGGTTGGGCCTGCTGCTTCTTCATGAGCCCATTATACTACTCGTGCCGAAGCGCCTCGATCGGGTCGAGCCGGGCGGCGCGAATGGCCGGGTAGAGGCCGAAGAACACCCCGACGCTCGCGGAGAACAGGAACGCACCGAGGATCGACCACATCGGGAGGTAAGCCGGGATCCCGCGCCCTCCGATCCCACCCTTCATCACCTGTTTTGAGATAAAGGAGGCGGCATGGGCGACGCCGGCGCCGAGCCCGATGCCGATGAGCCCGCCCGTACCCGACACCGTCGCGGATTCGATGAGGAACTGGGCCAGGATATCCCGTCGGCGCGCTCCCACGGCTTTCCGAAGGCCGATCTCCTTCGTCCGTTCGGTCACCGAGACGAGCATGATGTTCATAATGCCGATGCCGCCCACGAGAAGCGCGAGCCCGGCGATTCCGCCAAGGACCAGGCCAAAGATGCTCAGGATCCGGCCGATGGCGTTCTGGATGTTCTCCAGACTGTCCACCTCGAAGCCCGGTATGTTATCGTGGGCGCGCATCAAACACTCCCATATCTGATCCATAGCCTGACCAACCCGCTCACTGGAGACCGGCTTGGCCCAGATCATGCCGACGATCTCCCTGCCGATGAAACGCTTCTGGATCGTCGTGATCGGCGCGAGCACGGTCTTGTCGGTGTTGCCTTCGCCGCTCCGCCCCTTCCGAGCCAGGACTCCCACCACCGTCGCGGTGACGCCCTGAATATCGATCTCGTTTCCGATCGCAGGGCGCCGGCCAAACAGCTTTCCCTTGATTTCGGATCCGATCACACATACCTTGGCCCAGCTCGTGACATCCTCCTCCGATAGGAAGCGCCCCTCCGCAACGTCAACATTCCTGAGAAGAGCATAATCGGGCTGTACGCCCACAAGCGACGCCGGCGTCTCCGCATCGAGATATCGGATGGTCATCGAATCCGGGACGGGCAGCTCCGCTGAGAGCCCCGAGACGAGATCGCACTCCACCTGAATCCGCTGGACATCGTCCATCGTGAGACCAGGCAAGCGCCGCGTCGAACGAGCCTCCTCCGCCTTGTGCGGATCGTAGGCGATGATGATCAGACTCGATCCGAGCCGCTCAAACTCCTCCACGATCTTCGCGCGCGCTCCCTCGACGATGCTCACCATGATGATCACGGCGCTGACACCGATGATCACGCCGAGCATCGTCAGCGCGCTCCGCATCTTGTTCGCGCGGAGGTTGCCGAGAGCGGTTGCGAGACAATGGAGAATGGTCATGCAGCCGGTTCAGGCTCCGCTGTCGTCGTCGACGGCATCGGCTTCAGCTGCGGACTCCCCGGTTGCGGCAGGATCCGGAGGCTGTTCGGACTCGGAAGCCGGGGTTGAGTGATCAGCGGCCCAGGCCTCGATGTCGCCCACGGTGATCCATCGTCCCGCCTCGGCATCCGTAAGCGGGCATCCAAACTCGTCCGCCATGGCGTACCGGAGCAGCCCCCGGGCCATCTCATCGAGCTCAAACCCGCTCAGAAGGGCCTCCGAGGTCCATTCGGCGGCATCGGCAAGGCCAACCGCCGTCGCGACGCGCCGCACCCGGTCGGCGGGAGTCATGGTCGCCGCGCGCTCGAGGCGAGATCTCGAATGCTGATCGGTGAACGCGTAGTACCGCCACCAGGTGGCACGCGTCTGACGACGGGCCATACGGCGCAAGGCCCTCCCGATGATCTGAATGATGTCCGGGCCGCCTTCTCTACTGCCCTCTGCGGACCCGCTACGCCCAGCACCCGGGCCTTCGTCGCTCCCCGCGCTCCCCATGGTCTGTTTCGCCGATCCGAGAGCAGCGATTAGCTCGGTTGCCTCTTGAGCGCTGATCTTGCCTTCCTCCAGCAGAGACAGCACACGATGGATCTCGTTGTTCATCCCCTGAACCTCCTGGGACGGCGGCCATAGCGCCGCCCGAACCCTGCCTATTCGAACCGCAGCTCGATCGCCTTTCGTTTGGGACCCTTGAATACGCCGGGCTTCGTCTTATCGCCGACCTCGAGTCCGCGCACAATCTCGATGAAGCTGTCACCCCGCAGCCCCGCGGTGATCCGGGTTCGCGTATACTGGACGCTTGTCTTGTCGTCCTTCTTCGTCACGTGAGCCAGCTGCACCACGCCGTTGGCGCCGTCACCCTCCACCGCATCGGCAGGCAGGCGCAGCACATTCCTCCGGCGGCTCACGATGATGGAGTTCCTCGCGCTCATCCCCGGGCGAAGCCGATGATCGGGATTCGTCATGCCGATTTCCACCGCAAAGCGGATCACCGCACCTTCGCCCCGTTGTCCCTGCCCACTCGGATCACCGGCGCCGATTGCCGAAGGCGACACCTTGTTGACTATGCCCCGGTATCGGACGCCACGAACGCCGTCGACCCGGATTTCCACGGGCAGACCCTGCCGAACCTTCTGCACGTCGACCTCGTTGACGCTGGCTTTGATCAGCATTCGGGATAGATCCGCCACCTGGAGCACCGGTGTCCCCGAGGAGAAGGTGCTGACGCCGCTGGTGATCAACTCGCCCTGTTCGACGTACCGCTTGCTGACCACCCCGGACATCGTTGCGACCAGCCGCGTATCCCGTTGTCGAACCAGAATCTCGTCGAGCTGATTCTGGACCTGCTCCACAGCAGATCGAGCCTGGGCGACCTCGTCCTCCCGCATCTTGTCCTGTCTTCGCCCGGACCGAGCAGCATCCAGCCGCGCACGCGCCTGAAGAAGCGCCGCTCGCGCGCTCTTGACGTCATCCTGACGCGCGGCGACGAGACTCCGCCCCGTCTGGGCACGGGCCAGGGCGGCCTCCGCCTGAGCAACACGCGCTTTCGCTTCGGCGGCCTCGGTTCGCTGCTGTTCATCCAGCAGCTCCATCCGCTTTTTAGCCTGCGACAACCGGGCTCTGGCGGCCGTTTCCTCCGAAGCAGCCGCATCGACTGTTTGTTCTGACACGAAGCCCTTTTGCAGCAGGCTCCGTTGGCGCGCCAGATTGCGCGCTGCCTGGGCGGCGAGGGCCACAGCCTCGTCCAGGCCGGTCTGGGCCTGCACCCGGGCCTGTGGGTGTGTCGATTCCTGAAGCAGGACCAGACTCTTCTGAGCCGATGCCAGAGAGGCCTCTGCCTGGGCGATCTCCGTCCTCGTGATCTCGGGCTGGGTCGCGTAGTCCCGCTCAGCCGATCTCAGGCGCGCTTCGGCGGACCGCACTCCTTCCTCGGCCTGCCGGACGTCAGCGTCGGTCTGCTCCTTCTGATAGGCTACGGCCCGGACGGTCTGGGCCAGGCGCGCCCGGGCTCCGTCCACCTGCGCTCGAATCTGATCGACCTGGCTGTTGATCTCCGTCGGGTCGATTTCCGCCAGGACCTGCCCGGCGGTAACACGATCACCTTCATCGACGTAGAGTCGTGCAAGGCGGCCCGCCACCTTCGACTTGATCTCGACCTTCTTCAACGGCTCGATGGTCCCCGTCTCGACCACCTTGATCTCGACGTTTCCCCGATCAACCGTCGACAGCCGCGGCTCCAATACGGGCTTCGAGACCAGGCGCCGATAGCCCCAATAGCCCAGGCCTATCAGCAAGAGGATCGGCATGATACAACCGAACAGGATCTTGCGCTTCATGACATCCTTTCCAGATCAGTCGGCATTCGACCGTCCATCGACCCCCTGTGCTTCCCGCCGGGCACATACGGTCTACGGGCATCTATGATCGTGCGTTTCGCCTTCCACTCCGAACGACTCTGTCACTTTCAGCAGGAACAAGCGTCTCAACGGGAGTATAGACGCCTACACCGTACCTACCGACATCGATCGATATGACGGGCTCTGATCTTCTATATCCAGGACTGGACCGGGCACGGCGACGAGATCGCAGCGTGGTCCTGACTGCCGCGACCCTCTATACGCTCGGGTCACTCGCGCTGTTGATCTGGGCGTTGTATCGCCTGGACAGGGCCATCGTCGGCACGTCTGCGCTTCGCCTTGCCTCCCAGCTGCTCCTGGCCGCAGCGGCGCTGGGAGGCGTTGGCGTGATTGCGCTCCTCCCCCGGCTGCGTCACCGAACGGACACGGTCCTGGCGGGATGGGCTGAAGCCCGGTTTCCCGCGCTGAACGAACGGCTGTTGACGGCAGTCGAGATCGGCAAGGCCCGCGCTGAGGACGATTCCGACCTCGTCGACGCGGTGCTGCGCGAGGCCCGGGCCAGAACGGAGGGCCTCGACCTCGCAAGCGCGGTACCCGGCGGCCGGCGGCGCCGCGCTGGGCTCTACTGTATGCTCGGATGCGCCCCGCTGCTCCTTGAGGCCGCTCTGACGCCCCTGGGCCTCGTGACATGGATGAGCCGTATCATCCATCCCTACGCCGATATCCCGATCTGGGCGGCGACCCGCTGGAGGGTTGCTCCTGGCGACCGTGTGATACCTCGAGGCGCGGATGTCCTCGTCACGGCGCTCCCGTCAGGGGTTGTGCCGACAAGCGCACGACTCCATACGCGTTCAGGAACGGGAGCGTGGAGGGATCTCCGGCTGAAACGGACGACACAGAGCAACGGTCGCCCTGCGTACACAACCCGCCTGACCCGGGTCTTCGAAGACACCCTCTATTACGCTGCCGGCGGGGACGGCCGCTCCAATCAATACCGGATTCGCGTTGAAGATCGCCCGGTGGTCCGCGCTGTACGGATCACTCTGACCTATCCCGACTACATGCGCAAGGCGCCCACGACCGTCGACGCGAGCAGCGCGAACGTGGCCGCCCCAGCCGGCTCCCGGGCGCACATCGAGTTCACCGCCAGTAAAGCGCTGCGCCGCGCCATACTGCAGCGCGTCGGCCATCCGCCGACACCGCTCGCGGTCACGGAGGAGCGCGCCGAGGGCACGGTGTCGCTGGTCGATGACGGCGCCCTCCGCCTCAGCCTTGAAGATCGGTACGGCTTCGCCGCCGAGCCGGAGCCGATCTACTCCGTCCGCGTGATCCGTGATCGAACCCCGACCGTCCACATCGTAGAGCCTGCCGGTGATCTCGAGCGCGCACCCACGGGGGTCATCGATATTGAGGCGCATGCGACCGATGATTACGGTATCGGCGCGATGCGGCTGGCCCATAGCCGGGCGGGATCATCCGGCCGCACCCCGCTGTCTCTCATCCGCGGCCAGCAACCGGGCCAGGCGGCAGCCCGCGCCACATTGAACCTCTCGGCTCTGAAGGTCGTACCGGGAGACACAGTGACCTATTACGCCGAGGCCGAAGACGAAGACACGATTAGCGGCCCGCATACCGGGCGGTCTACGGAACGACGGGTGCGCATCATCAGCGTCAGCGAAGTCCTCGAAAGGGCGGCGCAGGCCCGGAGGGAGCAGGTCGAGCGCCTGCGTAACCTCGCAGGCGATGAGCGGAAGATCGAGATGGCGCTACGGTCGGCAGATCGCCAAACCGCGGCTGCGCAAGCCGATCGCCAGATGGAGCTGGCGCGTGAGGCGGAGGCGGTACGTCAGAGCGTAACCCGAACCGCCGACATGCTGCGGGTCAATCAGCTCGCCTCTCCTCAGGATCGCGCCGCCAGCGACGCGCTTGCCGATGAACTGCGGAATATCGCAAACCGCAAGATGCCCGAGGCCGCCGCTGCGGCGAGAAACGGTGCAACCGGCCGGGCGTCCGAGATTGCCACCGACGTTCGTCGGAGCCTGGAGCGTATCGCGAATCGCAGCTCCGCGCCAGCCTCTCCCAACGAGCTCGCCCGCGAAGCCGATACCCTGGCGGCGGAACAGCGGCGGCTCGCCGACCGGTCGCAGGCCGCGCCGCGGGGCGCCGCACAGGATCTCGCCCGAGCTCAGGCCGATCTGAACGAGCGAACGCTCGCTCTGGCCGACCGCCTGAGCGCGGCGGCCGATGCCGCCGCCGATCCGTCAGTGAAGAACGCCGCCCGCGCGTTTGCCGGATCCAACACGCCCACCGCGCAGGCAGAAGCGCGCAGGAAACTCGCGGAGGGCAACCTCACCGACGCTCGAACCCTCCAGAGTCGCAGCGCCAGCGCTCTGGAGCGCCTCGCCTCCGATCTGATGGATCCGTCGAACGCCGCGTCCTCACCCGAGGGATTGGACCGTGCGGCGGACGCAGTGGAACGGGCGGCCGACGCCTTGCAGGAGCTGTCGAATCGGCAGCGCGCCGTTCAGCGGACGGTCGAGGGGGCAACGGACAAACCGACAGCGGACAAAGCGGCAGCCGAGCAGAGGCGCGTCGAGGGCGATCTTGCCCGGATCATCCCTGAACTCGCCCAGGCGCCCGGGGCTCAGGATTCCGCCCGGCGAGCGTCCCGGTCGATGCGCAGCGCCGCCGAATCGCTCGGCAAAGGGTCCGCGAGCGACGCCAGGGGCCCCGCTCGTCAGGCCACGCGCGATCTCCTGCAGGCCGCGATGGAGGCCCGCGAAGCCGCCCGGCTTCTGCAGACGCAGGCCGCCGCCCTTGAAGCCCGCACAGCCGTCGAGGCAGTGGCGAGGGATCAGCGCGCGCTGGCGGGCAGAACCGGCGTCGAGCACAAAGCCTCGGCGGGTAAAGACAAAGCCGAGGCTCAGAAGGGCGCCCACCAGCTTGCCGCAGCGCAGGATAAGCTGAACGAACGCCTGCGCGGAGCGACGGAAGAGTTGTCATCCAATGTGATGAAGTGGATGGGTTATCAGGCCCTCCAGCGAATGAGCGACGCGGCGCACGCCCTGTGGCGCCAGGACACCGGCGCGGCGACCCAGCGGGCCCAGGCCAACAGCGCTCGAACACTGGAGCGGCTCGCCGAAGCGCTGGGTCAGGCCGAGCGAACCGCCGCTCTGCAGCGACAGGCAGGCGAACGGGATAGTCCCGAGCATCAGCTGGCCAATCGCGCCGGCGAGCTCCGGGCGCTACGGGAGATGCAGGCGCAGTTCCATGCCGAAACGTCGACGTTGGAGACGTTGCGCTCGGGCCGGGCCGACCGAGGGCTCAACGATACGGAACGACAAGAGCTCCATCGGATCGCGGATGGCGAACGGGAGATCCAGAACGGCCTCCGAAATCTCGCCAATGACGCCCGCGAGGCCGTCTCGGAGAGCGCCCGCCTGAACGCGATCGCAGAGGACATCACCCCGATCGAAAAGGGGATCCGGGCCAGCAACACCGCCTCGCCGATCCAGCGGCAGCAATCCGCCATCGTCCAGGGGCTCGATACGATCCTCTCAAAGAACCGGGAGCAGCTGGCCGCGGCGGCACGCCGTTCCACACCATCGCCCAACGGCTCGCGCCGGCAGATCAGCCGCAATGGCGAACCGACTCGCGGAACGGCTCCCATCGTCACGGCCCGGCCGGGGCCCGTGCGCAACCTCGCCGCCGGAGCGTATCGCTTCGGCCCGCTCAGCCTGCGTGAGCAACAGCTGATGGGTCAGGGCAAGCTCGACCAGGTGCCGATCGAGTACCGGGACCTCGTGAGCCGTTACTATCGCGCTCTGTCGGAGCGGAAATGAGCCGACGGACCGGCTGGACGCGCCGTGAAGCGATCCGGGCCATCAGCTCCGCAGCGGCCGGCGCCATGGCCGTGTCAGGCGCCGCTCAGCGCAAAGACCCGTTCGACGTGGAAGCCCGTGAATACCTGGGCACACCCGCTTCTGAAGCCGCCGTGGAGAAGGCGCTCACATTCCTCGCTTCCCGGGCTCAGACCGATGGCCACTGGAACAGCGCTCAGTACAACGCCGATGCGGCGGTAACCGGCCTCGCTGCCCTCGCGTTCCTTTCGGCGGGCCATCAGCCCGGAAGAGGCAAATACGGCAGGATTCTGGCCCGCGCGGTCGACTGGCTGGCCGAGACCGTGCAGCGCAACGGACTGGCGTTTCGAGGGGGCAGCTCCGGCCCGCCTATGTACGGGCATGGCTTCGCCGTCCTGGCTCTGGCAGAGCTATATGGCATGACCCAGCGCAACGACCTCCGCCCTCGAATCGAGCGGGCGATACGCCTGACCGTACAGACGCAAAATCCGGAAGGGGGCTGGCGATACCAGCCGCAGGCCACCGATGCGGATATCTCGGTGACCGTCGTCCAGGTCGTTGCGCTGCGAGCGGCCGCCAACGCCGGGTTCAAGGTTCCGCCCGAGACCATTCGGAAGGCGGTCCGATACATCAAGAAATGCCAGAACAACTCCGATCTCGGCTTCAGCTATCAGACGACGACTCATAGCTCGGGTCCTGCCAGAACGGGCGCGGCCGTGTTGTGCCTGTATCTGTGCGGCGAGTCCCGGTCGAAGGAATGTCGGAACGGGATCACCTACCTCGTTCAACACCCGCTGGACAAGTATGAATGGGCCTACCGGGAGCACTACTTTTACGCGCTCTACTATTGCTCCCAGGCCTTCTATCAGGTCGGCGGCAAAGATTGGAAAACATGGTTTACCGCCCTCCGGGCCCGGCTGGTCGACAGTCAGGCAAAGGACGGCCACTGGACCGATAACCCGGGTGACGAGTACGCTACCGCCATGGGGGTCCTGTGCCTTCAGGTGCCGGCGGGACTCCTGCCGATCTATCAGAAATGACCGCCATACCCCTCAGGAAAGGACCGTTCAGGCATGGCCAGAGATGACGCCGCACGATTGACCACGGGGTCGGACACCGAAGCGCTCGCGGCGCTGAGCGCTGCATACAGTCGGATACGGAGCGAGCTCGGCAGGGTGATCATCGGGCAGGAAACCGTCGTCGAGCAGCTCCTGACGGTCGTCCTGTCCCGTGGGCACGGCATCCTCGTCGGGGTCCCGGGCCTCGCCAAGACCCTGCTGGTCAGCTCGCTGGCCGACTGTCTCGACGTATCGTTCAAACGGATTCAGTTCACGCCGGATCTCATGCCCGCCGACATCACCGGCACCGAGATCATTCAGGAAGATCAGGTCACGCGGGAACGAGTGTTCGTCTTCATGAAAGGCCCTCTGTTCGCGCACATCATCCTGGCCGACGAGATCAACCGAACCCCGCCGAAAACCCAGGCGGCCCTCCTCGAGGCCATGCAAGAACGCCGGGTCACCTCGGGCGGGGCGCCCTACCCGCTGCCCGATCCGTTCTTCGTGCTGGCGACCCAGAATCCGATCGAACAGGAGGGCACCTATCCGCTGCCGGAGGCCCAGCTGGATCGGTTCATGTTCATGATCCGTGTCGGCTATCCATCGGCTGAGGAGGAGAAGGCGATCGTCGCCGCCACGACCGGCGCGGGCTTCGCCAGGGTCACCTCCCAGATGTCGGGGTCAGACCTCATCCGGGCTCAGGATCTCGTAAGGAAGGTGCCGGCGGGCGACCATGTGATCCAGTACGCGCTCAATCTGAGTCGTGCCACCCGGCCCGACCAGCCCGAGGCTCCGGATTTCGTGCGGGAGTATGTGAGCTGGGGCGCAGGCCCGAGGGCGTCCCAGCATCTGGTGCTCGGGGCCAAAGCGCGGGCTGCTCTGCATGGCGCCGCCTGCGCCACGACCGACGACGTCGCTGCCATCGCCCATCCGGTCCTCCGCCATCGGGTGATCGTCAACTTCAACGCCGAGGCCGAGGGGATCTCGCCCGATACGATCGTCGATCGGCTCCTCGAACGCACGCCGAGACTCCCCGCCAGCTGAGCGCCCGGATGGTGTTGGCGGCGACCTGCAGGCTCACCCGCTGATGGCTCCCCTCGCGGACCCCAAGACACTCGCTCGCGTAGCTTCGCTGGAACTTCGTGCTCGCGCCGTGGTCGAAGGCGTGATATCAGGCCTGCATCGAAGCCCCCATCACGGCTACAGCGTCGAGTTCGCCCAGCATCGCAACTACACCCCCGGGGATGAAATCCGGCACATCGACTGGCGTGTCTATGGCCGATCGGACCGCTACCACGTCAAGCAGTACGAGGAGGAGACGAACCTCAAAGCCCACATCGCGCTGGATGTCAGCGGTTCGATGGGCTATGGGTCGGGCCCGACGACCAAGGCGCAGTACGCGGCGACGATCGCCGCCGCCCTGACATATCTGCTGCTCCGGCAGCGCGACACGGTCGGGCTTGCGACATTTGGGCCGGGCGTCGTCGGGTATCTGCCCCCGGCCGGAACGCCGGCCCACGCGCGCGAACTGCTCCGACGGATGGAAGAGGCCGAGCCCGGCGAGCGGACGGACATCGGCGCCGCCTTCGGCGACCTCGCCGAGCGAATCCGCCGCAAAGGGCTGGTCATCATTCTGAGCGACCTCCTGGACGAACCGGCAGCCATCCTCAAAGGCCTGCAGCACTTCCGCCATCGGAAGCACGAAGTCATCGTCCTCCACGTGCTGGACCCGGCCGAGCTCACTCTCCCCTTCGAGAGCGAGTCCGTCTTTGAGGGGATGGAGAACGAAGGCACGCTCGAAACCGACCCCAGGGCGCTCCGAATCGAGTATCAGAGGACGGTTCAGGCGCATCTGACGGCGATCCGACGGGGTTGCCGGGATATCCGAACCGATTATGCCCTCATGACCACCGATCGCCCCGTGGACGAGGCTCTCGTGCAGTTTCTCTCAGAACGGATGCGACAGTCGTGACGTTCCTCAATCCGGGCCTGCTCTATGCCCTGGGCGCGGCGGCGGTGCCCTTGCTGCTCCACCTCATCCGCCAACGTCGGCGTCGCGTGATCCGATGGGCGGCATGGCGATTCCTTGCCCAATCCCAGCAACGTCTTCGCCGTCGCCTTCGCATCGAACAGATCCTCCTCGCCGCGCTCCGCGCCCTGATCGTCTGCGCCATCGCGCTTGCGTTCGCCCGACCCGTGATCCGATCGCCCAACGCCATGGCCGGCGCGAGCCGGGAGCCGATCCATGCGGTCATCGCGCTCGACGATTCGATGAGCATGCGATGGATGGCCGACGGTACGACCGACTTTCAGCGAGCTCAGGCAGCCGCAGATCGGATCATCACCAGACTGCTCCGGCCCGGCGATACCGTGTCGGCGGCGCTTCTCTCCGACCATCCTCGGGCGCTGATCCGACAACCCTCCCACGATCTTCAGGCGGCGAGGGCCCGCATTCGGAGCGTAACGGCAGGGTACAACGCCACCGATTATGAGGCCGCGGCCGAGCTGTGCCGGACGCTCGCGGCGCCCAGCCCCGCCGGGCGCAAGGAGGTGTTCCTCCTTACCGACACCCAGGCCTCCGGATTGAGGCAAACCCGCAAGACCGATCGATCGGGAGTGTGGCAGGCGCTCGCGAAGACGGCCAGAATCGTCTGGATCGATATCGGCGACGCGACCCGCCCCAACGTCGCTATCGCCCCGCCGACCTTCAGCAGGGATCTGATCACCGGCGCCGCACCGGTGCGGCTGATCTCCCGAATCGGAAACTATACCGGAGCGGCGCAGCCTGCAACGCGAGTTCGCCTCGAGGTCGACGGCGCGCCGGTTGGCGCGGCGGACATCGCGGCGCCGGTGGAGCGGCCGGCCGAAGCTGCCTTCACGCATCTGTTCGATACGCAGGGCACGAGGACGGGCGCGGTCGTCCTTGATCGGCCCGATGGGCTGATGGCGGACAATACGGCGTGGTTCGCCGTGCGCGTGCAGGCGACCATCCGGGCGCTCGTGATCGGCTCCACCGAGAGCGCCGGCGGCGCGGGCGCGGTGCTCTATGTGGCCACCGCCCTTGCGCCGGTCAGCGTTGCCGAAGGCGGAGGCGGGATCATCGTGCGAGTCCTTCCCGAGATCGGATCTCAACCGCTGGCGCCGGGCCAGCCCGACGCGCTGGTTCTCGCCGCCGTGCCCCGCTACAGCGACCGCGATCTTAACTCCCTCACGTCCTATGTCCGCGCTGGCGGCGGCGTCATGGTTATGCCGGCGACATCGGGCAACGGCCTTGCGCAGGTCATCCGCGCCCTGCGGATTCCCGGCCTCGAATGCACCGGCGTATCGACGGCGCCGCTCCGAAACGCCTTCAGCCTCGACCCCGCTTCGTTCGATCATCCGGCCCTCCGCGCGATGGGCGCGGGCGGAGCGGGCCTCAGCGACGCTCGATTCACGATCCGGGCTCGTATGGCCGTCCGCGATACCGCAGGCGCGCCAAGGGTCATCGCCCGATTCAGCGACGGCGCTCCGGCGATCCTCGAAGCCGTATGCGGCAGGGGCCGATTGATCGTGTTCGCCTTCACTGCCGCGCCGCCGGGCTCGGATCTGCCGCTGAAACCCGCATTCGTCCCGCTGATCCACCAGTGCATCGCCTACCTTGCGTCCCTCCACGCGGATCAGCGGATGATCGACACGGGCGCGGCCACGGTCGTTTCCCTCCCCATTGGAGCCGCACAGAGTCCGTTTCGGATCACCGCACCGTCCGGTGACGCTGCGACGGTACGGCCGACCCTCCGCGACGCGGCGCTGCTGCTCCCCTGCCCGATCGCTCAGGACACCGGTATCTACAGGATCGCGGGCACAGGGCCGTTTCAAGGTCACCGTGACGCCTATGCGGCCAATCCGAAGGCCCGCGAATCGGACCTTAGAAAGGCGCCCCCTGCGGAGATCCGGAACCTCGCCGGTTCCGATAGGATCCTATACGTACATGGCGACGCACAGCTGACGGCGACGGTCCGCGAAGCGCGCGAGGGTCGCGAGATCTCCGCGACGCTGCTCACCCTCGCCCTGATCCTCATGGCCCTGGAGATCGGCATCGCGGGCCGCTGGACCAAACGGACGTGAACGACCTCCTGCACGGGTTGGCGGCGCTCGCTTCGCGCGATTCGAGCGTGATCCTGACGGGCTGGAGGCCCTCCCTGGCCGCTGCGGTCCTGGCGATCGCCGCGCTCTGGCTGTGGATCGCCCGGCTGAACGGACCAGCAGTCGGGCGAGGTCGCCTTGTCCTTCTCTCGCTGCTCCGACTAGCTGCCGTGGCCTGCGTGCTGTTGGCCCTGCTGCGCCCTGTGTCGACGATCACTCGTGTGCAGCGCCAGCCGAAAAGCCTGGCGGTCGGCATCGATGTCTCCGGCAGCATGGCGCTGACGGACCCGCGAACCCGGGCGGAGGCCGCGGCACGATCGGAACGAACGCTCGGCGCCGATCCCCGCACGACGCCCCGCCTGCGCCGCGCGATCCGTACGCTGACGCTCGCGAAGACGGGCAAGTCAAACGGAGACCCACCAGCCTCGTCAGTGGATCGCCTCGGCCGCACGTTCGCACTCAAGCTCTTCACCTTCGGCGAAACGGTCTCGCCGGTCGAGCGGAGCGCGTTCAGAACGGAGCGCCGATCGACGATCACAGCGGGCAACCCCCGAACAGGTGCAACGCGGATCGGCGACGCCATCCGGGACATCCTCGATCATACCTCGGGCTCGGCGCTTGCGGGCATCCTCCTTCTGACCGATGGCGGCTCGAACGGCGGTGACGATCCGGTCTCGTGGGCCAAAAAGGCGGGCAGCCTGGGCGTTCCCATCCACACGGTCGGCATCGGCGACCCGACGCCGACGAAGGATCTGGCGATCGTCGACGTCCTCGCGGATCGGGTGGTCCGCAAGGGAGCCGAGGTCCGGATCACGGCCGGACTCACGCAACGGGGCTACGGCGGTCGGACGGTCACGGTTAGCCTCGATCGCAGCGGGACCGTCCTCGCCTCAAGGCAAGTCGCGTTGCGGTCCGGAGAGGCCCGAGCGAACGTGCCGCTGACCTATACCCCCAAGACGACCGGGGATGGCGCGCTGAGAGTGAGGGTGAGCATGCTGGGCGGCGAAGCCCTGCACACCAACAACCGCAAGGCGTTCCTCCAGCAGGTGGTGGACAAGAAGCTTCGGGTCCTGTACATCGAAGGAGAGCCGCGCTGGGAATACCGTTATCTGAAGAACGCGATCCTCCGCGACGATCAGATCGGTTTCGCCTGCTTTACCGTTGATGACGAAGGGGCGCCGACCGCACGGGGCAATCTGCCGGTCCGGTCGTTCCCGGAGAAGCTCGACGACCTCTTCTCCTACGATGTCGTGGTCCTCGGCGACGTGCCAAGGGTCATGTTCGGCGACAGTGAGCTCCGCAATCTCCGACGGTTCGTGGAGGATCGGGGCGGCAGCCTGATCGTCATCGCCGGCGAACGACATATGCCCCACGAGTACGCCGGCGCTCTGCTCGAGCCGGTCCTACCCTTCCGTTTTTCGGGTGTCCCATCGGCGGTAACCGCCGACCAGCCGTTCCGGCTCGCCCCAACCGATTATGGGGCGCAGGATCCCATCCTCTCGCTCGCACCGAACCCGGAGGAGAACCGTCGCATCTGGCAGGAGCTCCCCGGGATGCTGTGGATGTGCAGCAGTCGCGGCCTTCGGCCCGGAGCCACGGCGCTCGCAGTCAACTCCGCCACCGGCATGCCCGCGCTGGCGGTCCAGCCGTTCGGCGCAGGACGTTGTCTGATGACGATGACCGACAGCACCTGGCGATGGCGTTGGCGCGTCGGCGACCGATACTTCTATCGGTTCTGGGGGCAGATCCTCCGTACGATGACGCCGAGGGATAATCCGGGCGGCAACAAACGCGCCCAGCTGAGCGTCGACGAGAGCGAGTATCGTCCGGGCGACCGAGTCGGGTTGACAGCGCGCGTGCTCGACGAGTTCTATCGGCCGATGGATCGGGCCAACGTGGCCGTCCGCTTGAGCCGCGAGGGAGACGGCCGGGGTCGGTCACCACGGACCGTTCGGCTTAAGCCGCTGCCCGGATCACCCGGAGTGTATACCGGTACCGCGGAGGCAGGCGAGATCGGTAGCCACCGGGCAACGCTGATGAGTGAGCAGATCAGCGGCCCCGAAGTGTACGCCCGGTACATCGTCCGCGATGCAGCCGTGGAACTGCAGCAGCCGGAGCGGCACGACGACCTCCTCAAGCAGATAGCCCGCGTCTCAGGAGGGACGTTCATGGAGCCGGAGGATGTCGCAGGTTGGGTGTGGCGGCAGAAACGGATTCTGCTGAGATTCCGGAGCGTCGAGGAGCGGGATCTCTGGAACGCTCCGGCCCTGCTCGGGCTCTGTCTGGGCCTGCTCAGCGTCGAATGGATCCTCCGACGCCGATGGGGATTGGCGTAGACGCCCCTGGCCGCGAAACCGACCACCGGGCCCAGAGAGGCTGCTGTGCTGCGCCGGGCGCCCAGCGACCCGGCACGCGCTCCGTTGACAGCTCGGGGCTCTGGAGGATATCATAGACAATACACACAATGTGCAACAGGATGGATGGGTGCGTCTGCGCGACTTGAATGGCTTTATCCTGACGGCGATTGCGCTGGTGATCATCGCGATCGGCGGGATGATCCGCGGTAATCGATGGCTCTCGGAGCCCGGTATGCCGACCAATCATCACGGCTGGGCCTTATATTTGGTCGCCGCGGTCGTGATGCTGGTCAACGGCTGGCTGTCGATCAAGCTCTCGCACCGCCAGGATGCCGAACGTAGGAAAGCGATGCAACATCATCCACCCGACAAGGAACCGGCCAACCCGGAACGGAGCGCCTCCCAATGACCCGGTCGAAAACCAAGCCCCTCGAGGTGCTTTGCTGCGAATGCGGCAACCCGATCCCCACGATTCCACGATGGCTGATCAACGCGAAAGTCCAGTTTGAATGCGAGGAGTGCCGGCAGAAGCAACGGTTGCCCGGCATGCCGGATCGCCTCCTGGACACGGAAGCGACAAGGGCCGGCCGCACCGAATCGCCGTGGGCAGTGAAGGGCTCAGCCAGTCCAACCGATCATAACGCTCAGGATGACGACGAGGATGAGTTGATCGATCCGGATGACAGCGAGGACGATGTCCTGCCCGAAGACGAGTAGACGGGGCTAACTGCCCGCCCGACCTCGCTTCGCCGCCGACGTCTTCTCCCGATCGGCCTCGCTGTATAGATCCGCCAGCGCGGCATACGGATTCATCGGCGCCCCGTCCCGCTCGCCGAGCTCGGCTTCGAACTCCGCGATCCGTTTGTTCAGACGGCGCACGGAGCGGACGGCGATCCACCCGCACACGAGCGTCACAGCCCCGCCGACGATGAGGAACGCCCAGCGAAGCCATTCGGCATAGAGCGCGTTCATGGCAGCTGGCTATAGCCCCAGCGTATCGGCGACGGCGGCCATCGCCGCGATGCAGTTGCCGATATGGTCATCGAGGCCTATCCCCAGTTCGGCCGCGCCCGTGACGATATCCTCACGGGAAACCGATCGCGCAAACGCCTTATCCTTCATCTTCTTTTTCACGGAGGCCACCTCGACATCCGCAACCTTGCGCGACGGCCGGACGTAGGCGACAGCCGTGATGAAACCGCATAGTTCGTCGACCGCGAAGAGCGCCCGCGCCATCGGCGTCGTTCGGGGTATGCCCGTATAGTCCGCATGGCTGCCGATCACGGCGATCAGATCCTCCGGCCACCCGCGCTCGCGGAGGATCGCCATACCCTGCTCGGGGTGGTCGGGAGCGGTCGGCCACCGTTCATAGTCGAAATCGTGGATCAGACCGACGACGCCCCAGAGGTCGGGGTCGCCATCGAAGACTGGGGCGTAGTGTCGCATGGCGGCCTCAACGGCCAGCGCATGGCCGATCAGGCTCGGGCTCTTCGTGTACTCCGTCAGGAGAGCCCATGCGGCGGAACGATCGGGTGTCAACAGGCCGCTCCCGCCCCGACTACATCCCCATGATGTTGTAGCCGGCATCGACGAACAACGTCTCGCCGGTGATACCCCGGGCCAGCGGGCTGAGCAGAAACAGCGCGGCGTCTCCCACCTCGTCCGCGGTGACCTTGCGCTTCATCGGGCAGCGATCGGCGACCTGCTCCAGCATGGCGTTGAACCCCTGCACCCCCTGCGCAGCCAGGGTCTTGATCGGGCCCGCGGAGACCGCATTGACCCGGATGTTCTCCGGCCCGAGATCGCACGCCAGATACCGTACCGTCGATTCGAGCGCGGCTTTGCATACGCCCATTACGTTGTAGCGGGGGATGACCCGATCGCCGCCAAGGTAGGAGAGGGTGACGATCCCACCTCCGCCGGCGGCGGCCATCAACGGCCTCGCACCCCTTGCCAGGGCAATGAGCGTATAGACGCTGCTGTCCATCGCAACGGAGAAGGCCGTACCGCTTGTATCGATGTAGTCGCCGCTGAGAGCCTCTCGCGGCGCGAACGCGATGCTGTGGATCAGGCCGTCCAGGCGGCCATCGAACCGCTCCGCCACCGACGCGAACAGCCGCTCCACATCCTCGGCGCTGGTGGCGTTGCAGGTGAAGATCGGGGCATCTGGATGGCCAGCCTCCGCGGCAAGATCCGCGATATCCCGCGCCTCTCGCTCGCTGAACACGGAGAAACCGACCTCAGCGCCCTCGCGCAGAAGCGACGCGGCGCAGTGCCAGCCGATACTCCATTTGTTGCGCGCTCCGGCGACCAGCGCACGCCGACCGTCCATCAATCCCATTCTCTGCTCCTTGCACCCGGGGTAGATAAGCTTCGAGCGGCTCCGTTTCGTACCACAGCACGGCGCCGTTTCAGACAGGACATGGAAGCCCCAGCTCCTCGCAGTAGGGACCGCGCAGGCGGTTCAACGCCGTACGCAACCGTTGAACCGTCGCATCATCACAGGGCTCGCTGCCGCTCCGGTCATAGGGCTGCACCGCATATCCCTGACTCGCGATGTACTGCTTCAGCGCCACCGAGCTATCCAGTCCGTTCGTGGCGTCCAATCCACGCCATACATCGTCCATCGCACGGTCGGCCCCGGATGGATCTCCCGCACGTTCCCGCGCCTCAGCCGCCGCGAGGATCTCCGGATATCCGTTGCATCCCTGGCCGATGACACCGACGGCGCCTTTCCGAAGTCCCCGAGCATAATACCCTTCGTGGCCGCAGATGAAGGCGAACGGATGATCCCGCACCACGTCAGCGATCGGGTCGAAGACGGAATCATCATCGGTCGAGAGCTTCAGGCCGACGATCCCGGGCAGCTCCAGGAGGCGGCCCATCAGGGCGGGTGTCAGGCGATACGGCTCAGGCATGCCGCCCGGCTGGTACAGGACTACCGGTGTTTCGGTCTCTTCGTCGATCGCCCGGTAGTACCGATAGACCAGGTCTGCATGGCTCTCGCCCGCCGCGGGGTCGATCGCGGCAGGGAGCACATGCACGGCCGCGTCGGCGCCGATGCTCCCGGCGAAACGGGTCAAATGGATGGCCTGGCCGACATAGGTGTCGAACTCCGCCCTGCCGCCTTCACGCTGCCCCAGCCATTCGCCGCCCGATCCCAGTAGGAGGCCCATACGCCCGGCATTCGCTTCCTGTACCATCGAGGCGAACCGCATGGTCTCGTCGACGGTGAACGTGAACATCTTGCCCATCCCGCTCCGTGCGAAGACGGAACGGACACATCGCCGATCGGCCAGCCACTCCACCATCGCCCGCACGCCGACGTCGTCGATGGCGCCGTCCCGGTGCACCGGCGTGTACATCGGCGCGATGATTCCGGTAAGGGCTGTTGGGATCGCTTCTTGACTTCGGGTATTCGCCATGTGTATACTCTCCGGTGCCGCACGCCGCGGTAGCTCAGTTGGTAGAGCAGTGGACTGAAAATCCACGTGTCACTGGTTCAAATCCGGTCCGCGGCATGGCCATTGCCGACGTGGCTCAGTGGTAGAGCAGCTCACTCGTAATGAGCAGGTCCGCGGTTCGAATCCGCGCGTCGGCTTGATCCTTCCACGGCGGAACCGGGATCACGGTTCCGCCTCTCCGCCTTGCATCAACCGCTGGACGACCCGATCGAGCTCCATCGCTCGAGAACCCTTGACGAGCACGACATCGCCGGCCTGGACCAGCCGTCGGATACGATCCGCGGCCGACGTGCTATCGGGATATAGTACGGCGGCGACGGCAGATGATCCTGCCCGCGCATGCGCATCGGCCATCGACGATCCCACAGCGACGAGGAGATGGACGCCCGATCGGTCTGCGGCTTCGATAGCCTGACGGTGGGCGTCCTCCACGTATGCGCCGAGCTCCTTCATGTCTCCGAGTACGGCGATCGGACGCCTTCCTGTGGCGCGCGCGGTTTCCGCCAGGGTATCCAGCGCCGCGCGGACGGAATCGGGCGCGGCGTTATAGGCATCGTTGAGCACCAGAATATCCCCGGGCGCACGGAGGGCTTCCATCCGCATTTCGGGCGTGCGAAAGCCCTGAAGAGCCTCCGCACAATCCTCGACCGAAAGGCCGAGAGCGGCGGCTGCGGCGCAGGCTGCAGCCCCGTTTCGCGCATGATGGACGCCCGGCGCTCCGATCTCAAATCCGACGCCGTTGACCGTGAACCGGGCCTCGCCGTTCGGGCCCGGCGCGGAGGCCCTACAGACGAAGTCGGCGGCCGACGCAAACCCGAAGGTCCGGATGTCCGCCGGAGCCCGCTCCTTGAGAAACGATAGGTACGGGTCGTCCGCAGGCAGAACCGCCGTTCCGTCACGGGGCAGGGCATCGAGGAGCTCGGCTTTGGCCTGCGCGATGCGTTCCCGGGTGCCGAGAAGCTCGATGTGCGAGACCCCGATACTGGTGATGACGCCGATGGAGGGTTGGACCATCTCCGCAAGGTAGGCGATCTGGCCGGAGCCGCGCATGGCGAGTTCCGTAACGAGAGCCGTGTGCCGCCCCTCAAGAGACAGGAGCGTCAGGGGTACCCCGATCTCGTTATTATGGTTGCCAAGCGATGCGCAAACTGCAAACCGCGTGGCCAGAATCGTCCCGATCATCGCCCGAACGGATGTCTTGCCGACGCTGCCCGTCACCCCGATCCGGACGAGCTTATAACGATCCGCATAGGCTCGGGCGAGCTTGCCGAGGGCGAGAAGCGGATCATCGACCACTAGCTGCGGAAGGTTCACGACAGGATCAGGACGGGCGACGATGGCTGCCGCGGCATTGGCAGCCGCAGCCTGACCGAGGAACGCGTGGCCGTCGGTCCGTTCTCCGCGAAGCGCGATGAAAAGCGCGCCGTCGCAGCCGGAACGCGTATCGATGCTGACGCCGGTGATCGGCACATGGCCCCGATCGGGCGCCTCAAGGCCCAGCGCCTGAGCAACCCAGCCGAGCGTCATCCGGTCCATGGCCCGGACCTCCGTGCTACCATAGGATTAGCCAGCATGTCGAAAGGAGCCCTCTGAATGTCGAAGGTGCGCGTCGCGGTGCTTATGGGTGGACACTCCAACGAACGGGACGTCTCGCTATCGACGGGCCGGCAGATCATGGCCGCGCTCACCCGCGATCAGTATACTATCGAGGGCATCGACACGGGCGCCGACCCGCAGGACATCCGCTGGATTGAGCGTCTGATCGAGACGCGCCCCGATGTCGCTTTTATCGCGCTCCACGGCCGGGGCGGCGAGGACGGAACGCTGCAGGGAATGCTCGAACAAATGGGCATCCGCTATACTGGCTCGGGCGTTCTCGCGAGCGCCCTGGCGATGGACAAAGATAAGACCAAACGGTTGCTTGTGGGGGAGGGCGTCCCGGTTCCGAGCGGTATCGTCCTGTCGCGAGACGCGCCGGAGGATGCCCGCAATCGGGCGATCATGGTGGACGAGCAGGCGGGTTTCCCCTGCATCGTCAAGCCGGTCCATGAAGGGAGCGCAATCGGCTGCGCCATTGTCCGCAACGAGGGCGAACTATCGGCCGCGATCGACGCGGTCTTTGCGCTCGACACCCACGCGCTGATCGAGACCTATCTGCGGGGGACCGAGATCACCGTGGGCATCCTCGGGACCGAGACGCCACAGATCCTGCCCATCATTGAGATCGTGCCGAGGGGCAGATTCTACGATTACGATTCGAAGTACGCCCCGGGAGGCAGCGAACACATTATCCCCGCGCGCATCTCCCGTAATGCGAGCGCCCTCGCGGCGAAGTATGCCGAACAGGCCCATGCGCTGCTGGGCTGCCGCGGCATGTCCCGCGTCGACATGATCGTCGAGGGGGACCAGCCCTGGTTCCTCGAGATCAATACGATCCCCGGGATGACGCCGACCAGCCTGCTGCCCGATGCCGCGCGCTCGGCGGGCATCCCGTTCCCGAAGCTGCTCGATCGCATCATCGAGGACGCGCTCCGAGGCGCACCCGGCTAACGGACGCCCCGGACGTTGCGGAGAAGCCACGCGCTCAGCGCCAACAGCAACGACGCGGACGCGAACAGGACCAGGTAGGCTCCGGGCCGGTAATGGGGTTCAGCGGCGCCCGCACCGACGCGGACGCCGCCCATGGTCAGGATCAGCCCGCTGAGCGCCGGTGCGATGCTTTGGGGCAGGACCATCGCGATGTGCCACACGCCCATATCCTTCGCCGCATCCTGCTTGTTCGGCAGCACATCGCAACCGAGCGCCCAATCAACACTATAGTACGCCCCGAAGGCGAGCCCGTACAGAGTCGCGGTCACGTATACGCCCGGCATCCCGCCCACGACCATGAAACCGAGCGATACCGCCGCCATCAGGCCGTTCGCCACATAGACGACCCGTTTGCGGCCGAACCGATCCGAAAGCGCCCCACCGAGCAGACCGGTGACGGTCGCCCCGGCCAGGGCGATGCCGATCACTCGGCCCGCGTCCTCAGCCGCCTGAGCGGATCCGATTACGTCCCGCAGATAGTACTGGATGAAGGGCTGAACCATCCACATGCCGGCCGTGAACAGAAACCGGGTGGCCCATACCCATCCGAAGTCGGGATACCGCCGCGGGTTGAGCCACAGGCTCCGCAGGATCTGGCCCGGGCGGAGCGGCTCGCCGGACGGTGACCCCGGTCGTTCCGGTACCGCCGCGGCCGTAACCGCCAGAGTCAGGGGGAGGAGAAGCGCGATCACCCCGTAGAGCCAGCCGGATAAACCCCTCTGCACCAGTATCCCGCCGCCGAGCGCGCCGAGGATGGTGCCGCAATGGGTCATCACCGCCATCCAGCCACTGGCTGCGCCCCGTTGCGAGGGTTCCACAGCATCGGGGATGATCCCGCTATAGGCCGCGGTTGCCACGTTGCTGCCGAACTGGACGACCAGATACGCGAGGATGTACAGCGCGACCGACCCGGCGCGGGCCGCTGTGGCGAGGAGCAGCAGGCCCACAAGGTTCAATGCCGTGCCGGCGGCCATGTACGGGCGACGTCGCCCCCAAGGATGGCGGCACCGGTCTGACAGCGCACCGACGAACGGAGGCAGAATCAGCGCGACGACGGCGCCGATCCCGAGGATCAGGCTGAGGAGGCGCGCATGGTCGAGCCGTCGGAGCTGCACCGCCTCGGCGGGGATCAGCGCGATGAGCAGCGCCCCCCACTGGACGTTCACAGCCAGCCAGTAGAGGCTCATCCCGGCAAGACGGCCGGCGCTCAGATGGGAGGTCCCGTTGGTCACCGATGGTGGTCCCGAGTCACGGTCCTCTGCGATGTTCGCCTGAGCGGCTCAGTAGGGGTTGCACACGTCTGGACGCTAGAGCGGGATCACCCAGATGTTGCGGAACTCCACCGGATCATGATCGCCCTGCAGGACAATCGGCCCCTTCGGCGCTTCACCGGCAAACTCACCGTACTGGATGCCGGTCGGCCCCGCAAACTCGGCGTTGTTATGGATGACCACACCGTTCTGGAGAACGGTCGCCCGCGCCTTCTCAACGACCTTGCCCTGGTCATCAAACCGGGGCGCCCGGAAGATGATCTCGAAGCTCTGCCATTCGCCCGCCTTCTTGCTCACGTTGACGCGGGGCGGTTTCTGGCTGTACATCGCGCCGCAGCCGCCGACCGACGGCTCCGCACGGTAGGAATCCATGATCTGGATTTCGTACCGGCCCGCGATCCCCACTCCAGCATTGCCGTGCCCTTTCGTCTTGCCCTCCGCGTCCACGGTTGGGCGAAACTCGACATGGATCATGCAGTCGCCGAACTCCGCCTTCGAGGTGATATCGCCGGAGCGGGGCGTCATGGCGCCCTCGGGCGTGAGAACCCACGGAGCCGGATCGGTGGAGCCCCGTTTGAACCAGTTGGCTCCGATCTCATCGCCCTTGCCTGCGAACAGCACGACCGCGCCCTCGGGCGCTTCCGGCGCTACCCGCACGGCAACTGGTTTAGCCTCCTCCTGAAGGCGTGCGGTGGCAGGCATCGATATCAGGAGCGGCAGAAAGCTGAAGCAGCATAGGGCCATAAGCCAGCGTGAGCGGGACCAGGTGAGACTCATCGTGGACGTTCTCCTATCTCAGGGACTTGGGCAGCCGCGGTCCGATGCGGCAAACGACAGGGTATTTCGCCCGGTACCCCCCGTTCTCCTGTACGGAACAGCCTTCTTTCGTCTGTGCCGGTGGTATCCTCAGGGTCCGCTACGATTGGAGGAGATCGGCACACCATGCCTTCCGAGTCCGTTCACCTTGTGGGCCATATCATCGATTCGCTGACGTTGTCGAAGGTCCTGGATACCGTCTTGATGCACGACGGCTCCTATGAGGTCGCCCGCTTCCAGATGGGCCGGACCAAAGAAGAGCCGAGTTCGGCGGAGATCGTGGTTACCGCCGGCGATGCCGACACACTCGAGCGCATCCTGCACGAGATCGGGCGGCATGGGGCGGTGCGCGTCTCACCGCAGGACGCGCGCCGTGTCGCGGCCCCCGCAAACGGGGTTTTCCCGGACGGCTTCTACTCCACGACGAATCTGGATACGGCGGTCTATCTCCGAGGTCGTTGGATCGCTGTGGAAGATATCGAGATGGACTGCGGCATCGTGTGCACCTCGGATGGAGGGTCGGATCGCGCCCGGTGCATCCCGATCGGCGATGTTCGGGTTGGCGATCGGATCGTCGTGGGCGATACTGGCGTTCGGGTCACCCCTCTCCCCCGAGTGGAGCCGGACAGCGCCTTCCATTTTATGGGCAGCGGCGTCTCGTCGGAGCGGCCCAAGGAGATCGTCGTCGCAGCCGTCGCCCGCGCCATGCAGGAAAGCCGGGCAAGACAGGAACGGATATTGTTCGTCGGCGGACCCGCGATCGTCCATACCGGAGCCGGGCGCTGCCTGGAGCAGCTGATCCGAGCGGGCTGGATCGACGTGCTGTTCGCGGGCAATGCGCTCGCGACGCACGATATCGAATCCGCCCTGTACGGCACCTCTCTCGGCGTCAACCTCTCGACGGGCATATCCGATGCGCACGGCCATGAGCACCATCTCCGTGCGATCAACGCGATCCGAGCCGCGGGCGGCATACAGGCCGCGGTTCGAAATGGGACCCTGACACGGGGTGTGATGCACGCATGCGTCCAGGCCGGCGTGGAGGTTGTGCTCGCGGGCAGCATCCGCGACGACGGTCCCATGCCCGAGGTCATCACCGACACACTGGAGGCGCAGAAGGCGATGCGCGCCGCGATCCGTGGTGTTGGCATCGCCGTCATGGTCGCGACCACACTCCACTCGGTCGCCACCGGCAACCTCCTCCGAGCTTCGATAACCACGATCTGCGTCGATAGCGACGCCGACACGGTGATCAAACTTCTGGACCGGGGGACCCATCAGGCGTACGGGCTGGTCACCGACTGTGAGTTCTTTCTCAAGGAGTTGACGACGCAGCTCGGGCTTCCTCAGCCGGAGATGGGCTCACGACCGACCATCGCCACGAACCCGACATCGTGAAGCGGGGCGCGGTCACCGGCCCGCCCGTACCCCGCGAGCACGGATCCTGGGCTCTCCTGCTTGCCGGCTTCATCCTCGGCACAGCCGCGAGCCCATCGCCAGCGGCAGCCTCGGGCGGACTCTGTCTGGCGTTGATCGTATCGGCCCATTTCCTTCGCGCCTCTCTGAATAACGCGCTGAGCCGTCGACCATACCCTGGCGTCCGGCTCTGGGCGGCCCTATGGCTGACGGTATCGGGGAGTGCGGCCGCTGCCCTCGTTTGGATCGCGGGCCCTCGATTCCTCTGGACGATCCCGCCTGCGCTCGTCGGCGCGGCGACGCTCGCCTTGCTGCCCCGGATCCGGGCGCGCAAACGACTGGATCGAACCCTCTTCGGCGAAGCGCTGGCGACATGGGTCGCCGGGATCGCGGCTCCGTTCGCCTACTTCGTCGGAACGGGAGCGGATGGGTCGCGCGCGCTGTCGCTATGGATCGTGCAGTGCGCGATCGGCGCCTCCGGAGTCTTCCACGTCCGGATGCTCCTTTGTGCGGGTCGGATGCGCGGCGTTGCGAACGAGGAGCTTCGACGCCGCTGCGGACGCGGCAACCTGCTCTATCATGGCGGGATGGGGATCGCGATGATCGCAGCCCTGCGCCTTGCCCCGATTCCGTTTGCGCTCTGTCTGATGATCGGTGTCGCGCCCCTTGTGGCGCGCGCGCTTCTCGGTTGGCGCCGCCTCGGCCCGCGGATGCCCGATTTCATCAGGGTCGGCATCGGCGAATCGCTGTACGCGGTCTGGTGCGCATCCCTGAGCGCCGCCGCGTTTCGCGCGTTCTGATCGAACACCGGTCGCCGCCGGGCAGGACGCCCGTCGTCCTTCCGGCATCAACCGCACAGCATCCCGGTTACGAGAGAGTGCGGGCCGTCGGGCGGCGCTGCGGCCGAGGACGGCCCGACCCGTATGCGATCAGGCTGCGCTTCGGGCGCGTTTGAGCGCGGCGCGCATCAGATCCGCAGCCCAGCTCGCCGGATTGCCAAACGGCTCTGCAACGATGGGGCCGTCATATCCGATACTCTCAAGCGCGTTCAGGAAGCCGTTCATATCGATGACACCGGTGGCGCCCGGGAGCGCGCGCTTGCTGTCGATATGGTCATCGAGGAGGACATCCGGAGGAGCGTCGTTGACATGGACATAGACGACGTCCCGGGCGGTCAGGCGGAGGATGTCGCCAGGGCGACCGGCGGAAGTATGCCAGTGCCAGGAATCGAGCAGCAAGCCGACGTTGGACCCGATTTCCCGGGCAAGGCCCATCATGCCCGGCGTATCATGGACAAAGGGGTATTTCAGGTCCTTTCGGATCGTCTTCGGCCCGAGGAACTCGAGTCCGAGACGGCAGCCGTGGGCGTTGAGGATCTCCGCGATCGGTCGGAACCGTTCGATATGGAAGGCGCGGTTCTCGGCCTCGGTTCGGTCATTGCTGCCGGACAGGATCCAGGTGAACGTGCGATGGCAGCCGAGAGCCTCCGCGGCCCGGGCGTAGACGACGAGTCGATCGAGCCCTTCCTTCCAATCCTCCTCCGAGCCGTTCCACGCCACCGGCAGACCGAAGCCGGCGGGGCGGATGCCGGCAGCGGCGAAGAGGGCGCGGACCGAATCGGCGCCGTCGGACTCGATGAGCGACGCGGCTTCCTGAATGCTGAACTCGACGCCGCCGTAGCCGGTCTCCTTCGCGAGCGCGATAGCCTCCGCCAGCGATCCTGTGTGCATCCCGAGCGCCCCGGGACTCAATGCCAGATACATGCCGTATGCCTCCATGCTGGACCCGATCCTGTGGTCCGTATCAGAGTACCTGCCCGCGGTCGGTAGAGGCGTGATCGGGAGGCCCGTTCGGTCTAGAATAACGGTATTCGCTCCGTCGGGCCGGATGGCTCCGACGTGACCGTCGTTCAGGAGCCTGGCATGCCCCACGACCGGATCGTCATCCGAGGCGCTCGCCAACACAACCTAAAGGACGTCGATATCGAGCTCCCGCGCGATCGGCTCATCGTCATCACGGGCATATCGGGATCGGGCAAGTCCTCTCTCGCGTTCGATACCCTCTATGCCGAGGGTCAGCGGCGCTATGTCGAAAGCCTGTCCGCCTACGCCCGCCAGTTCCTTGGCCAGATGGACAAACCGGATGTCGACTACATCGAGGGGCTATCCCCCGCCGTTTCGATCGATCAGAAGTCGACCAGCCGCAACCCCCGGTCCACCGTCGGCACGGTAACTGAGATCTACGATTACCTCCGCCTTCTGTTCGCCCGAGTCGGCCACCCCCACTGCCCCCGGTGCGGCAGGGAGATCGCCCAGCAGTCCGTCGAACAGATCGTCGATCGGATCCGCGAACTGCCGGAGGGGACGCGGATCCAGCTCCTTGCCCCCATCGTCAAGGGCCGAAAAGGGGAGTACCGGAAGGAGATCGAGGATATCCGCCGCGAGGGCTTCACCCGGGTACGCATCGACGGTCGCATCGTTGATCTCAGCGCCGAGGACGCACCGGACCTGGATCGGTACAAACAGCACTGGATCGATATCGTCGTGGACCGGCTCATCGTGCGGCCCGATATCGACCGTCGCCTCGCGGACTCGCTGGAGACCGCCCTGAAGAAGGGTGACGGCGCGGTGGCCGTCCTGCCCGTGGCTGCCGGCGACGGGGGAAGCGAATCGACGCCCCTTGAGGAGATGCTCTTCTCCGAGCGTTTCGCCTGTTCCGCCTGCGGCATCGGCATGGAAGAGGTCGCGCCCCGCACGTTCTCGTTCAACAGCCCGTACGGCGCCTGCCCCGACTGCCACGGCCTCGGCACGAAGACGGAGTTCGACCCCGATCGGATCATCCCCGACCGACGCCTGAGCATTCGCGGCGGGGCCCTGGCCGCGATCATGCCGAAAACGCCGGGCGCCAACTACTCGGAGTACCTCCTGAGCCTGCTCGCCGGAGTCGGTGAGAACGTTGGCTTCACTCTCGACACTCCGATCGCTGAGATGGCGGAGAACCCTCTCAACGCGCTGTTGTACGGCCTGCCCGGCAATGTGGCGGTCCAGTTTCGGAACCGATGGGGGCGGGTTCGCACGTTCAACAGCAAGTTCGGCGGTGTGATTCCGATGCTGGAGCAACGGTACAACCAGACTACGAGCGACTACATCAAGGACGAACTGGACCACTACCGAACCACCCGACCCTGTCCTTCCTGTCACGGCGCCCGTCTCAAGCCCGAGGCCCTAGCCGTTACGATCGACGAGATGAGCATCGCCGATATGGCCCGTTGGTCGATCGCGGAGGCGCACGAGCGGTTCGGCAGCCTGAACTTAAGCGCAAGGGAGGAGACGATCGCGCGTCAGATCGTCAAGGAGATACGGGCTCGCCTCACGTTCCTCGTCGACGTAGGGCTCGACTATCTAACGCTGGACCGGACGGCGGCGACGCTGGCGGGCGGGGAGGCCCAGCGGATCCGGCTCGCCACGCAGATCGGATCGGGACTTATGGGTGTCCTCTATATCCTGGATGAGCCGAGCATCGGCCTCCATCAGCGAGACAACGTTCGGCTGATCGGGACCCTGCAGCGCCTGCGGGATCTCGGCAATACCATCATCGTCGTCGAGCACGACGAGGAGACGATGGAGGCCGCGGACCATATCGTCGACATCGGCCCGGGCGCAGGCGAGCATGGCGGCAGGGTGATCGCCCAGGGCTCCCTTGCCGACATCGTTGCCTGTCCTGAGTCGCTCACGGGGCAATATCTCAGCGGAGCTCGGCGCATCGCCGTACCGGAGACCCGTCGACCCCTGCCCGATGTCACGGCAGATGCTGAGGATCCGGGAGCTGGAAAGGGCTGGCTGGAGATTCGGGGGGCGAAGGCACACAACCTGAAGGGGATCAACGTACGGATTCCGCTCGGGATCTTCGTCTGCGTCACGGGGGTCTCCGGTTCGGGCAAATCAACCCTCGTGCGGGAGACCCTCCTCCCGAGATTGCTGCGGGCGCTCCACGGCTCCAGAGCCGCCTGGGCCGACCACGAGGAGATCCTCGGCATCGAGAACGTCGATAAGGTGATCGATATCGACCAATCGCCAATCGGCCGCACGCCTCGCTCCAATCCAGCAACGTACACCGGTGTCTTCGATCCGATTCGGGAGCTATTCGCCTCGACGCCCGACGCCCGCGTGCGGGGCTACAAGCCGGGCCGCTTCTCCTTCAACGTCCACGGAGGGCGCTGCGAGCACTGCAAGGGAGATGGCATCATCAAGATCGAGATGCACTTCCTCCCCGATGTCTATGTCCCGTGCGAGGTCTGCAAAGGGCGGCGCTACAACCGGGAGACGCTGGAAGTCCTGTATAAAGGGAAGAGCATCGCCGATGTTCTGAACCTCACCGTCAGCGAAGCCCTCACGCTCTTCGATGCCGTGCCGCGCATCCGGAGGAAGCTCGCGACCCTCCGGGACGTGGGGCTGGACTACATTCGATTGGGTCAACCGGCAACCACACTCTCGGGCGGCGAAGCTCAGCGGATCAAGCTCGCCTCGGAGCTTTCCCGTCGTGATACGGGCAACACACTCTATGTCCTCGATGAGCCCACCACCGGGCTCCATTTCGCCGATATTGAGAAGCTTCTCGGCGTTCTCAACCGGCTCGTCGACGCCGGCAACAGCGTTCTTGTCATCGAGCATAACCTGGACGTCATCAAGACGGCCGATTACATCATCGATCTCGGACCGGAGGGGGGGCATCGCGGCGGTGAGGTTGTAGCCGTCGGCACGCCCGAGGAAGTCGCGGCATCCCCGATCAGCCACACCGGCCGCTACCTTCGTAAAGCCATCGATGCCAGTATGGAATGACATTGTGTCGAGCCGTCTCGCCGAACGGCGCCGGGGATCACGCCCCGACCGCGTCCATCGTCGGGAGGGTGATCCCCGACGGGGCTTGTGCAGGAGTCGGTCGACCGGAGGGCGAAGGATGGCTCGATGCCAACCCTTCCCCCGGAGGTCGTGACCATGTTTGCGGTTCTTTGCCTCGCCATCCCTGCGGCCACCCACGCAGGGCCGGCCCGGGCTCCGGACGCGATGACCCTGCTGGCGCGGCCCTACCTGCTGCCGGTCCTCGGACAGGAAAAGGTCGGCGGGGTGTCGAGCTACGACCGGACCGGCGGCAATGACGACGGCTTCTCCGGCAAGTACTCCTTTATCCGCAAGGAGGGCGATGCGCTCATCATCGCCGACCTGAAGGGGCCCGGGATCCTTCAACGGATCAGCACGCCGACGCCGAAAAAGGAGCCACTAGAGTTCTATTTTGACGGTGAAACGGAACCTCGCCTCCGTGTCCCCTTCGACCGGCTGTTTCTTGGCGAAGAGATGGGCTTCCCGGCGCATCTCGTCGGCCATGGCGTCGGCGGCTTCTATTCCTACGCTCCGATTCCCTTCGCTCGGTCGCTGAAGATCGCCTTCCGCGGCCCCCTGATGAACTTCTATCAAATCAACTATGCCACCTATCCCGAAGGCGCGCCGATCGAGAGCTGGACTCCGGAGTATGCGAAACGAATCGATGCCGAGACCTCGCCCCTGTTCAAGCAAGGGGCCGATCTCCCCGCCCTGATGCTCCCGCCCGGCTCCGAGGCTAAGACCGTACGGATCTCTAAGAAGCTCGCGCCGGGCAGCGCTATCCGAGTGTTCGATGTGAAGCGGGGCGGAAGGATCGTCGGGCTCCGGATCTCCCCTGCCTCAGCGATCGCCGGGAAGGACCGAGCGATCGTGCTGAAGATCAGTTTCGACGGCGCTCGGCAGCCAGCAGTTCTCTGCCCCGCCGGCGACTTCTTTGGGGCGTTCTTCGGCGAGCCCGCGATGGCAGGGCTCCTTGCAGGCTCCCGGGATAACACTGGCTACTGCTACCTTCCGATGCCCTACGATCGATCCGCCCAGATCGCGCTCGTCGACCAGCGGACCTCTGGGCCGCCTATCCCTATCGAGGCCGAGGTCGTTTGGGCAGCGACACCGCGCAGAGCGGACGAGGGCCGATTCTACGCTGTCTGGACCCGCGAAAACCCGACGACGATCGGTGAGCCGTTCACCTGGCTCAGAACCGAAGGACGAGGGCGCGTGGTCGGCGCCACGCTCCAATCGCAGGGCGCCGATCCGGGCGGCACTCTGTTCTTCGAAGGGGACGATCAGATCACGATCGACGGGGAACTGGCCATCCACGGCACGGGTTCCGAGGATTTCTTCAACGGCGGCTGGTACGACGTGCCGGGCCGATGGGATGCCCGCCGCTCGCTGGTCTTCAGCGGATGCCTTGACTACCGCAAACACCTCGGACGCACCGGCGGGTGGCGCTTCCTGCTGCCAGATCCCGTCGCATTCCATAAGAGCATTCATTTCGCCATCGAGCACGCGCCGGAGAAGAACAACATGGTGACCGACTATGTGGGCGTCACCTATCTCTACGCCGACCGTCCGCCTGCCGGTGCGGGCGTGCTGCCCGATGTGCCGGGGCGCACCGTACGGGATCCCGATCGGATCAGCTTCGCGACGGGCTGGAATATCCCGATCCGTTCCTTCTCACTGGAGCGTGCGACCCTGAGCAAGCGGGTCGCCAGGGTCGGCGATCGAGATCTCCGATTGCTCTCGTTCCGCGCCAGCGGCGTCGATGTCTTCGGGGATCATTTCCTTGAGCCCGTGTGCGACACGCCGGCATCCGGGCACTACAGGGTGTCGATCGAAGCGATCGCTAGTCCGGAAGCCGGTTCGGTGCAATGGACCCGAGACGAGATGCCGGTCGGTTCGGCCTGCGATCTGAACGACCCGAAAACGAGCGTTCGGACACTCGTCCTAGGCGTCGGTACGTTCGAGCAAGGTCCCAACCCTCTCATGCTCAAGCTGCGCGCGGGGAGTGCGGGGACGATCGGCCTGGATCTGGTCACGATCACCCTGGAACGGCTCCCGGGCGGGCCATACGAGGGTGAGGATGGACGATAAACGGCGTTCGTCGCGGCGTTCATCTTCTCGCCCATCTGAGGAACCTTCGACCGGTTCCGAGAACACCTCGACCAACCATGGGCATCGACGCTCATCGAACCGCAGCCCGAGGCGGCGCTCACACCGGAGCGGCAGCCATCAAGTACACCGAGGCGCTCGGCTCGCTCAGGTCTATATGGGGGTTCCGGGCAGCGGCGGTATGGCGCCCTGGGTCGGCATCCTGCTATACAGCAGCATCGTTATGGTCGTTGCCGTCATGATATGGTGGTGGATGTCGGCGCCATCCAGAAGATCGGAGGCTGCGGCACAACGAACGGATAGGTCCGCCGAGGTTCGGCTTGTTGAGGTCCGGCGTACAGGGGAGAAGGTGCGCATCAAGGCCCGACGCCGCGACCGGGTCATCGAGATGACCGTTCCAGCGGGCAGCGCCGTCGCGAGGGACGCTGAAGCGGCTCATACCGGCGATACCATCGTAATCCCGGCGGGTCTGCTCGATCGATGATGCGAGGACGGGCGGGAGCCGATCCGGCTGCCGCTCCGATGCGGCTGTGATGCAGGACGAACCGAAGGCGAGGACAGACCAACAGAGGGGCGTGTCGGATCAAAACAGGGCGGGTTTCGGCCGATTCGTCGATGGCTGGACCACTCTGCGGGCGTGGGAGCGCGACGGCGCATTCTATGAGCGTATGGGCCTCCGCCCTCTCTTCGCTCTGGTGGCTGCCCTGTTCGGAGAGCGCCTTCCGCTCCGGATCGGCGACGCGGGGGCGGAGGCTGCGGATGCGATCGGCACCGCACAGCCGACCGGGAGCGCGCAGATCCAGAGGCCGACCCACGCGCCCGACCATGCGGCAGAAGACCTTCTCCGAATCTATGCCCGATCCCGATACCATGAGATCGTCAACCTCATCGCCCTGGCCGTATACGCGCCGCTGCCCATCTGGCTCATCGCCCTTGGCCTTCACATCCCTGCGCTGTACGTCACCGTCCTCCTTACGCCCCATGCGCTATGCATCCCTCTGGAACGGTACAAACGGGCCCGAGCGGACGCCCTGTTGAGCGCTCGGGGGATCACGAGCCGTTCGCTGAGCCTCACGGATACGTGGCGGCCGCAACTGATCAGCCTGCCGCCGATTCTGCGAACGCGCGGAGCCGGCCGATGGTTCGGGCCGTGGCCACTCGAGAGTGATCGACTCTATCGTCGCCTCGGCGTACGACCGTTCCGCGCCTTTGTCCGGGCTCTGTTCGGTGCGTCGGCGACGGGAGGCGCATCGGAAACCGGTCGCGGCTTCGTACGAGGCCGGGGGGACCTCGCGGCTTTCGAGGCCCAGACCCGGGTATCGGAGGTAACGCACGTCGTCGGGCTTCTCCTGCACCTGCCCCTTCTCGCGGTCTTCGTTCGAATCCGCTCGATTCCGGGCATCCTCTATGTGCTCTTCATGCTCTGGGTGAACCTCCAGTGCGTGCTGCTGCAGCGGTGGCATCGCGCGCGGATCGAGGCCAGGCGATGAGTCGCACGGCTCCCATCCTGATCCTGACCGCCGCCGCGGGGGACGGGCATCGGAGCGCGGCGCGATCGCTCGAGAAAGCCTGTGCGGCGCTGGGCGTACCCTCCGTCCTCGTCGATGCGCTGGACCTCGCCCCGCGGTGGTTCCGGCTCTGGTTCCAGGGTGGCTACGAGGGCCTGGTGCGCCACGCCCCGAGCCTCTGGGGGAGTCTGTATCGGCGTTCGGATCGTCCCGGCCTGTTCTACGCGATCCAAACGGGATTGGATCTGCTCTGCCTCGGACGGATGGAACGGTTGATCCGACAGATCGACCCGGACTGGGCGCTATGCGTCCATTCCGTCGCGCAGCCGCGACTGGCACGAATCCGGCGACGCCTGCGCCGGCCCGGGATGGCCGTGGTGATCACCGATCTGCATCCCCACCGCATGTGGCTCCGGGGCGAGCCCGATCGGTTCTTCGTGCCTGCCGCCCGGACCCTGGAACTACTGGACAAGCGGTTGCCGGGCTCTGGAGAGCGTACACAGGTCACCGGCATACCGATCGATCCTGAGTGCGGAGCGCTGCCGCCAAGAGCGGCCGTCCGTCGGCAGCTCGGCCTCGCCGAATCGGGCCGAAGGATCCTGGTCATGGCGGGCGGGATCGGCGCAGGCCCGCTCCCCGACGTCCTCCGTGCGCTCGCCGATCTCCCCGATCCGACCGATCTGGACGTCGTCTGCGGACGCAATCCCCATGCCCTGCGCGCGTGCCGAACGGCGATGGATCGAGCTCGGTCCGCCTCGCCCCGGATCACCGTCCATGGATACGTCCCGCACGAGCGCTTTCTCCGCCATCTCGCCGCGGCGGATCTGATTGTCGGCAAACCGGGCGGCATCACGCTGTCGGAGGCTCTGGCGCTGGGCGTACCGCTCGTCGTCTACAGGCCGCTCTCGATCCCGGGTCAGGAGGACGACAACGGAGCCTATCTGGACGAGATCGGGGCCGGCGCCGCCGCCGGCAACCGGCAGGAACTGCGCGATCTCATACAGGCCATTCTTGGCGATGAGACCCGGCTGATGACGATGGCTGCCGCCGCGCGCGCGGCTGGACGCCCCGACGCCGCCGCGGCGATCATTACAGCGATCTGTGGTGCGGACCGTCAGGGAATGGGCAGGCGGGGGCCATCGGGAAGCCGCTGAGCGCGGACGCCCAGATGGCTGCCGGCGACCCGCTCATGCCCGGGCAGTCCGCCGTTGATCGGCAGGTTCATGATCCGGGGAGTCCTCTGGGCGTCTTCGATGACCATATCGCTGGTGCCGCCTCCATCGAGGTTGATCCCGTTCCACGCTCCAGCGGCGAGGAGCCATGCGCCGATCTCCGCCGACGTCAGGCCTTCGCTATAGCCCGGTTGACGGCCATCCACCACCATCAACCACAGGGTCTTGCCGTCTCGGGACACACCAGCCGCGGTCCTGGGATGGAGGGCGTCCTTCTTCCCAACGACGACGCCATCCCGCAGTACGACGCTGAAACCCGCTACGGCGGTATAGATCCCGTCGAGTTTGAACGGCGGTTCCAGGATGCTCGCCTCGTTCTGCCGCGTGAGAGCCAGCACGGGCAGATTCGTCGGCGGGGAGACCTGCGTTCCTTCGGAGATCGTCAGACCAACGATCGATACCGGTTTGCCTTCGTCCTTGTAAATCGGGCCGAACGGAGCCGCGTTGATGGCCGCCTGAAGGTCATAGGTGCGGAGAAACGTGCTCGTCAACATCCCTACGGTATGGGCTCGGCTATCGGGCGCCTTCGGGGTGGACAGGAAAGAGATTCCCGGGGCTTTCAGATCGATCCGGAGGAAGTGGAAACGGAGCGGCCGAGGCGCCTCCGCCGTGACTCGGGCGTAATCCATGCCCACGCATACGGGAAACCACTCGCGCGGACTCTCCGTCTGGCCGTAGACGGAGGTCGTGACGAGAAGCCAGATGAGCCCCGCCAGGCGATAGGCGACGCGTGGATGGGTCGGGCGAAATCCCAATGCTCTGTCCTCCTGATGGCAGGAAACGGTGGAATATGGTAGCACGGGCTGAACTTCAGCCTGCCAACGCCGTCTAAAATAACATGGAACGGCGGCGGACGTAGAACCGCTGTGGAGTGTGCGCCGCCGCGGAGGGACTCGCATGGTAAACGTCAACGCGCTCGCCGATAACGGCGCGGCGCCGGCGCGACCGCCCGGTCCGTACGAATCCAACGACGAACCGCGAGCGAAGGGCAAACTCGATGAGCTGGCGTTCGCCCGATGGAAGGAGCTCGGGATTACCCCTGCGCGCCCCTGCTCCGACGGGGTGTTCGTCCGGAGAGTCTTCCTCGATATCCTCGGCATCTTGCCGTCCGCTCGGGAGGCCCGGGCGTTCCTTGACGATCGTTCGCCCGACAAGCGTTCGAAGCTGATCGAGGCGGTTCTGGGCCGTCCCGAGTACGCGGATTACTGGGCGCTGCACTGGGGCGATGTGCTCCGGATCAAGTCGGAGTTCCCCATCAACCTCTGGCCCAACGCGGTCCAGGCCTACCATCGCTGGGTATATGATGCGCTGCAGCGGAACGTGCCCTATGATCGGTTCGTTCGGGAGCTGCTGACCTCCTCGGGCAGCAATTTCAGGACACCTCAGGTCAACTTCTACCGCGCGGTCCAGAACCGTGATCCCGAGAGCCTTGCCCGAGCCGTCGCTCTGACGTTCATGGGCGCCCGCGCCGAGAAGTGGCCCCGGAAAAGGCTCCAGGGCATGGCCTGCTTCTTCCAGCACGTCGCCTATAAGGGGACCGGTGAGTGGAAAGAGGAGATCGTTCACTTCGACCCCACCGTCCGATCCGCCGGGCTCAAAGGGATCAAGCCGACGTTCCCCGATGGACGGAGCGCGACGGCGGCATCGGGCGCGGATCCTCGGATTGCGTTCGTCGATTGGCTGCTGGCCCCGGGCAATCCGTGGATGGCGCGCTGTGCGGTGAATCGGCTCTGGAGCTGGTTGTTCGGGCGAGGGATCATCCATGAGGCGGACGACATCCGACCGGACAACCCGCCGTCCAACCCGGCGCTCCTTTCGTGGCTCGAACGACAATACGCTGTCCTGAAATGGGATACCAGAGCGATGCTGAGCCTGATCCTGAACTCAGCGACGTACCAGCTCGCCTCGATCCCACGAACAGGACATCCGAAGGCCGAGGCCGTGTTCGCCTACTATCCGATCCGCAGGCTGGAAGCGGAGGTCCTCATCGACGCGGTCAACCTCATCACCGGCTCAACGGAGACCTACTCCAGTGCGATCCCAGAGCCCTACACGTTCGTGCCGGAGAACCAGCGGACCGTATCGCTCGCCGATGGGAGCATCGGCAGCTCGTTCCTCGATCTTTTCGGCCGCCCGGCGCGCGACACAGGCCTTCTGGCAGAGCGCAACTCCAGCCCGACTGCAGCCCAGCAGCTCCACATGCTCAACTCCAGCCATATCCAGCAGAAGATCGCTCGCTCAATGCAGATCCGATCCCTGTTGGCATCGAATCGACAGCCTCCCGCGCTGGCGGATACGCTCTATCTGACGATTCTCTCCCGCTATCCAACCGACGCAGAGCGGGAGATCGTGGTCCCGCTGCTCCGCAGCCAGCGATCGGCTCAGGACGGAGGTCTGACGCTCGCCTGGGCCCTGATCAATACGGCGGAGTTCCAGTATCGCCATTGAGACCATCTCGCACCGTGCACCGCCAACGCCCCAGGAGGGATCTGCCATGGGCAATGATCAACCAGCGACATTAACCCGTCGTGACGCATTGAAAGCCGGGATCGCCTCGGCTGCGGCCGCCGCCGTCTGGCCGTCTGGCCTCGCGTACGCCGTCGAACCTCGGGCGGCAGCCGGCCTGCCCGGCAAGGCCCGTTCGGTGATCCAGATCTGGGTCTGGGGAGGGCCGTGCCATATCGACACGTTCGACCCAAAACCGGGCGCCGGCGCCGAGTACACCGGCCCTCTCACCGCACCGATCGAGACCAGCGTCTCCGGTATCCGGATCGGCGAACTCTTGCCCGAGCTCGGTAAGATCGCCGATAAGTACTCGCTGATTCGCAGCCTGACCCACGAGAACAACGGCCACGAGACCGCCTCCTATATCACACAGACCGGACGAATGCCAGGCGGTCGGATCGTCTACCCGGGCATCGGCGCCGTCGTCTCCCTGTTCAAAGGCTATGAGGCAGGATACAAGGGCCTGATACCGCCGTACATGGTTCTGACCCAGCTTCAGGGACGGTTCTCCGAGTCGGGATTCCTCGGCACGCGCGCCAAACCCTTCGCGACCGGCGGCGACCCGAACCAACCCCGCTTCGTCGTCGAGGGCGTGGTGGCCCAGGGGATCACCGACCCGCAGCAAGCAGAACGTCGGGAGCTCCGACGGAAGCTGGACACTCTGGCGGTCACCTTGAAGGACGACCCGAGGATCGTTGCGCTGGGCGAATGCGAAGCGGCGGCCTACGATCTGATCCTCGGCGAGGGGCGCAAGATCTTCGATCTGAGCCAGGAGAAGGACGATCTGAGAGCGCGGTACGGACGGAGCACGTTCGGGCAGTCGTGCCTAATGGCGCGGCGCCTGGTGGAGCAAGGCGTCCCCTTCGTCACGATCAATTATCAGGGCTGGGACACGCACAAGAGCCATTTTGAGACGATGCGCCGCAAACTCCCCGAGATGGACCGGGGCGTGGCGACCCTCATCCAGGACCTGTCCGATCGCGGGCTGCTGGACAGCACGATTGTGTGGTGGTGCGGCGAGTTCGGAAGAACGCCGAGAGTGCAGTGGGAAGCGCCCTGGAACGGCGGTCGGGGCCACTGGGGCAGCGTCTTTTCCGCGCTCGTCGCCGGCGGCGGATTCCGGGGCGGTCAGGTGGTAGGCGCGTCGGACGCGACCGGATCGGAGGTCGCGAACCGGCCTGTGCACCCTGCCGACGTGCTCCGGAGCATGTACATGCTCATGGGTATCGATCCCGACGGCCCGCTGCCCCATCCCCAGGGGCTCGACGTCCGGGTCGCGCCCGCGACATCGGAGGGGATCAAGACCTATGGCCACCTCGCTGAGATCATGTAAGATGAGACGGAACAGCCTCGCGGTTCTTGTCCTTATGGCGCTCTGGGAGGGCCTTGCGTCGGCTCAGCAGCCCGCCCGAAAACCCGAGATCGGCTATGTCTACCCGGCTGGCGCACAGCAGGGCAGCGTCGTCAACGTCGTCGTCGGCGGACAGACGCTCGCGGGCGCAGTATCGGCGCTGATCTCCGGCGAGGGAATCGAAGCGGAGGTAGTGGGCTACGATCGGCCACTGACGGCCGGCGAAGCGACGAGGCTCCGCCAACGGCTCGAAGAGGCCCAGAAGAAGCTCTACCCCAACGCCCGCGGTCTCGGACTGCGTCGTGGGGAGCAGATGCGCATTCAGGAGCTCGCCCGCGAGGCCGGCATCACCGATGACCAGCTCCGGAAGCTCGAAGAAGCCCGCAGAAACCGCACGGACCCGAAACGGCAGCTCAACCCGCAGATACAGGAACAGGTCAGCGTCAAAATCCGGGTCTCGTCCAACGCACAACCGGGCATGCGCGAGCTGCGGCTCCATACCCGATTGGGCCTGACTAATCCCATTCGGTTCTTTGTCGGCACACTGCCGGAGGTCGCCGAAATCGAGCCCAATCAAGTGCTGCCCGATACGGCGATCGGCGACCGCCTGCCCGTCGTCATCAACGGACAGATCACCCCCGGGGACCTTGATCGCTTTGTCTTCAAGGCCGCCAGAGGGATGCAGCTCGTAGCGGCCGTCAGCGCGCGGGAGATCGTCCCCTACCTCGCCGACGCCGTTCCCGGCTGGTTCCAGGCGGTCGCCCGGATTACCGACAAGGCCGGTCGGGAGGTCGCCTATGACGACGATTGGGAGTTTCGGCCCGACCCGGTTCTCCGGGTGCGCATTCCCGCCGACGGCGAGTACATCCTGGAGATACGGGATTCGATCTACCGTGGGCGAGAAGACTTCGTCTATCGCATCGCTCTCGGCGAACTGCCGTTCCTCGAAGGGATCTTCCCGCTGGGCGTGCGCCGCGGGGCCACGGCCCGAGCCGAGCTGGTCGGCTGGAACCTTCCAACCAAGACCCTGTCGCTGGACGCCAGCGCGCCCGGGGTGCGTACGGTCTCGGTGATGCCGGGCGGACCCAGATGCAGCCAGACCTCCTACCGGGTAGACAACCTTCCGGAAGCGATGGAGAAGGAGCCGAACGACACAACCCGAGCGGCGCAGCGGGCGACATTGCCCATCATCGCCAACGGCAGGATCGTTAGACCGGGTGACACGGACGTCTACGTAATCCATGGCTCAAAGGGTCAGAGGATCGCCGCGGAGATCGTCGCCCGGCGCCTGGGCTCCCCGCTCGACGCCACGCTGACGCTCACCGACGCCGCAGGCCGACGGCTCGCCTTCGCAGATGACTGCACGGACCCGACCGCGGGCTTGATCACCCATCAGGCCGATCCGTGGTTTGTCGCAACGCTGCCGAAGACGGGCGCGTACTATCTCCGCGTTGCCGATAGCCAGGGGCAAGGGGGCGCCACCCACGCCTACCGCCTCCGGGTGAGCCCTCCGGAACCCGACTTCGACCTTCGGTTTACCCCGGCGAGCATCGCCCTGAGGGCCGGTCAGAGCGTGCCCGTGACCGTCCACGTCATCCGCCGAGACGGGTTCAAGGGTGCGGTGGATCTGGCTCTGACGGGGGCGCCGGAGGGCTTTTCGCTCAGCGGAGCCCGGGTGCCGGAGGCGCAGGACAGCGTTCGTATGACCCTGACTGCGGCGCCGTCCAGCGAGATCACCGAGCTGACACGTTTGACTCTCGAAGGGAGAGCCACGATCGCGGGTAAGACGATACGCCGAACCGCGATCCCCGCCGACGAGAGGATGCAAGCCTTCGCCTATACCCACCTCGTCGCCTATAACGACTGTCTCGTCGATGTGACAGGCCGCGCGTTCACCCGTCCACCCACTGCGTTCGATGCGGAGAGCCCGATCCGCATACCGGTTGGCGGAACCGCGACGGTCGAGATCGGGCGAATCGCGGGCCCGCTAGTCCAGTCCATCGTGGTTGAACTCGACGAGCCGCCGCCCGGCATCACCATCGAGAAATCGGAGATCACGGGCAGCGGCGGCACGCTGGTTCTGCGAGCGGATCCGAAGAAGGCCAGAGTCGGAGATCGCGGCAACCTGATCGCGAACCTCTTCATCCGCAGGGAAGCCGGCGGACCGGCGCGTCGACAGCAGGCGTCCCGCCTCGCACCGCTTGGTTGTCTGCCGGCCATCCCCTATGAGATCCTTCGCCCGGCAGCGACGGCGGACTCTAGCGCCCGAAAGGAGACGGCATCGAAGCGATAAGATCCGGCCGATGGGAGGAGTTCCGAGCCGCTGCGGTGAAGATAGAGGGCGCCGACGACCCTTATCGGCGCCCAGTAAGCCCACTGCACGAAAGGTGAACGCCCCATGCCGCTCTTCGATATGCCCCTGGCCCAGCTCAGGGAGTACGCTGGCTCGAATCCCAGACCGGCCGATATGGACCAGTACTGGGAGCATGCCCTGGCGGAGATGCGCTCCGTCGACCCGGCCGTTGAGCTTCGCCCCGCGGCCCACCCGGCCACCTTCGCGGAATGTTTCGATCTCTTCTTTACCGGCGTCCGGGGCGCACGGGTTCATGCGAAATATCTCCGACCGCGATCGGCGCCGAAGCCCCATCCGGCGGCGCTCCTCTTCCATGGCTATTCGGGCAGCAGCGGAGACTGGTTCGACAAGCTCGGCTGGGTAGCCCAGGGGTTCTCCGTCGCGGCCCTCGACTGCCGAGGTCAGGGCGGACAGTCGGAGGACACGGGCGGGGTCCGCGGCAACACGCTCAACGGGCACATCATTCGGGGTCTGGATGGCGCGCCCGACGATCTGCTCTTCCGCCAGATCTTCCTGGATTGCGCACAGCTCGCCGGAATCGTCATGGGGATGCCCGAAGTCGACCCGGACCGCGTCGGCGTCACCGGCGGATCCCAGGGCGGCGGCCTGACGCTCGCCTGCGCTGCGCTGGAGCCCCGCATCAAACGGGCCGCGCCGGTGTTTCCGTTCCTCTGTGACTACAAACGTGTCTGGGACATCGATCTGGCCGTCGCAGCCTATGACGAACTGAAGCAGTATTTTCGGCGGTTCGACCCTCGACATGAGCGGGAGGGTGACATCTGGACACGGCTGGGCTATATCGACAACCAGCATCTCGCCCACCGGATCCAGGCCGAGACGCTGTTCGTCACCGGTCTGATGGACACGGTCTGCCCGCCTTCGACCCAGTTCGCCGCCTACAACAAGATCACTGCACCCAAGGACATGGTGATCTATCCGGATTTCGGGCACGAAGGCTTGCCCGATTCGTCGGATCGGATATTCGAGTTCCTCTCGGGCCTCTGAGACATCGCCGATACCGGCGGGATCACCGCGCTGGAGGCGGTATCTGCACTTCGTACAGCATGCGTGCCCTGCCCTCATGGTTCACCTGCAGCGGGACGATAAGGCTGCCGCCAGCGACCTTGCACGAGACGGGCGCGAGACGCTTGCCGTTGAGCGCGAGCGACCAGACTCGGGCCTTCGAAGCATCCCGCAATCGGATCGTGACGCTCGCCGCGCCGTCCAATGCCAGATGGGGCATACCGCCCCAGTCGAGGAGCAGCCGCCGATCTCGATCGCCATAGCGCACGCCGCTGTTCTGCACATCGGTCAGGTGGGTGATCAGCAGCCGGCGGCTCGTCCCGATCGGTTTGTCGTCGAGGCTCGATACCCAGACCGTTGCGTCTGTTTTCACTATGGAGATCTCGACGCTCTTCGCGGCGATCCGCTCCCCTTCCGGTGCATACCCGCCCGCGGTACGGGCCGTGTCGATCGTCAGCGTATCGCGGGGCGCGTCGATCGTCAGCTCTCCCTTCTCGGTCTGGTACACGGGTCCGTCCAACGAGGTTCGATTCGCAGCCGGCAGCCAGCTCCTCCGACGCATCTCCGCAAGAATGGTGTCGGCGGCATCGGTTGCGAATGGATCCGCAACCCGTCCGGCCGCCGTCGCCGGATCGGCCCATCCCAGCGGCAGCGCGATCCGGCGCGGATCGTCGGATTTCGCCGGCGCCGACGCGTAGCCGATGCGCGCCACCCATGCGAGCCCGTTCCAGCTCGGCGTTGCGCTGCGGGAGGACGCAGGGCGACCGAGAAGATCCGCCTCGGTCGCGACAATCTCAATCGCGTTGCGCGCCGGCGCCAGATCGCCCCGCCGGAACATAAACACCGAAGCACGTTCGGCCGCCTGATTGAGCGGGTCCGAGACCATGTCGAAGTAGTTCATAGCCCCGGGGCGGAAGAGGTTCTCGCGCGAATGGGAATAGGCAAACCGCCAGAGGACCGACCAATCTTGAATCGAGCCAAGGGCGCCGGTCAGGATGCCCCCCACACCACGGAAACGCCCGGGCCCCGAGTAGTTGTACTCGCTCACGGTAAAGGGCTTGCCGAACACGCGCAGTGAGGCGCAGCCGAGGCCGCCCCGCGCTCCGGCCGCCACAGGGCTCGTGTTCGGGCATCGAGAGGGCAGCTGCCACGGACGCTCGACGAACTCGGGGTGGTCGACATAGAAGTGATCGTCCACATAGTCCATATCGTTCCGAACCGCCATCATCTGGATCGGGTTGGTCCATGAGTTCATGTTCGTCAAGTACGCCGAACATGGAAGCCCCTTCAGAAACGCCCGGCTCCGGCTGAGCAAGCTCCGCTGGTTCTCCGCGAGGAACTTGGCGAACACGAGTTCGGCCTTCTCACCCGAAGGCGGGAAGGAATCAGCGACGCCGCCCAGCGCCTCGCGGCGTCGGGCTTCATCCGGGTAGGCACGCGTCAGCCATTCGCGCCATGCGCGGATCCAATCCGCCCGGAGCCGGGGCGTTAGATTCCCGATGAAGTTGCCGGGATTCCCTTCGTTGATCAGGCTGAGCCAGGCCAGGGCCGGATCCCTGCCCCACGTCGCGCCCGTATACGGGTTCACGTGCCCGAGAAGCTTCTCGGCGAACGCGCGGAAGTTGGCGAAGGCCCGCTCATTGACCGGCACGGCCATCTTGAACTCGTCCATCCCTGCATCGCCCGTCTCCCCGGGCCAGATCGAGGCCGCGCGGATCGGCCGGGAGACGAAGAGGTCGGTGGTCATATAGATGCCCTGCTTCTTCAAGGCGGCGAACAGGTAATCAAGCTGGTCCAGTCGGTCCGGACGAAGGGTGAGGCCATCGCCGTTCGAACGATCCACGAGCTCCGATTCGTAGTGATGGAATCGCACGGCGTTGTAGCCGAGCATCCGCAATCGCCGGGCAAGGCGATCCGATTCCTCGTGGCTGAGGTATTGGGCGCTGAAGCACAGATTGATGCCGTAGAAGCGCACAGCCTCACCGGGCCGTTTGGCGAAGGCGTATCGGCCGCCGGCGATCGGGATCACCCGGCCCAGACTGCCCGCGGGAGCGTGCCACGGTAGGACGCTGCTGAGGTCCAGCGCCGATCCAGGCTCGATCTCGAGCGTATCATCGAGAGGAATCCAGTCGGCGCCTGCCTCAAGGGTCACCGGGCCATCCTGTTCCACTTTGACACCTCCTGGCGAGGTCAGCGTGATGTGCATCTCCAGCGGCTTGCCCGCGGGCCACGGCTCGATGGCGTCCATCTGCGGGCCGATACGGACGGTGAAGCTCGGCCCCCACTGGCGGTTATCCTGTAGCAGAGTCATGATCGGTTCGGCGAACTGTAACCGAAGCTCCTCACCGAGCTTCGTCCGAAGGGTCAGGTCTCTGGTTGGCGCGATTCGGACGATCATCTCTCCGTACTGCTCGGGGAACGCCCCTTCCACGCCGTCCGCGACATAGACGCCGCCGGCCAGAACGCTCGTCGGGATCTCCAGCGCCACATGCAGGCTGTGGAGCTTTACCGGCTCGCGGGGTGTGATTCGATAGACGGCTGTGGCCGATGAGCCGTCCTGCCGGATCGTCGTCTCCGTTTCGCAGGCGGTCCCGTCCTGCATTCGGATCTGGCTGGTCAACGCCCCGGTCTTCGGATCGGACGGGGTCCGAACAGGCAGGATCGTGGAAAGACGCCATGAGGCGTCATGCAGGCCCGGCTCCATCGTCCCGACGATGTTCCGACCGAACCGAATGCTGAGGCTGCCCGACGGCGCCACGCGGAGCGTGCAGGGCGACGGGCCCGATCGGGCCTCGAGCATCGCCGCCGTTGACGCAGCGAGTACGGCTCCGACACAGAGTATGCTCCGACCCATCACAGTCCTCCCCTCCCATCATCGCCGCGCTCCGCAGGATCCGCCTTTCGCGGCCTCAGTCCCGATAGGGCGGCTCCTCGGCCACCGCTTTCAGCAGAGCCTCCGCCGCGGCCCGCTCTTCCGGCGAACCGGAGATCCCTAGCCAGACGCTCCCTTCGGCGCCGCAGACGCCGCCCGCGCCGAGCAGTCGGGCGCTCGCGCCGGTCAGCATGGACACCGCCTCGATCTCGCTCACCACATCGCCGAGGAGCGGGAAGAGGCGGGGGCCGCGAACTCCAGGCCGTATCAGGGTGCGGGCAATCTCGAACACATCGTCCGAGACCCGTTTCTCCAGGCCGACCGGTACGATGAGCCGAACGCGCCTGCCGATTACCGATTGCATCATAGCGGCGGTCGTACCGCCCCTGGTATCGCCGATGAACACCCCGGCCGAGCGACTCGCGAGGTGCAACGCGCTCGCGCCCTTGAGCACGACATCACCCTCACCGAGCTCCTCGACCATATCGAAGATCGACCGCCCTCGCTGCCATTCGCCCCGCACCAGCACGATATCGCCCGGGAACGGTTCCTGAGCGATCTCGGCCGGAGGCGTGTAGCCGGGTGGCAGCGTCACCCCTCTCCGGAATCGTCGTTTATCGAAGCCCTCTGCGATGCCGAGGGATCCGAGGATTTCCTCGGCGACATACCCGTTCGTCGTTCCGGCGACGATCACGAGCGTGCCTTCCGTCAGCGCCCGCTGGATCACGGGATGGATCGCCATCGCCTTCGCGATCAGCCGTTTGCCCGCGGCAGGGGTAAGGACACAGGTTGTCACGCGACTACCTTCCTGTAGCGTCCAGAGCTCGTTCCGGGGCCATCCGAACCGCTGCCCGTTCCCCGAACGCGCTCGTCGTTATCGTTCGCCCTCCGGCGGTCTGTTACCTTCCTCTGAGATCGATACGAGGGGCGCATCGGTTCGGCGCGCGCTCGATCCTCCGCGCAAGCCATCCCCAGCGTTCTCAGACCACGATCCGCTCGGTGCGACGATCGAACCGAGCCGTCCTGCCGGATCTCCAGGCGGCCATGCCCATCAGCAGTGCCGTCTGGGTTGCGTACGCGAGCGGCATGGGGCTGGCGGGCGCCCCCTGGCCTGTGCGGACAACGTTCAGAAGGGACTTCCAGAACTCGACCAGGTCCTCGCCGGTCCGGACAGGGACGGTTACCGGCTTCCTGGTCGATCCCTCCGTGGGCGTGATGACGATGTTGCGTCCGACGAAGGTCAGCGTGCCATCCCACCCTCGAAGGACCGGCGACCGGCCCACCGAGCCCACGGGGGCGTCGCCTGTGCCGAAGTGGTTGTTCCCCTGAGTGCCCATCAGCGCGACGGTGATCTTTTCCGGGTAGTCGATGAGCAGGTTGAAGGTGTCGGGAACCTCGCGAAGCTCATAGGGATAACGATAGATGCCGCCGCTGGCGACGACAGACGACGGAAACGTCACACCCAGCATATGGACGACCGGCGTGAACGCGTGGGGATAGAGATCGGTCACCGGTCCGCCGGCGTAGTCCATGAACAGCCGCCACCGGAAGAAACGATCGACGCTGAAGGGCCTGGATGGCGAATCGCCGAGAAACGCCTTCCAATCGAGCTCGGGGCCGGGCTGAACGTTCGGATCATCCACGGGCATGCCCCGTTCGCCCCAGTCGCCAACCCGGAAATACCCCGCTTCCGCGTGGATCGGCTGGCCGATGGCGCCGTCGGCGATGAGCTGTCGGGCCTGCTCCCACGCCGAGCAGCTCATCCCCTGCGTACCGCATTGGAGAACGCCTCCGGACACGGCCGCCGCTCGGGCAAGCTCCTTCAGCAGGCCAATCTGGCGCCAGTGCGTGATCGGCTTTTCCACATAGACATGCTTGTTGGCCTTCAGCGCGGCGATGGCCTGAGGCGCATGAAGGTGATCAGGAGTGGCAATGCAGACGATATCGACCTCGGGATCTTCGATCAGCTGACGGTAATCGGCGTAGGTGCGCGTGCTCCCGTACGCCTCGGCCGCCCGCCGGAGTCTCGGGGCGTAGACATCGCAGAATGCCGCGAGGCGCAGCTTCTCTCCGCCATCCGTTGCGAGCCAGTGGAGCGTCTGCATATGGGAGCCGGCGCGACCGCCGCAGCCGATGAACCCCACCCCCAGAGCAGCATTCGGTCCTGCCTGGGCAGAGCTGCGGCCAACGGCTGGCGCGGCAACGGCGGAGGCGGCGGCGAGAGCCACACCCCTCTGGACAAGCTGGCGGCGGGTCATCGTCGGTTCGGTATCCATCATAGTCTCCTCGATTAGGTAAGAGCGCGAAACGTCTGCAGAGTATTCGACGGCGGGCGCGGATACCCTACAACGTCGAGCCGTCGGCAGTCGGGTTCGTCGCCCGAAGCCGCGCCATAACCGGCCAGTGGTCCGAAGGGAGGCGGCCCTGTACGGTGTCGCGGAGGATAGCGGCATCGAGGACCTCGATGTCTGGCGTCGCGAGGATATGGTCGATCTTCGCTCCCCCGGCGGTTCCCTCCCAGGCATGGAAGGTGCCGACGAGGCGAGCCCGCGGCCGGCGCACCCGGAACGTATCGAGGAGGCCGGCCTCACCGCCGAGAAGCCGGGCGAGGACCGGACTCCGTTCACCTGCGTTGAAATCGCCCATGATGACGACGGGGGAAACAGCCCGCCACTCCTTCAGTCGGACGAGCAGCAGTTCCGCGCTTCGAAGCCGTGCGTCGGCGTCGGCGTGATCGAGATGGAGATTGCACATCCGGATGAGACCGCCGCTCCCGTCAGGGCGCGCGTCGGATAGGAGCGCCCAGGTGCAGATCCTGGGCAGCGTATTGCCCCACGTGCGGGAGCCGGGCGCATCGGGCGTGTCCGAGAACCAGAAGGCGCCGTGATCCAGGATCGTCAGACGCTCGGACCGGATGAAGATCGGGCAGTACTCTCCCTTGCGCCTGCCGTTGTCCCGACCCACGCCGACCCGCTCGTAGCCATGGAGCGCCTTCTCCACCGCGACGACCTGGTTGTAAAAGGCTTCCTGTAATCCGACAACGTCCGCGTCGAGGTCCCGGATGTAGGCTGGCACCCACCGTCGTCGGAATGGCCACGAGTTGCCGCCATCGCAGGCCCGGCCGTTGCGGATATTGAAGGTGATAACGGAAAGCGACCCATCCATCGTCAAGCCGTCCCTCTCGATTGGCGCGGCCCGAACGAAGGGTTGGCCGACCGAGGTCCGCTTGCGAGTGTCCTCACGTGTGTCGAGTCACGCTTCCGTACGCCCCTTGCAGGAACCGCCGAGTCCCTGCCGATCTATTGCGGCGGAGGGCATTCGGTTCGTGTGCTGGACCATCAAGCATCCGTCCGTAACCGCCGAATACCGTCCTCCGTGCGGCAGCAGAATACAGCATCGGTACGCCCGTGTCAAGGTTCGTGCCCGACCCGTGAGGGCCGGGGGAGGAATGCGGGAGGAGATCGGCGAACGTTCTGTGCGCGATGAGTACGGAGATCCGCATCGAGCCCTACCGCGGGCGATGGCTTGACCAAGTCCTGACGATCCTGACCTCGTCCCTGACCGCGGATCCGATGTCCCGCAGCGCCTTCATCCGCAAAGCGCTGCTGGATCCGAACGTCCATCCGAACGGCCTGCCCGTAGCCCTGCGGAACGGTACGCCGGTGGGCGTCGCGCTCGCCGTGCCCCCGGGAGGGGCGCAGCCGTCCGGCGATCGGGTCCCCGGGTACATCACCATGTTGGGCGTCGCTCCCGATGCGCGGTTTCAGGGCGCAGGCTCGGCGCTGCTGGCCGCGTGCGAAGCGTATCTCCGGGACTGCGGATGCTCGCACTGTCAGATCTCCCCGTATCCGGGCGGCTATCTGACCCCCGGCGTCGACATTCGGGCCTACGCAGGAGGCATGGAGTTTCTAAAGCGGCGCGGATACGGGCGCGCGGGGCAGGCGATCTCCATGGAATGCGACTTGACCGGGCTGACGGAGCCCCACTGGCTCGGCGACAGGGTGCAGGCGCTGGAGGCGGCGGGCATCGTGCTGGAGCCCTATCGCCCGGAATGGATCCCGCCCCTGCTGGAGTTCCTCGGCGCGACGTTCTCGGCAGACTGGCAACGCTACGCCCGACAGACCGCCGAACGGATCGAGCTCGGCGACTCGCCGGAGCGCCTTATCGTGGCGCGGCTGGGCGACGAGGTCGTGGGGATGTCCCACTTCGATGGCGAGCGATTTGGCCCGATTGGGGTATCGCTGGATCACCGGGGCCGCGGATTGGGCCATGCCCTGATGTACCGGACGCTCCTAGCGATGCGTTCTTCCGGATACCATACTGCCTGGTTTCTCTGGTCGGGCGACAGCACGGCCCAGCGGCTGTATGATGGGGCTGGGTTCCGGGTCCGACGGCGATTCGCGATCATGCATAAGGAGCTGAACCTTGATCGAGCCGGTTGATATCCTGGCCATCGGGGCCCACATCGGCGATTGTGAGATCGCGTGCGGCATGGCCCTTGCGGCGCACGTCCGACAGGGCCAGCGCGTGGCGATGCTGCATCTGACGACAGGAGAGAAAGGTCACCCGACCAAGCCCCCGGCCGAGTACGCGGCGCAGAAACGTCAGGAGGCGGCAGCCAGCGCGGCGGTCTACGGCGCGGAACTGTTCATCCTCGATTACGGCGATGGTGAGCTTCGCGCGGACGATGAGCTGAAGTTCCGAATCTGCGATGTCATCCGCCACTGCCGGCCGAAAGCAATCCTCACTCACTGGCACGGAAGCATGCACCGGGATCATACGACGGCCGCCCTCTCGACGCCCGATGCGGTGTTCTTCGCCGCCATCGCCGGATTTCAGAGGGATCAGCCCGCCCATCGGACGGGCCCGATCTACTACGCCGAGAACTGGGAAGATCAGGACGGGTTCAAGCCGGAGGTCTACCTCGAAGTTACGGCGGCGGACATCGCGATGTGGGAAGAGGCCGCGCGGCGCCATGAGCTGTTCCGGGGCGAGTTCCCAACCTTTGCCTACATGGATTACTACCGAGCGCTGGCCCGGGTTCGGGGCTGCGAAAACCGGACGGAATACGCGGTTGCGTTCGGCGTTCCGCCGTCAGCGCATCGGCGTCGGGCGGTCCGGCTGACCGCATGATCCTGGCGTCCGTCTGAGGCGTCGAAAAATCGCCTCTGACATCAGGAGGAGTTCGTTATTTCGCGCGCGAAGATCGTTACTGTCCGAGTCCGAACGGGCTCAGCCCGACGGTTCCGGTATCAACGTTGGAGGTGCGTGATGTCTAAGACGGCTCGCAGATCGGGATTCACCCTGATCGAACTCCTGGTCGTGATCGCTATTATCGCGATCCTGGCCGCCATTCTGTTCCCCGTCTTCGCACGAGCTCGCGAGCAGGCTCGGAAGACTTCCTGTCTGTCCAACCTCAAGCAACTTGGCCTCGGCTTCCTCATGTACGCTCAGGACTACGATGAGAAGCTCCCGGGCGTTCGCTTCGGCAATGGCGCAGGCCAGAGCTGGCCCTGGGTCGTGTGGCAGGGTTCTGTCGACTGGACCGGCGTCTTCACCCATGCGGTCCAGCCCTACATCAAGAACCGTTCGATCTTCCAGTGTCCCAGCGGCACCTCGGTCGACCGCTGGAGCGGCCAGAACGGTCTCAGCTACTGCTACAGCGAGTACTTCTACAACCTCGACCAGGGCTGGGCGACGCTCGCCCGCGTAGGCAACGCGCCTGCGGGCGTAGCCGCGGTCTCGATGCTCTCCGAATGCTTCTCCAGCGGCATCTACATGGACTGGGAGAACAGCGGACCGACCCTGCCCGACGGTGTCATGGACGGTCTGAACCGGATTCGGTACCACACATGGAACCCGTGGCAGGCGAACCACGAGGGGACGAACATCACCTACGCTGATGGCCACTCCAAGTTCGTCGCTAAGAACGCCATGCGCAGCTACCGAATGCCCTCCGGCTGGACCGACAACCGCCAGCGTCCGATCGTCTACCCCGGCGCAGTAGAGCCCTGAGGTTCCTCGATGCATCCTTCACGCGCGATGCGGCTCGTTATGGCCTGCTCCGCTGTCGGGATAGCGCTAGCCATACTGGCTGGCTGCAGCGCAAAACCGAAGCTGACGGAATCGGAAAAGAACACTCCGCCGCCGCCGGGACCAAGGGCGGGCTATACGCCGCCGCCGCCGGGCGCCACGCCCAATAGGAGCGCCATACCTCCCGGGGCGTCGATGCCTGCTCCACCGCCCCGTCGGTAAGCGTCAAGGCCCGCCGCATCGTCTGTTGCGGCGGGCCTTGCCCCAGCGGCATCCGCACCGCTTCGCCTGGCGCCCTGCAGCGGCGCCACAGAGCGATCGTACCGCGGACCATCCGCCGCACCTTCGACGACCGAGATCAACGGAACACCACGAGATCGCGGTGCGTCCGTTTGCCCCGTGAGCTTGACATTCGCCCGTTGTCCTGTTATCATGCGTTATGAGATATGCCTCGGCGAACGCGTCGGGCGAACGTTGGTTTTGTACCAGAGAATCCAGGACGTTGGTTTCGGTCCGATCACTGCGCGACGGAGGGTAGTGTCATGTCCCGTAGACGTTTGGTGGGCTTTACTTTAATCGAACTGCTGGTAGTAATCGCGATCATCGCGATCCTCGCGGCGATCCTCTTCCCCGTATTCGCCAGAGCTCGCGAGCAAGCACGAAAGACTGTATGTCTGTCGAACCTGAAGCAAATCGGCCTTGCCTCGTTGATGTATATCCAGGACTACGATGAGCAGTTTCCGTGGCTGATGCAGGACGACCGAACGAACAACAACAGCACCGGGTTCAGCACCGGACTCCCCACCGGTCCGCCCATGTGGTCGGTGGACCTGAACAACAAACGGGGCCTGTTTATGGAGTATACGTTTCGGCCGTACATCAAGAACGATGGCCTCTTCGGCTGCCCAACGCTCCAGCCTGATGCTGTGGTGATCGGCGCCGATGGCCAACCGCTCAACGCCTTCGGCTCCTACGGCTACGCCTTCGGCGGTGTTGGCCCTGTTCCTTCGCCCCGCTACGATCGTATCCCGCTGGAGCTCTTCGTACGGCTCGCGGCGTTGAATATGCCGCCATTGAACGTACTCGGACCCGAGTACAAGACCAATAATCCGCAGGCCTACTACATCGCGGGGCAGGCGCAGGCGGCCTGCAACACGCCTGCCGAATCAATCATCGCGTTCTGCAACTCGTACGGTGCGCATATGGGTGTCACCGACAGTCAGGTCGTATCACCCCCGTATGGCCTCGGCACATCATCGGGTGCGACGCTTGCGGTGATGGTCGACGGCCATGCCAAGTACAAATCAGGGCACTTCATTGAGTTGGTCAAGCTGATCATGCATCCGATGAATCGCTAAATCAGGCGAGCATGGACCGGGATTGGAGGATGTGATGAACCGTGATATCAACCCGGTCGTCGTGATTGTCGTTATTGTCGTTGCGGTAATCGGCGCGGGTGTCTGGCTCTGGAGCCGGGCACAGGGGACGACGTTCACGAAATCCAGCGTACGAGGCATCCAGCTGGATGTGTCGAAAACGAAGGGGCTGCCGCCCCCAACCGGCCCGTAGGCCTGTCGGACCGGGATGCGGTCGGGCGGGATCGGCCGATCCGAGCAACCAAAGTACTAAGGAGCAAAGAGTCATGCAACACCGACGCAGAGGTTTTACACTGATCGAACTGCTGGTAGTGATCGCGATCATCGCGATCCTCGCGGCGATCCTCTTCCCCGTATTCGCCCAGGCTCGTGAGAAAGCCCGGGGGATCTCCTGTCTGAGCAACCTGAAGCAGGCCGGTCTGGCCGTACTGATGTACGTGCAGGACTACGACGAGACGTTCCCCATGAGCCTCGCCCCATTCCCGGGTGCGACGCCGGACTACGCTGCCGCGACCTGCATCACCACCTTCTACGATCGCGTCAGCCCCTATCAGAAGAACGCACAGATCATGCAGTGCCCGTCGAAACCGACGGCGGTAGACTTCCCCGCCGGGGTCGCGAGCCTCGCCGGCATGGGCATCAAACCGCTGTGCCCCTCAACGCCTCAGATCCGATATCTCTCCTATAACTTCAACTACGCTGTCGTCGATGACGGCACCGCGTCTCGGCCCGTCAAGAGCCTTGCCTCGATCCCCTTCCCGGTGATGAACTCCTTGATCTCAGATGGCGTACCGACCAAACCGGCGTCCGGCACCCTCTGCGGTCTGTTCAACTCGCCGGTGGATGCCCGCCATACGCTGAACGTGAACTGCGCCTTTGTCGACGGCCACGCCAAGACGGTTCATACGAAACTGGCGACCGACAACGCCGGCACACCCTATACGTGCTCGGGTCTCGACGGTCAGACCCTGCAGCTCTACATCGTTACCGATGCCGGCCCATACCAGGGCCGCCTGGAACTCTGGGGCATCGCGCATCAGAACCCGGATGGGACCTGGTACCGCAGCAACCCGTAAGGCGGAGATCGGTACGAACAGCGTGAGATAACCTGAATGGATAGGTTTCGACGATCACCACTTGCCCTCGTTGGCCTTGTCGTCGTCATCGTGGCGGCATTGGCAGTAGCCTGGACCCGTTTTCGGGCCGCGACGACAGTTCCCAAAGCGGATACCGTCCAGATGGGCGCTGACGAACTGCGAAAGGCCATGGAACGCTAGACTCCGTTTCGGCTGAAGCCGGAACGGCCGCAATGTGCGGATCATAATCAGGCAGACGGCTCTTCGGATAGCGCCGTCTGCCTGTTCCTTGTACGGAGCAACGGCAAGAGCCTTCGGGCTACAATCGAGCTTCGTAACGTACCACAAGCCGAAAGGAGAACGGCAATGCAAGGTAAGAAACCCGGCTTTACGCTGATCGAACTACTCGTCGTGATCGCGATCATCGCGATCCTCGCGGCGATCCTCTTCCCCGTCTTCGCCCAGGCTCGCGAGAAAGCCAGAGCGATATCGTGTCTGAGTAACCTCAAGCAGTCGTCCACTGCGACCCTGATGTACACCCAGGACTTCGACGAGACATTCCCGCTGAGCCTGTACATGGCCTTCACTCCCGCACCGTGCGTCATGACGTTCTATCATGAAATCAGCCCCTACCAGAAGAACGCACAGATCATGCAGTGCCCGTCCAAGCCCCGCGCGGTCGACTTTGTGGTAGGTTGGGGCAACGTCGCCGCCGCCACCGGCCTCCCCGGACTCTGCGTCTCTTCGCCGCCGATCCAGTTCCTCTCCTATAACTTCAACTACGCGGTCATCGAGAACGGCTCGCCGAGCAACATCTTCGGCACGGACCCCGATCGCGCCGTAAAATCCCTGGGCTCGATCCCATTCCCGGTCGAGACGGCGCTCATCTCCGACGGCGTCCCGACGATCCAGCCGATCAACCGACCGCCCGACTATGCATGTGGCCTCTTCTACTCGCCGATCGATGCCCGACACACCGGCGTGGTCAACGCGAACTTCATCGACGGTCATGCAAAGCCGGTCCATGCCAAGCTGCAGACCGACAACGCCGGGAATGGCTACACCTGCGCCGGCCTCGACGGTCAGGTGCTCCGGATCTACCAGGTTACCGATGCCGGCCCCTACCAGGGCAGCCAGGAACTCTGGGGCATCGCGCATCAGCGCCCCGACGGAACCTGGTACGCGGATAACCCGTGAGTTCGCCCCGACCCCGAGGCGAACAGACCCGGGGAGCGCTGGATACTCGATCACCTGTCGTGATCGGCCTGCTGATCGTGATCCTGATCGGCGCGGTCGCCTTTGCCTACCTACGGACACGTGGGGGCAGCGGCCCCTCGGAAGGCGACCGGGTAAAGATCGACGTGAATAAGGTGAAGCAGCAGTTCCAGACGGAGGGCTTCGGCCACCGCTGAATCGTCATCGCATCACATCGGAATCGCGCATATCCTGCGTGACCTGTTCGAGGGCGAGGCATCCGATCCTCGCCCTCATGCCTTACGCACTACAGCCTGCGCCAGCGCCGGTCCCACCGCCCGGCCCCTGTGCGTCCGCCGATACGGCTGTCCTCCCTGCACGCGAGACCGCCGTGCCGCCGGCTTGCCCATCCATCCAGGGTACTGGTATGATGAACTCAGCGATCATGCGCACACGAACTCCTCTGCATATGGCCGCACTCGCGGCGCTCTTCCTGGCCCCGCTCACGACGGTCCGCGCCGCCCCCTCCTATGTGGTCATGCGGATGGATGGGCCGATCATGCCACCCACGCGGGATTATTTCGCCCGCGCCATGGACCGGGCTGTCGAGGACCGGGCGGAAGCCTTGATCGTCGAGATGGACACCCCGGGCGGACACGCCGAGGCCATGCGGGAGATCGGCCAGATGATCCTGAACGCTCGGGTACCCGTCGTGGTCTATGTCACCCCCTCGGGAGCCCGCGCTGCTTCGGCCGGCGCGATCATCGGCTTGACGGCCCATGTGCTCGCCATGGCGCCTTCGACGAATATCGGGGCGGCCCACCCTGTCCTCGGCACCGGTCAGGATATCCCCGGCGCGATGAAGGATAAGGTCGTCAATGATATGTCCGCGTTCGTGCGGGGAGTCGCCAAACGGAGAGGCAAGAGCGTCGAATGGGCGGAGAAGATCGTTCGTAAGAGCGTTGCCAATACCGAGACGGAAGCGCTGGCGCTGGGCATCGCGGACCTGATTGCCGACAACAGACAGGACCTTCTGCGCAAGCTCAATGGTCGAGAGGTCGTTCTGAACGGCGGACGTAGGGTGCGACTGAACACGGTTGGGGCCGTGCCGATCCCGATCGAACCGACGTTTACGGAACGCCTTCTGCTGCTGCTCTTCGACGGCAATGTAGCGCTGATCCTTGGGGCGATTGCCTTTTACGGCCTCGTCGCTGAGGTTCAGAGTCCCGGTGCGGTCGTGCCGGGCGTCGTCGGCAGCATTGCGCTGATCCTGTCGCTCTATTCGCTTTCGGTGTTGTCGGTCAACTGGGCCGGGGTCACCCTGCTCTTGCTCGCCGCGGTCCTGTTCGTCATCGATATCTACGCAGCGAGCCATGGTGTCCTGACGGCCGGCGGGATCGTGGCCTTTGTGATGGGCGCGATGATGCTGTTCAGGGGTTCGCCTACCGGTGCGCAGGTGTCGATCGTGGTCGTCGTCTCGCTCGCGCTGGTCTCGGGAGGGTTCTTTGCTATCATCGTCGGCAGCCTTGTCCGCTCGCGTCGGATGCCGCCGGGAACGGGCCCCGAGACGCTCATCGAAAGCAGCGGCGCCGCTAGGACCGATCTCAGGCCGACTGGGAAGGTCTTCGTCGACGGTTCTCTCTGGAGCGCGGTCAATGTGGAGGATGAGCCGATCCTCGCAGGCGAGCCGGTGATCGTCGTCCAGCGGACGGGTCTGACCCTCCGGGTCCGGCGTGCGCAGCCATCCGCCGTCGGTCCCGTATACGGTTCTCAACCAACAGGCTCACAGGAATAGGAGAGGTCGAATGCAGGAGATACTGCTCTGGATACTCAACACGATCGGCGTGGTCGGAGCCGTCGTGGTCGTTCTGGCGATCGTGATCCTGCCGGCGTCGATTCGCATCCTGCCGGCCTGGGAGCGCGCGGTTATTCTCCGTCTCGGCAAGTTCAACCGGGTTACCGGGCCCGGCGTGATCATCCTCATCCCCTATGTCGACACGGCCATTCGCGTGAATACCCGGATCATGACCATGGACGTCCCGCGTCAGGAGATGATGACCCGAGACAACGTGCCGGTGACCGTCGACGCGATCGTGCTGTTCAAGGTGATCGAACCGCAATCGGCCGTCCTGAACATCGAAGACTACATCCGTACGACCTCGCTGATCGCCCAGACCACGCTGCGGAGCACCATCGGCCAGATCGAGCTCGATGAGCTCCTGGCCCAGCGTGACCACGTGAACCAGCGACTCCAGACGGTGATCGACGAGCAAACGGAGCCGTTCGGGGTGAAGGTCACGGCGGTGGAAGTGCGGGATGTCTCGCTGCCCGATACGATGAAACGGGCAATGGCGGCCCAGGCCGAGAGCGAGCGGGAACGCCGGGCCAAGGTGATCAACGCTCTGGGCGAGTTCGAGGCGGCTGAGAAGCTGACCCAGGCCGCGGCTCTCATCGGCAAGGAACCGGCGGCGCTGCAGCTTCGCTTCCTGCAGAGCGTGCGGGAGATCGCCTCCGAGCGAGCGACGATGACCATCCTGCCGCTGCCCCTCGATCTGATCACCCCGTTCATCGATTACGCGCGGCGCCAATCGGAACGGGACAAACCGGACGCCTAGGTGCGTTGCCCCGGCTGCGAGGCCTCGAATCCGGACGACGCAGCGATCTGCGTCGACTGCGGCGGCCCGCTGACGCCCTACGCTGCGTCCGCCGTGGCCGAAGCCGATCCGGCGCGTACGGCCGCGCGCATGGCAGCCGAACGGCATCGGCCCGGGGTTTCGACCGTCCTGACAGCCGCGGATTC
>JABWBA010000052.1 GCA_013360745.1 Chthonomonadales bacterium | reverse complement strand
GGGGCACGCCGCTGCGGATGCTCGCGGCCGGCCTCCCCGCAGCCCTCTCCTCCGGCCACATGTTCTGGATCTACCGTACCGAAGAGGTCTTCGCGCGGCGTGTTGCGGTCGCCACGCTGACCCCGTCGCTGCCCTGGGTTCTCCTGGGCTTCGGGCTGCTGCTCCCCGCCGCGGCGCTCGCGTTCCGGGCTCCGCGCCATCCCGACGCGGGCCCTGAGGCCGGCGTGACCGCCGGGGGGATCGGGCTTCTCTGGGCCTGGGCGGTCGTGAACATCGGGGTCGCCTATCTGCCCTTCGCCTTTCAACGGAAGCTGCTGATGGGCGCGCATATCCCGATCGCGATGCTTGCCGGCATCGGCATCGCGTCGGCCTGCGACCGTTGGTCCGGGCCGCGCCGGCGGGCGGTCATCGCCCTGATCCTCCTTCTGCTGAGCGGCACGAACGTACGATTCATGCTGCGTGATCGAGGCGCGCTCCGCTATGGCGGCGAGTCGGTCCGGGCCTTTATGCTGCGGGGCGAGCGGTCCGCCCTGGATTGGATCGCCGCCCATGCGCCCGGGGAAGCCGTCGTTCAACCCCTGCCCTGGGCGGCGGTCGGTCCCGATGGCCGGCCTGGCTTTGTCGATACGACGGTCGCCTGTCTGGCGCCTGGCATCACGGGCAGAGCCGTGGATGCGGGGCACTGGGGGGAGACGCCCGATTTCGGCGCCTCGATGAACCGCTGGCTCCGATTCCTGCTGCCGGACACTCCGGATGCCTGGCGGAAGGAGCTCCTCCGATCGACTCGCGTCCGGTATCTCATCTTCAGTCAGAAGCGAGAGGAGACGCGGGACGAGGCAACGGCGGCCCTGCTGTCGGCATCTCCGATGGAGGCCGGTGTCCCCTACCTGCGCAGGATTGAGGAGGCCTCCAGCGATGACGCCGATGTGTATGAAGTGCGCCTCAGCGACGATGACCTCTGATCGTCGATACGAGCCGTCTTCCGCCGTCCAATCGGGTACGGTATGCGCATGAGTGAAGAAGCGCCTGATCTCGAACGCCTCGAACGCCTGATCCGGCTCGTTGAGACGCGACACCTGACGGAACTCATCGTCGAAGAGGGAGGCGTGCGGTACGTTGTCCGGGGGACCGGCGATCCCGGGGATGCGCCTCCGCCCGCACCGACGATCACCGAGGCCGACGGGCCCAGAGACGCCCGCCTCGCAGTCCAATCGCCGATGGTCGGCGTCTTCTTCGCGGCGCCGTCGCCCGGTGAAGAGCCGTTCGTTCAGGTGGGCGACAGCATCGAAGCGGGGCAGACGATCGGCCTTATTGAGGCCATGAAGGTGTTCTCAGAGATTCCCAGCGAATACGCGGGCATCGTCGACGAGGTGGCCGTCAGCGACGGCGAGCTGGTGCGTCCCGGCCAACCGCTCCTGTATCTGCGGCATGAGACAGAAGGTGAGGATGAACTGATTGGAGACGATTGAGATCGGGCTGCTGGGCCTGGGCGTCGTCGGGTCCGGGGCCGTCCGAACGCTGGAGGAGAACCGAGAGGCCATCGAGCGGAAGGTCGGCGCTCGCGTCCGGATCAAGCGGATCGCCGTGCGGGATACGAAGAAACCCAGGATGGTCGATGTCGATCCTGCGCTTTTGACCGATGATGTGGGAGCGGTGCTGGACGATCCTGGCATCCGGATCGTATGCGAACTCATCGGCGGGGTCCATCCGGCCAGGGAGTACGTGCTCAGGGCGATTGAGAACGGCAAGTCGGTGGTCAGCGCGAACAAGGAGCTCATCGCGAAGGATGGCCATGAGCCCATGCATCGAGCTTCGGAGCAAGGCGTCGACTTCATGTTCGAGGGGTCCGTCGGCGGCGGCATTCCCATCATCCAGGCGATGAAGAGCGCCCTGGCGGGCAATCGGATCACCGAGGTGAAAGGGATCGTCAACGGCACCACCAACTACATCCTCAGCAGAATGACCGAGGAGGGGGCGGAGCTGGCCGATGTCCTTCGAGACGCGCAGGCCAGCGGCTATGCCGAAGCCGATCCGACCAACGACGTAGAAGGGTATGACGCGCAGTACAAGATCGCGATCCTCAGCTCGATCGCCTTTACCAGCCGTGTGGATACCACGAAGGTCTACACGGAGGGGATTACCCGGGTCACGGCACACGACATCGAACATGCCAGGGAGATGGGCTATGTGATCAAGCTGCTGGCGATCGGCAAGTCCGCGGGTGAGGACGCGATCCAGGTCCGCGTGCATCCGGCGCTGGTTCGTGAAGGCCAGCCGCTGGCCTCGACATTGGGACCGTTCAACGCCATCCTCCTCCGGGGCCATGCTGTGGGCGACGTCCTGTTCTATGGCCAGGGCGCCGGCATGATGCCCACGGGCAGCGCCGTCGTCGGCGACATCATGGACGTCTGCCGCAACATCCTCCACGGCTCGACGGGACGGATCGCCTGCACCTGCTTCCAGAACAAGCGGCTGCTCCCGATCGAGACGGTCGTCACCCGGTACTATATCCGAATGTACGTCAGCGATCGCCCGGGCTCCATCGCGGCCATTGCCGGCGTCTTCGGCCGACACAACGTGAGCATCGCGTCGGTTCGCGCCAACGCCCCCGGTTCCGTGGATGCCCACGATACCGCCGAAGCGATCTGGGTCACGCACAACGTCCTGGAGGCCGACATCCGCTCGGCGCTGGCCGAACTCCAGACGATCCCGGAAGTGCGCTCGGTGGAGAACTGGCTCCGGGTCGAAGAATAGGCCGGGTCCGACCGCTCCGCTCGGTATCGGGGCGCGGGGCGCCGAGTCGGCGCCACCGCGAACTTGCCCGTTCCGCTGGTCCGTCGTATAATGCCCTTGCGGCGACTGCCGCTATCGCGCGGCGGTCTGCCGCTACTACGCGGCATGGACGGCTGTGATGAACACAATGGAGAGAACGCTCTCAGAACACCCATTCTTTCAGGATCTCGACGACGAGGCGCTGAAGACGGTCGCAGGCTGCGCGAGCAATGTCCGCATGGATCCTGGAAAGATCCTGTTCCGTGAAGGCGAGGAGGCGGACCGGTTCTACTTGATACGGGAGGGCTCGGTCGTTCTGGAGGTCTTCAACCTGGAGCTCGGCAGTCTACCGCTGCAGACCCTGGAAGCTGGACAGGTGGTCGGATGGTCGTGGCTCGTCCCTCCGTACCGATGGCGCTTCGATGCGCGATGCGTCACCGACGTACGGGCCTTCGCGCTCGATGGGTTGTGTCTGAGGGCGAAGTGCGAGGCGGACCCGCATCTGGGCTACGAGCTGTTGAAGCGGTTCGCGATGTTGATCGATCAGCGGCTTCAAGCGACGCGCCGCCAGCTCGTCGAAGCGCAGAGCAGGGCCATCTAGCCTTCGCAACGGGGGGACAGGGCGGGATCATTCGGTCGAGCGGGGAACTGCCGGTCGGCTCCAGGAAAGGATGGGACCCATGCGGTATGCGATGATCATGGCGGGGGGCTCCGGCACCCGGCTCTGGCCCATGAGCAGGAGAAGTCAGCCCAAACAGCTGATTCCGTTCATCGGCGGGCGGACGCTTCTCGGCATGGCCTGGTCGAGGCTCCAGGGGCTCCTCCCCGCCGACCGTGTCTTGATCTGCGCTTCGGACGCCCACCGCGAGGCGATCCTCCAGGCGACGCCGGACCTCACTGCGGCGAACTGGGTCGGGGAGCCGGAAGGGCGTGACACCCTCAACGCCGTCGGCCTTACCGCTCTGCTCCTGAGCCTTCGGGACTCAGAGGCGGTCTTCGCGGTTGTCACAGCCGACCACCTCATCGGCCCCGATGAGGCATTCCAGGGCTATCTCGACCATGCCTTCCGGCTTGTCGAACGGGAGCCGGGGACGCTGGTTACCTTCGGCATCCGACCGACGGAGCCCGCGACCGGCTTCGGCTATCTGCAGCTCGGCGACGAGGTCGAGGGGGGTGTCCGCATCGTCCGCCGATTTCTCGAAAAACCCGACGCCGCCAGGGCCAGGGAGTTCTATGATGCGGGGCCCGAGCGCTACCTCTGGAACAGCGGCATGTTCGTCTGGAGGGCCGATACGCTTCTGGACTGCATCGCCCGCTACACCCCCGATGTGCGCCAGGGACTGAGCAGAATCGGGGCGGCCGTCGGTACGGCGGACTACGATCGGACCCTGGCCGAGGTCTATCCGACGCTCCGCAAGATCAGCATCGACTACGCGGTCATGGAGCCCGCGTCCCAGGACGAACGGCTCCAGGTCCTCGGCGTGCCCATGCAGCTCGAGTGGCTGGACGTCGGGAGCTGGCCGGCGTACGCGCGCACACTGGAGCCCGATGAGGCGGGCAATCGGGCGGCAGGCGGGCGGGCGGTCCTCCTGGATTGCCGCGATACGCTGGTCGTGTCGGGCGTTGCCGGGCACATCGTCGCCATGGTCGGCTGCGAGGGGATGATGGTGGTCCACACCCCGGAGGCGACGCTGATCTGTCCGGCCGACCGGGCCGAAGAGGTCAAGCGATTGACGGCCATTCTGGGCGATCGTTACGACGACGCGCCGCTCTAGCCGCCGGCGCCCTGGGCGACGGGTGATCGGTCCAATCGGACTGCGGTGATCGGTCGCATCGGATCCGACCGGCCCAGGAGGCCGGTCAGACCGTCACTCGAAAGGGAATCGTACGCTGGGGTATGACCTCCACCCGGAGCAGCGCCCAGTGCATCTCGGCGTTATGCAGCGCTTCGGCTAACTTGGTAAGATCCAGGGGCTTCACGATCATCGTGCAGCCCGGTTCCTGGCTGTCAGCGCGCGCCTCGCACTCCGCCTGTGAGGAGGCCATCAGGATCACCGGCACGTGCGCGGTGCGCGGGTCCGTCTGGAAGGTGCGGACCAGCTCCGAGACATCCGTGATCTGCAGATGCGTATCGATCAGGATCAGCTGCGGGATCCTGGGCGACCGCCCGAGCCGTTCGCCGATGCCGAACACGAGGGCCATCGCCTCCCGGCCATCCTGGACCACCCGGATCGGATTGCGGACATACCGACCCAGAACGCGGGATGTTAGTTCCGCCTCGTATCGGTTGCTGTCTACGACCAGGATCTCCATCGATTCCCCAGCCTCCACAGACCCAACTCCATCGATAGGGTTCGGCCACGAGCCGGCGACGCCGGACCATGGTTGGACCTCATCATACGTTCGGAGCGTTCACGCACCGTTCACAGACTCTGTGAACGGATAGGATCGGCGGCGGGCTAGTCGGCGATCTCGAGAATCAGGCCGTCGTAGGCAAATCGGACGTGGGCCGGAAGTATAGTCTCCTCGGTTGCGTGACTGTAGAGATGGGAGAGGTGCGTGAGGAAGGTCCGACGAGGCTGCAGCGCATCGACCACGGCCAGCGCTTCCTGGAGGCCGAGATGCGTCGGGTGGGGCGCCGGATGCACGCTGTCCAGAATCAGCACGTCCAGCCCCTGGAGCCGCTGCAGAGAGGTCGGAGGTATGCAGCTGACGTCGGTAACGTAGGCTGCATTGCCGAAGCGATAGCCCAGGATGGGCAGGGCGCCGTGCAATACCGGGATCGCCTGAACCGGGAGATCCTGGACGAGGAACCGCTCGGTCGCTTCGATCAGGCGGATGCGGGGTTTTCCGCCTCCCATTTGCGTTGGGACGAAGATATACTCGAAGATGCGGCGGATATCCTTAAGGGCGCCTGCGTCTCCGTAGACCGGGATCTCGGCGCCCATCAGATGGTTCAGGCGTCGGAGTTCATCCAGGCCGAAGATGTGGTCGGCGTGGGTATGGGTGATCAAGACGGCATCCAGGCGACACAGATGCGCCCTGAGCGCCTGGGTTCGGAGGTCCGGAGTCGTATCGACCAGGATCGTCCGATCGCCCTCCTCCACCAGGATCGACGGTCGGAGCCGCTTGTCGCGCGGATCGTCGGAGCAGCAGACGGCACAGCTGCATCCGATCATCGGGACGCCGTGCGACGTGCCCGATCCCAGAAACGTAATGCGCATACCGCGGCGATTGTACCCTCCCCCTCGCCGCAGGTACGCGCGATGGGTTATTGCGGCGAATCCCGCATGATGATGCAGCCTACGTGCGGGCTGCGAGGACGTCGATTACTTCCGTTGCATCATACAGAGCGTCCAAATCGGCGGGAGTCGTTCGAAACTGATGGCGCTCCTTACATCGCGGCGAGGCCGTTGATGCGTGTTCGAGCTTCGGAGCAGGGTCATAATAGATCCTGCCATCCGCAATGGCACGAAAGAACCTCGAAAGACTCGTGCCCTCGGCCAGCGTAACAAGGTGGCCGTATCGGTATCGTTGTGGGTTCTTCGCTGCTTCGGAAGGTATGTAAGCGGCCTTTGCGTGCTTCCGCTGCCAGTGACGAAGGAGCCCTTCGATGCTCCAGCTGGCCAGGATGTTGTCCTGCGCGTCGACAAGACGTATTTGTCCCTCTACGGGATCTTTGAAGCGATCGCTGGCCCGATCGTATCCGTACAGTTCAATCGTAGTGCAATGACCTCCCTTGGGCCGGTTGTCACACCACCTGTCCGCTCGGTGAACACCGCCGAAGTTAATCCGATCCGGCTGGCCGCGTTGATCCGGGTAGCCATATCGGCGCAAGAACTCCTGGGCTCCGACCTCGGCGTAGATTCCGCCATCAGGGTTGGGTGTCATCAGCGTTATGGCTCCACCGGAAAGGGGACGGGTGATGGAACGCGACTGAAGCTGCTTGATCTCCCAGCCGAGATAGTCCGGATCAGCGCGTCCATTCGGAATGATCCCGAGCTCAGCCTCAAGCGTATATCCCCCGCAATGCAGAGCCTTACACGGAACAACCTCGCCATGCGGATTCAGACGTTTGGAACCGATCCACCCAAGGCGATGGATTCGGGCCAGTTCCCGTAGCAGTTCCTCCCGGGAATCGAGAGCGTCCGAGATAGGGATCTCAACGAGGACGCCATTGTCCTCAGGTTGTTGACGGGATGCCGCGAACTCCATGGCAGCGAGAGAATCGCGCGCAAGTAATACACCGATAATCCAGCCATCCGGTCGGATCCCGAGCAATAACACACGGCCATCAGATTGCTCGGATAACAGATCGTGGGGAGCCCAGTCGGCGCGTGCCTGTAAACTGCCCAGCCTGATTTCAGGATACTTCGGGTACAGGATCAACTGCGCTTCCGGGGCGTGATGGAGATTGCCATGCACATCCAGCCATTTGAAGTCGAGACTCGCCTTATAGTTATCCCGTGTGTGGGCGGTAGATGATCCTGGCGGGGCGGCTGGCTTGCACCGGCGGATCGGCCCGAGAGGCAGCGCGTGCAAGGCCTGCCAGTCCCCTCGCGCGAGGTAGATCTGCTGGCGGCTGTTGTTGTTTCGGCGAAGGTATTTGGCGAACACCCGGGAGGCCCCGGCTGCGCGAAGTCTGGATAGAACGCATTTCAGGTTATCGTTCACGTTCCCCGTGACGTCCTCAATGCGGTCGCCAATCACCCAGTGGATCCGTTCGCATAACCCTGTTTGCACTCTAGCAATCGAAGCTGGGTGTAGACCCGCGCTTCTGAGGCTGGTCGGCTCGTCTCCGGTGCAAGTGCATCCGCGATGCCCTGGGCGATTCTCGCGACCACAGGTACGACGACGGAGTTGCCGAACTGCCGATAGGCCCGCGTATCGGAACAGACGATCTTGAACTCATCGGGGAAGCCCATCAATCGGGCACATTCCCGCGGAGTAAGTCGGCGGGGTGTCGGACCATCCGTGGGTATCAGGATTTCCGCTCCATCCTTGTAGTAACGAGCGCTCAGGGTGCGGGCAATGCCGTCGACGGACGTAAGGCCATATCCAAATCCATTACCTTTCGCTCGATGCTTTGCTGCGTACGCTTGTAGATAATCCCACAAATGGGGCGTTAGGTTGTATTTGGCGTCGACTGCGGGCTCTAGAATATCGCGAAGACGGGGGCCGCGATCTTCGAGCGTCGGAAATCGGAAATGCGTCTCGTCGCGGAACCCAACCAGATAGATGCGTTCGCGATGCTGCGGCACCAGATAACGAGCATCGAGTACGGCATCGTAGGTCTGGTATCCCAGTTCTTGCTCAAGCGTGGTCATGATGACTTGAAACGTCCGCCCCCGATCGTGGGACCTGAGGTTCTTCACGTTTTCGAGCAAGAAGGCCCGGGGCCGCTTGGTTTTGAGGATCTGAGCGATGCTGAAAAACAGCGTGCCCTGGGTTGGATGCGAAAAACCGTGAGCTATGCCGAGAGCGTTATGCTTGGTAACCCCGGCAATACTGAACGGCTGACAGGGAAAACCAGCGGTAAGAATGTCGTGATCGGGTATGTCGGAAGGATCGATTCTGGTGATATCCCCGTGCGGCTGCTCGCCGAAGTTCGCCTCGTAGGTCTTCCGGGCATACGGATCCCATTCAGACGAAAATACGCAGTGACCGCCTGCTTGTTCGAAGGCGAGTCGGATTCCGCCGATGCCGGCAAACAGATCGATGAAGGTGAATCCTGGCAAGGAACTGGGTGACGGAGTTTCCGCAACGCGGCAGCGCGGGGCGGCCTCAGGTTCACATATCGCGCTCGCGGCAGAACAGATTAGGGGGTGCGCCGTTGACCTATCCATCGGGGCGAGCTAACCTCCTGCACCTGATATGCCCGGGGCTTTCATGGATCCGCCGCCGCGCTCGAGTGGATGCGCATCATCGTAATATTAACTCGAAGCGGATTGGCAGAACCGGAACATCGCCATAAGCATACCCAACAGATCCGGACCTGAACTCGCATGCTGCGCTGCGGATCGGGTATCTCATGGGTGTGAGCAACGAACATGGATATGACGATAGCGCCCGGATCAATGCGGTGCGGATCGCGCTGCGACGCTGGTACGAATCGCATGCGCGTGACTTTCCATGGCGACACAACCGGACGCCATACCGTACTGCCATAGCCGAACTCATGCTCCGCCGCACAAGAGCCGAACAGGTGACGCCTGTCTACGAAGCGTTCATCGCCGCTTATCCAACGCTGGACGCGGCCGCGCACGAGGATTCTGCGACGATTATCGAGCGTTTTCGTCCGCTCGGCCTCGAATGGCGCGCCAGAGACGCGGCTGCGTTCATCCGGGAAGCGCATGCGCAGTACGGTCGAAATCTACCTGCGGATGCCGAGGCAGTCCGACGATTGCCGGGAGCTGGCGATTATGTAAGTTCCGCTATCGCTTGCTTCTCCGATGGTAAGAATCAACCGCTTATCGACACGAATACTGTACGCGTTCTGGGTCGTGTTTTCGGCGTCCGCACGGACGGCGAAGCCCGGCGGCGCAAAGCGATGCGCTCGCTCGCGGCCGCGGCGGTGGATCCCGATGACCCCGCACGTTATCATTACGCTTTGATCGACCTTGCCGCCCGAATCTGTCGGCCCCGAAATCCGAGGTGTTCCGAATGTCCGATTGCATCTGAGGCTGCGTGCCGTTTCGCTTCCGATAACGGAGTTTAGACGAATCTCCCTGTTCTCCGACTTCGAGTGTTGTCCACGATACCGCTTTTCAGGCTCCACCGTCCCGCGGGTATTGCATAATAGCGGCGTCCCATTGCCGCTCGCGAATCGACGGGTTCATCTGTCGGAGGATGGGCTCAGCGCCGGTCTGGAGTGAGCGGGGTCGGTGTGAAGACGAGATCGGCGCTGCACTGCTCGGGTCGATAGTTCCAGTGGAAGAGATAGACGGCCACGCGGCCCGGCGCGAGCCTGGCCAGGGTCGGCGCGTAGCTGCGGGCCGGCTCGCCTACCCACAACGCCCGACCCACCCAGCTCGTGGCGAGTCCGTGCGGGATGGTCCTCAGTCCGACGGGATCGGCGTCCGGATCCAGGGGCGTGACGACGAACACCGTCACTGCGAAGGGTTTCGGGTTCGCCGAGGACACTCGGAGCGGATAGATGCAGCGGGCGGAGCGGAAGGTCAGACGGATGGGCGCCAGGGCGCCCGTACGGAGCCCTTCGGCCGCGTCGGGAACGTTGACCCGCATGGCGACGAAGGTCCATCGTTCCTGGACATACGCCCGCATGGGGCCCTCCACCTCGGGCACGAGCGCGAAGCCGTTCTCCCTCAACCACTGGACCAGGGCATCGGACTGGCCGGCCTGGAGCACGGCCACGTCGTAGGCGCCGACCGTGCGGCGCTCAAGCACGTCCACCCCCTTTGTAGGAGCCCCTCCGAACGTCCCGCCCCTGGGGCGATCGGCGGGGGCCGTCAGGCGTTCGAGCTCGTGGAAGATCGCCCCGTCCAGCTTATCCACCTTCGGACGGGAGGGCACGGGGATGACCCAGGCGAAGCGTGACGCGGGGCCTTCGAACCGTGGGCTGATGATCAGGTCTTCGATGCCGTTGCGGTAGTAGATCACCGCCTTCTGCTCCGGCTCGTTGATGAGGGCGTTCTGCCGATGCTTCCGGTACAGGGCCTCCTCGGGCAGCATCGTCCCGTCGGCAAACAGTGATGGGGCCAGGGTGATGGCCGCTGCGGCGATGGCCAGCGTTCGCGGCGATGCGCGAGCTTCGCGACGTCCGTTCATGCGAGTCCTCCTGGGTCCGGTTAGGAACAGCGTCTGCGGCGGCGAGGATCGCGTCCGATGGAGCCGGCGTCCATCAATACGCTGGCCCGCCACCGTGTAGGACGACGATCGGCGATGGGGCGTTACATCCGAACGGGCCTGTGCAGCCGCCGGCCGACCGCGCTCCGAGCCAGGCTGGCGCGTCGGCGATGGAGGAAGGCGGATGGATCAGTAGATGGCGGCTTCGGTGGCGGGATCGAACAGGTGGCTCTTGTCCATATCGAAGATGACGTCGAGCTTTTCGCCGACGCGCGCCAGGGTCTTGTTATCGACCATCGCGATCACCTGATGCTCACCAGCCGTGAGGTAGAGCTCCACATCGTTGCCCAGGGGCTCGATGACGTCGACGCCGACGGTGACCGTGTTCCCAGGCGTCGGTTTGACCAGCCCTTCCAGGTTCCGATCGTAGATGTCCTCAGGGCGGATGCCGAGCGTGCATACCTTCCCAGCATAGGGGCCGAGCTTATCGGAGACGGCAGCCGGGAGCTCCACCTGAAAGGCGCCTCCGTCGGCAACGTAGCCGCCGTCCTTCTGCCGAATGCTGACCTTGATCATGTTCATTGCCGGTGAGCCGATGAACCCGGCGACGAAGGTGTTGGCCGGATGGTTGTACAGGTTCAGGGGCGTATCGCATTGCTGCATGACGCCTTCGTTCAGCACGGCGATCCGGTCGCCCATGGTCATCGCCTCGACCTGGTCGTGGGTTACGTAGATGGTGGTGATCCCCAGGCGCCGATGGAGTTTGATCAGCTCGGCGCGAGTCTGAACCCGGAGCTTGGCGTCCAGGTTGGAGAGGGGCTCGTCCATCAGGAAGACCTTCGGTTCGCGGACGATGGCGCGGCCCAGGGCGACCCTCTGCCGCTGTCCTCCCGAGAGTTGCTTGGGCTTCCGCTGGAGGAGCGTCTTGAGCCCGAGCAGCTCGGCGGCCTCGTTGACTCGACGGTCGATTTCCTGTTTCGAGAAGGCCCGTCGGGAGCTCATCGGCCACGGCTTGCCCGTGGGCTCCCGCTTCAGACGGAGGCCGAAGCTCATGTTGTCGTAGACCGACATATGGGGATAGAGAGCGTAGTTCTGAAAGACCATCGCGATATCCCGATCCTTGGGCGAGACGTCGTTGACGACCCGATCCCCGATCAGGATCTCGCCCGACGTGGCTTCTTCGAGACCGGCCACCATCCGAAGCGCCGTTGTCTTGCCGCAGCCTGAGGGGCCGACGAGAACCAGAAACTCCTTGTCCTGGATCTCCAGCGACAGCCGATCGACCGCGACGACCTCTTTGAACTTCTTCGTCAGTTCCCTGAGCGTAACGCTCGCCATTCCCTTCAGCCCTCCCCGTGGCCAGCCATCGCTGCGCCCCGTGTGCCGCTATGCATCCCGGCGCTTCACGCCGACCCTGCGGATCTCGATCAGCCTCGTGACACCCTTGCCGGGTCGCAGGACAGCTTTACCTGCCGTTTCCGTTCAGGTTCGCCATCTCGCCTTTCAGCAGGTCGATGCCGGCGATGTCCGTCGGATCCACTCCGGCCAGCAGAGCGGCGTATACCGAAACGAAGTCGCCGTAGTACAGTGTCCCCAGGAGCCTCTCCATCAGCGAATCGCCGGTGGCCCACACTTCATGCTGCTCGGCGCTGCTCGCGATCACCGCCTGGAGCACCGCGATCCTTCTGGCTATTCGGGGCTGATCCTCGGTTTCCTGCGGATCGCGCAGATAGACGACGGACCAGATGCTCGATTGCTGGGACGCCCTGGTCCATCCCAGGATTTCATTATGGTTCTGCTCGGGCAGCGCGTTGGCGAAGGCGTGGACTTTGGCGTTCTCGTTGAACTGCCCTTTCCACCGCAGGGCCAGGACGCTCGTCCAGCCCTGGGCGCCGTAGAAAATGGGGATCCGACCGTGCAGCGCGACCGCCAGCTCCTTCGCAGGGTTATCGCTCACAGGGTTTTCCCTGCGCCACTCTGCGGCAAGCTCGTCCAGGTGGCCCAGGCTCGCGTCGACGGCGTTCAGACCGCACTGCGCTCCGAGGTCGACGCTCGCGGCGACGACCGCCAGGGTAGGGATGAATAGGTAACCGGTCGAGGCCCTGGGCGGACGCCCGCCAGGGACGATGCAGCAGGGGACGCCGTCTCGGGCGGCGTGCCGTGCGAGTTCACCGCCGCTCGTGATGCAGATCCTGGGGCATCCGAGATCGCGCGCGTGCTCATAGGCGGAGACGGTCTCCTCGGTGTTGCCGGAGTAGGAGGAGGCGATGACCAGCGTGTTCGGTCCAGCGAAGCCAGGGAGCCGGTAGTCCCGGTTGACGATGACCGGCACATCGCCGCCGATTTCGACTAGCGCACGTACGAGGTCGCCGCCGATGGCCGATCCGCCCAGGCCCGTGATGATGATACTGGATGGGCGTGCGGGCGCGCCCTGGGCCGCCAGAAAGTCGCGACTGATCTGCAGGGCGTCCCGACACTGATCCGGAAAACGCTCGGTGAGATCGAGCATGCCGTGCGGATCGAGGACTCGAATGGCATCGAGGTTATCCAGAACCTGGGCGACGTTGGCATGGGGATTAACGTGGTGAATCATCGAGTGTTCCTTGGGAATGCAAACGAAACGGCCCCGGTCCGGGAGCCCGAAAGGGCGTCCGGCCGCGGGCCGTCGTCATGGGGAGCCGCCAGGGGCTCGTCATCAGGCCTCGACGACGTAGCAGAGGAGGGCCATATGACGGGCGCGATGGACAGCGTCGGCAACCATGCGCTGATGTCGCGCACAGGTGCCGGTGGTCCGTCGAGCGACGATCTTACCCCGGTCGGACTGGAAACGCCGGAGTTTGGAGAGGTTCTTCCAATCGACGCTGTCGGCCTTATCGACACAGAACGTACAGACTTTGCGGCGAGGCCGGCGCCATTTGCCCGGCGGGCGCTTCTTGGCTGGAGGTGCGGTCATCGTGTGTGGTTCCTTGTCATCGTCATGATCGTTATCGTTACAGTGAATCGAAGGGGTCAGGTTCGTCCGCCTCGACGGAGGGCGCTCCGCGAGCCGGTTCTCTCGGCGAATCGCCAGACGGTTCGGTCCGTCGAGATCCGCTGGTGAAGGGGGGCTCATGGTCGGGGAGCGGTGCCGGCGTATCGCTAGGCCCAGCGTCTCTGGCGCGATCCAGACCCTGAACCGAATCGGCGACCACTTCCGTGGACCATCGGCGGGAGCCGTCCTGGGCCGTCCAGGACCGCACCTGCAATCGTCCGTCGACGCCAACCAGCCGCCCCTTGCCGAGGTACTCGCGAACGAAGTCGGCGGTCTTGCGCCAGGCGACGATGTCGATGAAGTCCGTTTCCTTCTCGTTGGTTTCCGGATTGCGGGTTGGCCGATCGACCGCGATGCGAAATCGGGAGACGGGGATGCCGCTGCCCGTATAGGACGACTCGGGATCCCTGGTCAGCCTGCCCACAAGGATAATACGGTTGATCATTGGTTATCGCCTTCCTGGCGTACCCTGCGCTCGTATCGGCAGGCGGCCGGTTGCAGCGGCTACTCCTCGTCGGGATCCGGCCGCACCACGATGTGCCGGAGGACGTTGTCGCTGATCTTGAAGAGCCGGTCGAGTTCTGCGGGGACATCTTTGCCGGCTACGAACTGCATGAGGACGTAGATCCCCTCGCGGCGTCCCGCGATGGTGTAGGCAAGGGGCCGCCGGCCGCCTTCCCACAAGCTTGCATCGGAGACCTCTCCGCCCATGTCGGTGACGACCTTGCTGTAGCGTTCGATGATGGGCGGAACCTGCTCTTCGGTAAGAGCCGGGTCCAGAATGTACATCGCCTCGTAATGGCGCACGTCGATCGTTTCCTCCCTTCGGACTGTGGCTCCGGTCTCGCCCGGAGCAGGAAGCCGAGAGGCGCAGAGGCCTCCCTTCGGCGGTACGTCCGCCGCAGCGCGCGGGGCTCGATCGTCACCCGCGGCGCGTCAACCCGAGGAGTATACCACACCGGCACACGCGCCGGACAACGGCCGCGCCGAGTGCAGGATATGGCGGCGAATCGGGCGAACTCGCGCTGTGAAGTATCGGACTGCCGCAGTCGATCGGCGGCGTTCGGGAGGATGCTGTCATGTCGTCTTTGGAGAGGCCGGTGGTTCCGATCAAGACCATGACGCGACGATCGCTGCTCGACCGAGCGATCCGATCCGTCGTCGCCATGCCGGCGATCATCCCCGCGTCTGCCCTGGGGCGGGGCGGCCGCCGCGCGCCCAGCGAGCGGATCGTCATGGGCTCCATCGGAGTCGGCGGTCAGGGGACCCAGCACGTCGTGGGCGGGGTATGGACCCCCACGGGCGGATTGGTCGGGCGCGACGACGTGCAGTACGTCGCGGCCTGCGACGTCAACGCAAGGAATCTGGAGAACGCCCGACAGCTGGTGAATCAGCGGTACGGCAACCAGGATTGCCGGACGTATCGGGACTTCCGCGAGCTCCTGGCACGGCCAGACATCGACGCCGTCCTCGTCGCGACGGGCGAACGCTGGCATCCGCTGATCACCGCAGCGGCGGCGCGAGCCGGCAAACATGTCTATTGCGAAAAGCCCCTTTCGGTGACGATCCAGGAGGCGCTTGCCGTTCGAACGATCGTTCGACGCTACGGCATCGTCTTCCAGGTGGGCACCCAGCAGCGTTCGAGTGACGCGTTCCGCCGGGCCGCCGAGCTGGTCCGGAACGGCTATATCGGGGCGCTCAAGGAGGTCGTGGTGGGCGTGGCAGGCCCCGTCGCCAACGTCGACTGTCAGCTTCCGGAGGAACCGGTCCCCGACTGGCTCGACTATGATCTGTGGCTGGGTCCGGCCCCGTGGCGCCCCTTCAACAGCGCCTATGTCGGCTCCTGGATGGCCTGGCGCGACTTCTCCGGCGGGGAGATGACCAACTGGGGCGCCCACCATTTCGACTGCGCCCAGTGGGGTATCGGCGCTGACGAATCGGGACCTGAGGAGATCATCCCTCCGGATGGGGACGAGATACCGGCCCTGACCTATCGATATGCGAGCGGCGTGGTGATGACCCGAGACCCCGATCGGATGGCGAAGGAGTGCGGGCAGGGCAACGGCCTGATGTTCATCGGCACGGAGGGCAAGATCGCGGTCTGGCGCTATGACATGCGAACGTGGCCGGAGGGCCTCGCCAGGGTCAAACTCAAGCCAAACGACCTCCGTCTGCACGTCGCCCACAACCACCACACCGATTTTCTGGACGCCGTTCGGACCAACGGCGTCCCGGGCGCCAACGAGGGTCCCGCCGTCCGATCGATTACGGTATGCCATCTGGGCAACATCGCCTACGAGCTCGGTCGGCCGATCCGATGGGACCCTGGGCGGGAGCGCTTCCCGGACGATCCTGACGCATCCCGGCTCTTCGCCCGACGGATGCGCCCACCATGGAGTCTCTCATGACGATATCGCCCATCCTGCCCGCGCTCATGGCGGTCCCGTTCCTGTTCATCGGCGGCGCTCGGGCCGCACAGGCTCAAGACGGCCCGACGAAAAGTCTGGAAGCCGTCGCACGGATCCGGCAGTTCCGCTTCGGGGCGGATCGGAGTATCCTCGACCGGGCCGATGCCGCGATCCGTGCGCACCTCGGAGACGCAGCATGGCGACGTATGGCAGCCCGGACCCTGGCCGCCATCGCCGCAGCCGAAGGGCCGTTCGACGCCCGGCAGGCCGCCTGCCGCCGACTGGTTCTTCTGGCTGGTCGGGACGAGGCGCCCGCGCTGGCGCGGGCTCTGAGCGACCCGCGCATGGCACATTACGCGCTCATGGCGCTGGATCGGATTGAGGATCCTGCCGCCCCCGAGGCGGTCCGTAAGGCGTTGCCCCGCCTCCAGGGCGATGCCCTGATCGGAGCCATCGATCTGCTCGGCTCCCGCCGCAGCGCCGCCGCGACCGACGAACTGATCCGCCTGCTCCGAGCCCCGCATCGCGATGTCAGCCTCCGATCCGCTCGCGCCCTGGCGGCCATCGGCGGATCGAAGGCAGACGGGGCGCTGCTCCAGCAGTTCCGAGCCCGAGATGCCGGCTGGAGGGCCGACGCCGCGGACGCCCTGCTCGGTCGGGCCGACGAACTGAGGCGCGCCGGACGCACCTCGCAGGCGGCGACGCTCTACGGAGCGCTGGGCCATCCGGCTCTGCCGGCCTCCGTACGAGCGGCGGCGTTCCGGGGTCGTTGCCTGATGAGCGGCGAACGGGCTATCCCGACCGTCGTGGCCGCTCTTTCGGCCTCCGAGCCTGAGATCCGACGGATGGCAGCCGTCATCCTTCGAGGGATGCCCGGGCCAACCGTCACCGACGCCCTGGTCAAACGGCTGGCCGAGCTCCGGGGAGTCGAAGCGATCGCCCTGGTCAACATCCTTGCCGAACGAGGCGATGCCCGGGCGGTTTCCGCCATCGGTCGGCACATCGCCAATCCCGACCGGTCGATTCAGGTCAGCGTGATACGAGCGATCGGCATCCTCGGCGGTCCCGAGGCGGTCCCACTCCTGTTGTCGGCTGCGTCCGGCTCCGACGTCGAGGCGGCTGAGGCCGCGGCGGCAGCCCTCGTCGCCCTGCACGGCGCAGAGGTGGATGGACTCCTGGCCCAGCGCCTGGATGAGCCGGAGCCGCGACGTCAGGCCGCGGCCATACGAGCGCTCATCGCCCGGGACGACGACGTTCCGCTCGACCGGATCCGGACCTTCGTCACGCCCGAAGCCGGGGAGCCGCGTCTGGCCGCCATCGAGGCGCTGGATCGGCTGGGCGCTCCGAGCGATGCCGCTCCGCTTCTTGACATCGTTGGGACCGATCCGACCGGCAAAGCGCTCGATGCGGTCGTCTCCATTGGCCGCCGCGATGACTCGCAGACGGTTGCGCGGGAGATCCGCCGCCGCATCGCACTGCCCGATACGCCCGACCGGCCGGAGCTGACGCAGGCCCTGGGCGAAATCGGGGGGAGCGAGGGCCTCGCAGCTCTGACCGAGCTTGCATCGGACGCCGATGCGTCGGTCCAGCTGGCGGCGGTCCGCGCCCTGTCCGAGTGGTCGGAGCCGTCGCCCATGGGCCTCCTCCTAGGCCTCTCGCGCAAGCCGCCTTCCGATCGGATCCGGGCTGTTGCGCTCCGGGGCTATCTCCGGATGATGGCCATGCCCGGGAGCGGTGTCAGAGGGTCCTCCGCAGCGAAGGCGTTTACGGATGCGCTGGAGCTGGCGAAGACGCCCGACGAGAAGCGTCTGGTCCTTGCAGGCATGGCGGGGTTCGGCTCGGAACGGCTTCTCGATCTTGCCCTATCCCTCAGGGAGGCGCCCGACCTCGGCGCCGAGGCTGAGCTCGCCGCGCTGGAGATCGCCCGTCGGACCGCCGGCTACTGGCCCGATGCGACGACGAAAGCCCTCGGCGCGCTGGCGTCAGGCGCACGGGACGCCGACACCCGCGCCAGGGCCGGCGCACTGAGCCGCATCATGCAGGCCTTCGGGGACTACCTCATGGGTTGGGAGGTCTCGCCGGCGTACGCTCGGGAAGGGGCAATGTTCGACGAGCTCTTCAACAGGCCGTTCCCGCCCGAACTCTCCGACAGAGCCGGGGAGGTCGACTGGCGTCCGATGCCCGTGGGAGGCGCTCCAGACCAGCCCTGGCTGCTCGACCTTCTGGCGGTCCACGGGGGCGAGCAGAAGGTCGCTTACCTGCGGACCGCCGTGTGGACGGAGGATGAGCGGGACCTGTTCGCCGAGATCGGAACCGACGACGGCCTCAAAGTCTGGTGGAACGACGCCCTCGTCCTCGAGAACAACACCCAGCGAGCAGTCGCGCCGGGACAGGAGAAGGTCCGCCTGCGGAGCATCCGCGGCTGGAACCGGATCCTGATCAAGGTGACCCAGAACATCATGGGCTGGGGGGCGTGCGTCCGCCTAACACAGCCCGACGGATCGCCGGTTGTCGGGCTCCGCATCGGGCCAGTTGGCTGGGCGGAGTAAGGTTCTGCCGTAACGGCTTGACGACGGCCCGACTGCCCCCCCCATCCTGCCCCCCGAGCGTTGGGATGGCGGCGGGCGAAGGACATCGGCCATAATCAGGGGAGCGCTCCCCTGAGGGCGCCGGGCGCTGGCGCGAAGCTCGCAAGAGGCGCACGCCAACGCGCCCACCTTGAAGGAGCAAGCGCCGCACATGCAACGCCGTACCAGGGGATTTACCCTGATCGAACTTCTCGTCGTCATCGCGATCATCGCGATCCTCGCCGCCATCCTGTTCCCCGTGTTCGCGCAGGCGCGGGAAAAGGCGCGCCAGGCATCCTGCATCAGCAACCACCATCAGATGGGCATTGCGCTCGACATGTATCGGTCCGACTATGACCAGGTCAACTCCCGCTACCGCTTCTGTCCCGACGCTGTCGGCAATGAGCTCTGCGCGATCCAGAATCCCGCGCCGCTGAAGTGGACGGGGCCTCAGGAGGTCTGGTGGGCGCCATTCGACAACTCCCAACCGACCGACTCCCCCGGCCCGTACCCCAACTATAAGCCCGGCTTCCTGCAGCCCTATGTCAAGAATGTCCGGATCTTCAAGTGCCCGTCCGATACGCGATGGCAGTGTGGCTACGCGATGAGCTACATCTCGGCGGGACCGATGGGCAAGCCGGATGGGGCGGTTACAAACCTCTCGGCGCTGTTTGTCTGGGACCACGCGCGAACCCCCGGATGCGCCGACACCCGGGCAGGGCGCATCGGACCCACATGGACACCGTTCCCGCCCGAGCTGGATACGGCGCACACCCACTATCCGTTCCGCCATAGCGATGGCTTCGTTGGACTGAAGTATGATGGGAGTGTGAAGTTTCGCAAGCCCGCGAGTCTCACGGATGGTGAGTTCCATGCGAGCCTCGGCGGCTGAGACAGGGATTCGACGGGCTCTGCGCCTCGCGCTGAGCATGTTCCGTGCGCGGTCCGCAGCGCTCGGCGTGCTGGCGCTGTGCGTCGCACCCGGGGCGGCGGTCCGTGCCGACGAGATCCTCGTCTCCGCCGCGGCTTCGCTGACCGACGCGTTCAACGAGATCGGGAGGGCCTACGCGAAGGCCAATCCCGGCTCCACGGCGCGGTTCAACTTCGGCGGATCGGGTGCGCTCAGCCGGCAGATCGCGATGGGGGCTCCGGTGGACCTGTTCGCATCCGCCTCACCGGTTGAGATGGATCAGCTCATGAAGAAGGGGCTGATCGACCGCGCGTCGCGGGCCAATATCGCCTCCAACCGCCTCGCGCTGATCGCGCCGAAGGGGAGGCGCCTGCGCCGCTGGGCCGATCTTGGCAGGGGCTCCGTGCGCAGGGTCGCGATCGCGAATCCGGAGACGGTCCCCGCCGGCCGCTACGCAAAAGAGGTCCTGCAGCGCAGGGGCCTGTGGAGCTCTGTGCAGAAGAAGGCGATCCTGGGAGAGAACGTTCGACAGACGCTGAGCTATGTGGCGGCCGGCGACGTCGACGCGGGGATCGTCTTCGCTACCGATGCGCAGATCGATCGCAGGCGGGTGCGGATCCTCGAGACGGCCATCCCGGGCAAGGACCATACGCCGATCGTCTATCCTGCCGCAGTATTGCGGGATGCGCCCCATCGAGCCGAGGCCCGCCGATTCCTATCGTTTCTCCAGGGGCCGACCTCCCGGGCGATTCTGCGACGCCATGGGTTCATGCCCGGGACGCTGAACCGGTAGGACGGATGCCCGACAGATCGCCGGTCTGGCTCTCCCTTCAGACTGCGGGGCTTGCCACGTGTCTCGTGATCCCCATCGGCACCATTATCGCGTGGTGGCTGGCCCACGGCCGCTCCTCAGCGATCAAGGACGCGGTGCGCGCGGCGCTCGCCCTTCCCCTCGTGCTCCCTCCGATCGTCGTAGGCTACTACCTGCTCCTGGTCTTCGGCCGAGGCACGTCGCTGGGCCGGTGGGTCAACGATGTCGTCGGGCTCCAGTTGATGTTCACGTGGCAGGGGGCCGCCGTGGCGGCTGCGGTGATGGCGCTTCCCCTCTACACCATCGCGGCGTCGGCAGCCCTGGCCGAGGTTGATCAGGGGATGCTCGAAGCGGGCCGAACGCTCGGCGCGGATGAGATCCAGCTCGCGCTGAAGGTGGTTGTCCCCATCGCCTACCGGGGTCTGCTGGCGGGCGCGACGCTCGCCTTCGCGCGAGCTCTGGGCGAGTTCGGGGCGACCCTGATGGTTGCGGGCTCCATCCCCGGACGCACCCAGACTCTGCCCCTTGCGCTCTACGCCGCCGTCATCGCCGGGAAGGAGGAGGAAGCCCGACGATGGACCGCGCTTCTGTCGGCCCTTGCCATCGGCCTCGTCGGCTCCGTGGCGATCTACCAGCGCCATGTGGCCGCCTCTCGCGGCGAACGCCGTCGCTAGGGCCGATATCGGAACGTACCATCCGTCCTGGCTGCAGGCGATGGGGCAGTTTGCCGGACGTCGTCGCGGAATCGTGACGGGAGGTATGCCCGAAACCCCGCTGCGGTGGGTTTCGTCTCCCTGTTGTTTCGTCCCGTTCAGGAGAGGGTGATGCACATTCCCATTCGGCTAGCGAGGTCGGTTCGATGGGTGACGGCCGGTGCGGCCCTGCTGGCTGCCCTTGCGGCCCTGTCCCAGAAGCCCGGGCCGCTCCGATCGACCTACGACCAGGGCGCCGAGGGCTGGGTTGCGGTTGGGCCGCCGACCGGGGTTCCAGCACGGCTCTCAATCGAGGCGGTGGACGGCGCGGAGAAGGCGCTGGCGATCGTCTATACGCCCGAGCCCAGGAAGTTCGCCGGTATCATGCACCCCGTATCCGGGCTCGTCGGCCAGGGACTCCGGGTGCGGCTCCGCACCTCCGTTCCCGGGACCTACATCATCGGCTGCATCGAGCGGGACGGCTCCTCGTACCATGTCGTGATCCAGATGATGGCGAACGAGTGGAAGACCGTCGAGACGGCCTTCGCCGATCTCCAGCTCAGCGACGACGGGAAGGATGAGAACGGGCGCCTCGACATTGAACAGGTCGGCGCCGTGGTGATCGCCGATGCGGCGGGATTCCTCCCGACGACCCACACCGAACGGACGCTCTGGATCGATGAAGCCGAGTTTGGCATCGACATAAGGCAGGCGGCTCTGGAGCCCTATCGGCCGCTCCTCCTCCAGGGCCCGCCCAGCCCCAGCGGCGCGACGGCGACTGCGGGCATGAGCTATGTACCGGGGCGGTTCGGCAGGGCGATCCTCGCGGACGCACCGGGTGAAGTCGCTTCGGTCCGGCTCAGGGACGAAGCGGCGGGCCCGTGGCGCTGGGAGCAGGGGACCATCGAGTTTCGCATCCGCCCGACCCGTGCGATGAGCGTCCTGCCCGACTTCACGGGCCTCGCAACCATGCAGCGGGAGCCGTTCGCTGCCGGGTTCCGGAGCGGCCTCCACCTCTTCGTCTCGCAGGGACGGCAGATCGTCTTCATGCTGAACGGCGATCTCGGCTCGCTGGCCGCAACCGGCCCGATGACCTGGCGTGTCGGCGAATGGCTATCCCTGGCGGCGACGTGGGGTCCCGCGGGGATGAGGCTCTACGTCGACGGAGAACGGCGAGGGTCCGGTCCGGTTCGGTCCGGCCCAGCCTCTCCTGCCCGCGATCTCGTGATCGGAGGCCAGGCCTGGACGATGATGGCCCGGGGCGCTCCAGCGTGCGCCTTCGACGATCTCCGGGTTTCATCGCGGCAGCACACCGATGACGAGATCAAGGCTGCGGCCCGCTCGAACAGTCCGATGGAACGAGGCGCCGACACGCTGGCGCTGGAGCCGTTCGACGGTCTGCCGGCGCCTCCGCCCGTGGCATCCGGGGGGCGTGCGCCATGGAACACGTTTGCGCCGGGCGCACCGATCAAGCTGGCATTCGTGCCGCCTGCGGAATCGGGAGCCCTCGTGACCGTGCGTCGGCCCGGAGGAGCCGTGGTCAGGAAGGGCCGAGCCGACCGAAGGGGCGAGTCGGCAGCGCTGCCGGCCATCCGTCAGACCGGTTTCTACGCCATCGAGGCGGACGGCCGCCCCGCTGGCTGGATCCGGGTGGCGTCTTCCCGGGCGAGGCCGCGCTTCCCCTTGTCTGGCGCATCGGCCTGCTTCGCCGATGCCCAGGAGAGCGAGGAGTACTTCCGAATGGCCCGGGCAGCCGGGGTGACCATGCTCCGGATGCCGTTCGAGTGGTTCGAGATCGAGCCGAGCGAGGGCCGATTCGTCTGGGACAAGTACGACAGGATCGTCCAGCACGCCGTCCGGAACCGGGTCGAGCTCATCCCTACGTTCATCTGGGAGAAGCCCCAGCCCTCCTGGGCCGGGCCCGGCGAGGCCAAATCGGGCCTCAACTCGGAGCGCCATCCGCCCACCGATATGGCCCGCTGGCGGCGGTTCGTGAGCGCGGTGGTCGCTCGCTATCGGGATCGAATCCGATGGTGGATACCGGCGAATGAGCCGAACATGGCCCGCTACTGGCATCCGAAGCCCGATGCAGTCGCCTATACGGCCCTGCTTCGGGAGACCTATGGCGCGGTCAGAGCCGTCGATCCTGAAGCGCGGATTCTGGGGCTGAGTCTGGCCGGGATCAACCTGAGATTCATGGAGGAGTGCTTCAAAGCCGGGGCGCTCCGGTATTGTGATGCCGTGGGTATCCATCCGTATATCTGCCCCAGGGACCCGGACGAGCGGGGACCTGTGGATGTCCTCGATCCGACATCGGCGACGGGCACGTTTCGCGAGGGGCTCCGGATGGCGGGTGCGATGATTCGCCGATACGGCGGCAAGCAGAGGCTCTGGCTGGATGAGGCGGGCCAGCCCTACCGGGACGACTTCGTGTCGCCGAGTTGGGGCGCTCCCGAGCCGAAGGCCGCCGCCGTGCTGGCCAAAGAGATGGTGGAGGCTATGTCGTCGGGATTTGTCGATCGCGTGCTCTGGTTCACCTTCTTCGGCGGCGAATACGGCAGCTTCGCTCTGGTGCGGCCCGACGGCTCACCGACCCTCCCGCTCGTCGCCTATCTGACCGTGGGCGACATGCTGGCAGGGGCCACCTCATCCGGGGATGGGAAGCGGGGCCCCGGCATCGAATCACGACTGTTCCGGCGAGGCTCCTCGGTAATCGAGGTGGTGTGGGCGCCTTCGGGAACGAGGACGCTCGAGCTGGCCCCGCGCCGGACGGCATACGATGTCTACGGGTTCCCGCTGGCTCGGGGCCCGGTGCACGTCGGATCGACGCCGATCTACATCGTGGGCAGGTGATGCGACGCGACCCTGAGGCGATGAAGCAGCGGCTGCTGGACTGCCTGGGCGGCCCATGGCCCGAAGGCCCGTCGCTCGACGCGCGGGTGGAGGGCGTTGAGGAGCTCCCCGACTTCCGGCGGGAGAGGATCACCTACCTCGTCGAGCCGGAGGAACGGATCGCCGCGTGGCTCCTCATCCCTGCGGGCGTATCGGCGGAGCGGCCTGCGCCGGGGCTCTGTGTCTGGCATCAGCATGCGGGGCAGTATGATGTGGGCAAGGATGAGCCGGCGGGCGTCCGCGCGCCCCACTTTGGCGAGATGCACCAGACCGGCGCCGCGCTCGCCCGTGAGGGGTTCGTCGTCCTGTGCCCGGA
>JABWBA010000111.1 GCA_013360745.1 Chthonomonadales bacterium | reverse complement strand
GCGCTCTTCTGCGTGATCCGCCAGTCGGCCCACAGGTGCTCGATCACCGAAACCGTGACCTCCTCCGACTTGTGGTTCTTGACCGTGATCTCAAACGTCTCCTCAACCTCTTTATCAGAGATACGCCGGAAGTTGGTCCGCTTGTGCTCGCCCACGATGTCGAACGCGTCCCCCACCTTCAAGCGAACCGTCTCGTCCTTCGGAGTATGGTCGATCGCGTCCTCGCCCACAAACTGCAGACTCCCCTTGCTGTCCGCCTTGTACAGCCGCATCCGGCCCTTCGGAAGCGGTATGCCCAGGTTCGGCCTGGAGTTCTTCACCTCGACAATCACGTTCACCTTCGTATAACCGCTCGTATCCCACTGCTCACCAGGACGGAACTCCGGATTCATAATGCCCCAGAAGCCCGTCCGGCCGTCGTAGATGAACTTCTTCACACACGGAGCCTTGTTCGCCGACAGCAGGGTCATCTGCTTCTGCTCGCGGTCCCGAACCGTCGTCGTACCGTCCAGAGTGTACAGGTGGTACTCGAACAGGGACTCTTCGGCGAACTGCGGGGCGGGCGCCGCATCCATCCGCATGACCGCGGCGCCAGCGTACCCCGGCGGCCCCTCCGGCTGGATCCGTCGCACATCCCCGGCGATGAGCTGGAGGTTCGCGTTTTCGTAGGTCGCGCCGCTCTGATTGTCCAGCGTCACCCAGCCCGTCACGTCAACCAGCTTGTCATCCGCCGACAGCACCACCACGTAGTCCGCCTTCCACGTCAACCCCTGCGTCATGTACGACACTTCCACGTCGTGCTTGCCAGCCTCCGCCGAGTCCACTAGCCAGACCAGACGGGGGATCGGCACCAGACCGGCGGGCATCTCGTGCAAATGCGCCTCACCCACGGGGTTCAGCACAATCCGACCGTCATCGGTCTTGATCACCAACCCGTTGTACGAGGCGCCGCCGCCCCCGTCACCGGTCTGGGCCACCTGGGCCGTGACCGGCGCCAGAATCACGCCCGTGATCTCCTTCTGCTGCCCGTTGCCAAGGTTCTGCCGAATCGTCACGCGCTTGCCCACCGACTTGTTCAGCATCGTCAGAGGATTGATCAGGTCGTACTGGTAGTTCTGCTCCCGTACCGTCACCCCGTTGGGAGCCGTCAACGATTTGAAGTGGACCGTCGTAGGGTCGATCTGCTGGGCCACGTCCTCGACGATCAGAGTCGTGACCCCCTTGAGCAGTTCCACCTGCCGACGATCCTTCACCACGCCGAAGTTCTGGTTGTAGATCGTCAGAGAGCCGATGCGCCCGACGCCAGAAGCATTACCCACGCCCCGGCCAGAGCCCGCAACAACGCACCTGTCCACGTTCGCCCACACCTCATCTTCCGCCTCCCATGAGCCCGGTCACAACGCCAGGCGTCCTCTATCTACTCAGACGATCCGCATCGTCGGAATCACTCAACGACCGGTTGAACGCGGTACGAGGCGAGGTTCGGCCCATACCGCCCAATCATAATCGTAACCACCGAGTGCATCCACGACCAGCGTCAGCACGATCTCGCGGCCGGCAAACGAGCTGAGGTCGATCCGCACGTCCTCCCACGGTGTTCCGGGCGTCGTGTCACGCTGGAACATCGCCATGCCGTTCACCTCGACTCGAAACCCGACGCCGGTCGACCGGGAACCGTCCCGTACACCCAGGGCGGCGGCCAGCTCCATCGGCGTGTCGGGCAACGCGAGATGATAGTCGATGAGGGCCGCCCCGTTCATCGGCGGATGCTCCAGAAGAGCCGTCCGTTCCACGCCCCCAACGGACGCCTGCGTCAACGTTGACGGGATCGGCAGCGCGCCTCCCTCCAGGCCTGAGGCTGCTCGGATCCGAGATCGCCACGGCAGCTCCAGCAGAGAACATCCAGCCGAGGCCACGGCGCTCGGCTCATTCAAGGGGATCAGCAAGGTGTTCGGCAGTTCAACGTCCACTTCGGCGGCATCGGGCGGTTTCGCCTCCAGGTGTGCGGAGCCCTGACCCGCAAGCGCGGTCCGGAAACTCCGATCTCCCTTAACCGTCAGACGGACCGGAGTCCTGGAGCGCGAACGGGGATCCCATACCACCTCAGGCCTCCGTAACCGTCCCCAATCGAAGGATGGATCGCCGGCAGGGCCCGCATCGGCCTGGAGCCTCAGGACGATCCTCTGCCCACGCCACCGATCCAGCGACAGCGAAAGCTGTGACTGGTGCGCCGGGGCGGCGATAACCTGTGTCGTCGCCCGATCGGCTGGATCGCCAAGCGGCCACGCTATGGCCGTAAAGCGTACACCGTCGGACCGGGATGCGCCATCTCGAAGATGGGCATCAGCCCGAAAGGTGAGCCCGTCACGATCGGGAAGATCCAGCCGATACTCTACGAAGACTGCGCCCGGCTCAGACCCGTTCGTCTCACGCCCCTTCCATGGCGGGTGCATGAATACGCCGTCACCTTCCATCTCGACCACAGCGCCGATCGAGCCATCCCCGAGCGCCGGCGCCTCGATCCGTGTATCCCGTTGTCGCCACCCAAGCACCCCGACCGCAACCCCGTCCGCACGATCCCATAACGAAATCCGACCTCTGTCCCCAATCCGATCGATTTGCAGTCGGAGCAGGTCGTCGTGGATACCGGCTCGCGTAACGCAATAGCCAGCCGGCAAGCCGGTCAGGTGAGGCGTCTTGGGGTTCGCAGGCATCGGCGACCACTCATATCGACTGGAAGGATCGAGACCGGCGGCCCGCTTGCCGTCGTAGACAGGCCATCCGATGATCGAACCGCCCTCTTCCCACGCCGCGACACCCTGGATGCGCCGTTCCATAACCAGAGGTTTCCCGCCCGGAGCCTCCAACTGCAGTCGGGACGACGGATTACCCGTAATCCGAATCCGGACGCCCCCCGGCGCAGACCAGACGAAGTGATCCTGCGGATGCCAGTCGGACGGAGCAAAGTCGGGCGTAGGCGCCTGCCTAAGGAAGAGCGCAGCCCGCCTCAGCGCCTTCTGCGCGGGCTCCGGCGACGGCGGTCTCAACTCAGCCGCCGTTGGCCAGGGATACGTAGGCAGCACTCCAAGTCGATCGTACGCGCGCATCCACGCATCAAAGACATCGGGAGAGGTGCAGGGATTGGGCATACCCAGGTACCCGTAGATGCTCGTTCCCGGGAGCAATACCGCCGACGCGATCGGGTGAGCCATGGCGAGCTTCCGTTCGTCCCAGGTGCCGTCCGTATGGTACATACCCCAGACGTGCCGCTGTGCGAACTCTTCGTAGCGCGAAGTGATCTCGTTGAGGCCCTCCCCGCTCAACGCCACATCGGGCAGCGCCGCTTTGAGTTCCCTGTGGAGAGCCAGGCTGCCCTCAGCGCAGGTCATGCCGTCGACCAGACCGTTGTCATCGTTGAAGATGCACAGGGTCTGATCGAGGTGCAAGGCGTCGATGGAGTACCGTCGGCAGAGCTCTTTCATGCGAGCGATAAACAGCGTTCGCCACTCGCGTGACGCAGGGTTGATGTAGGCGAACTTGATGGGGGGTTCCGCTCGGGGCCAATCCCACCAGAGAGGCTGATGATGGAACGGATCCCGCATCTGGTACTGCTGGAGTCGTGCGTACTCCGGGTTCTTCGGATCGCAGCCAAAGTAGTTCACATGCGGCATCACCCGAAATCCAAATCGATGCGCTTCGGCTACGAAAGGCCCGAATGCTGGCGAGGCGGTATAGTCCGGATAGTTCCGATCGTATTCATCGCGCCGCCAGTCGGGCACATACAGGAGAGTGCGCGACGGGATGACCCGCTGAGCCAGGACGCGGAGGACGTCCAGATCCATCCGAACGGTCGCCACAAACCGGATACCCGCCGCCCATTCCGGCCGTTTCTTGCTGAGGGGCTGTACGACATAGGCGTGCTCGGCCCAGCGTCGATACAGGCCTGCGCCGACGGCCCAGGACCCACGATAGGCACGTATCACCCATCGGACACCCGTTATACTCTTTCGAGGCTTGAAGGGCGCCTGGTTCCGGCTTTCGAACGTGATGCGAAAGGCGCCCGGACGACGCTCTACGGTTAGGACTTTCGGCGTCAGGGCCGGATCCTCAGCCTGAATCAGAACGCCCCCCTTCGCTCCCTGTATCACAAGGAACGGCGCTTCCCAATCCGTCGGGTACTCGAAGATGCGCGTTTCGAACGGAGCATCGCGGCCGAAGCGCTGACCGGAGTTCCCCGGCACGAGCGCTTCGCAGCGATCCGGGATATCGCCGATGCCCCAGAGTACGCCCTGAACGGATCCCTGCGCGCCGGCGGCATACTGACGCACTTCCACCGACCCATCAGCACGCCGCGCGTACCGGCTGGTGAGCCGGTCGGCTCCGGATTGGCTGCGGAACAGAAGCGTCCCATCCGACCTGCGTTCCGCACGCCCGGTTGTCGGCCGGAGTGAGGTCCCTTCGGCGCGGAGCATTCCGACGAGAGGATCGCGGACGATTCGCCCGGCAGTATAGGTCTCACCGACGATCCGATTCGTGAGCCCGGTCACGACTCCATTCGTGATCTTCAGGCTGAGCGCCGGCGTGATCAACTCCTCTGCGGGGAGCCGGGCAGCCATCGTCGCCAACGTGACCGTCAGCGTCAGGCCAAGCCTCAGCGGGACCATATGCGCTCCTCTCATTGCGCGTCTTTGAACGGACCTAGAGTACGGCGAGCACGGCGTCGCAGATCCGTTCCAGGTTTCCCTCGTTCATCGCAGCGACGCACACCCGCGAGCTATCGACAGCATAGATACTGAACTCCGACCGGAGCCGATGGACCGCCTCCACGCTCAGGCCGAGGAACGAGAACATGCCCTTCTGGCGCCGGATGAAACTGAAGTCCCGCGGGGCGTTTCGCTCTTTGAGAGCTTCGGCGAACCGCTCACGCATCCGCCAAATCCGCAGGCGCATGCCCTCGAGCTCGGACCGCCATTCCGCGGACAGGTCCGGATCGCTGAGCACAATCGAGGCGACCTGCGCGCCGAAGGACGGCGGGTTCGAGACGTTCACCCGAACGACTCGCTTGAGCTGGCTCAGAGCCCGAGCAGCTTCATCGGACGAACCGGTTACGGCGGTCAGGCCTCCGACACGTTCCCGATAGAGAGACAGGGATTTGGAGAACGAGTTGGCGATCAGGCAAGGCTGGCCCTGTTCCACGAACATCCGGACCGGGGCGGCGTCCTCATCGAGTCCGGAGCCCAGTCCCTGGTAGGCGAAGTCGAAGAAGGGAAACAGGCCGCGGCTCTGACACACGCCGAGGAGATCCCGCCATTGCTCCAACGACGGGTCAACGCCGGTGGGGTTATGGCAGCAGGCATGCAGGAGCGCCACGCTCCCTTCGGGAGCCGACTCGAGGTCCGCCCGCATCGCGGCATAATCCAATCCGTGCGCGGCCGGATCGTAATAAGCGTACTGGCGCACGTCGTGACCGGCGGCTTCGAAAATCGCCTTATGGTTCTCCCAGCTCGGTGCGCTGAGATAGACCGGCCGGCCGGTATGGAACCGCGCTAAGAACTCAGCCCCGATGCGAAGCGCGCCCGTACCGCCCAGCGTCTGCAGGGTGACCGCCCGGCCCGATTCGACGGCGCCTCCGGCATCGCCCAGGATCAGCCGCTGGACCTCGGTGTTGTAGGACCGAAGACCGTCGATCGGTAAATAGGTCTTCGTGTCCTCAGCTCGGATCCATCGTTCCTGAGCCTTCGCCACGGCTCGCAGGATCGGCACCCTGCCGTTCCCGTCCTGATAGACGCCGACACCCAGATTCACCTTATGGGGGTTCGTATCAGCTTGGAAGGCTTCGGTCAGCCCGAGGATCGGGTCGGGCGGGGCCTGGGGTACGGAGACGAACGGGGATGTCCTGGACATGGTGCACCTTTCTCTTCTGTTTGGGCGAGGATGGGAGTATTGTATCCGACCGGGAAGTCAGGGCTTGAGGCCGCGAACGACGACATAGGGCAATGGAGGAGGCAACGGCGTGATCGTCGTAGCGACGAACCCGGTGTCGGTAAGCCATGCAGCGCAATCGTCCGATCGAAATACCGCGCCTTCGTCCGTAGTCAGCAACATTTGCAGGGAAAAGAGCGTGGCGAAGAGCGGTCCGGCGCCGGACGAGTCCCGCATCACATCGCTCACGATCACCGCGCCTCCGGAGCGCAGGGCCCGGAACGCGCCACGAAACATGCGGAGAATCGTCTCCTCGCTCATCTGATGCAGCACACCCGAGAACAAGATCGCGTCCCAGCGATCCTCGCCGTACTCGCCTAACTTGCCATCGCCCGGGATCGTTTGCACCCGCTCCGCCAGCCCGGCATCCGCAACGAGCACGCGCGTCCATCGTATCACCCCGGGCACATCGAGAACGGTCGGCCTGAGCCGTGGATGGAGCCCTGCCAGCAGCACGGAATAGGTACCGGGCCCTCCTCCGACATCGAGCAGTTCCTCCGCTTCGCCGATATCCAGGAAGCGGACCA
>JABWBA010000051.1 GCA_013360745.1 Chthonomonadales bacterium | reverse complement strand
AGTCGCTCCGGTGCCGACCGCGATACCAGCCGCCATCGTTCCATGACCGTCGTAATCGACCGGCGTGCTGGATCCCCCATCCCAGTCCTTCCAGTAGCGCATTCGGCCCGCGAGGTCGGGGTGGGTACCGTCGACGCCGGTATCGATAATCGCGATGGCGGTGTCTGCGTTGCCCTGGAATCCCGACGCCGATCCGGCGAACCCCGCCGCCCAGACCGGGCGCGTGCGCGAGGTCCTCGTCGCCTCGTCCATATCCCGGTACATGGGGCGCGCCTGAATAACCGTCATGAAGCTTTTGCTCATGCGGGCCGGCAGCTTCGGAGCCGCGTTCAGCTGGATCATGCCGCCCCAACCATAGCTTATGTGTGTGAACACGTGTTCGACGTGTCCGCCCAGCTGTTGGAACGCGTCCAGGTCGGCCTGCGCAATCGGACCGGAAAAGAGGAGCTCCACCCGGATTGGAGCCTGTAGTTGCGCGATGGCATCTCGGCGCTTCGCAGCGCTCCCGGCCGATATGGAGCGGATGCGGAGCTCATCGATACGCGCTTCGATGGCATCATCGACGCCGTTTCGGTCCATATCCAGTTCGACCGGATAGGTGATCATCGGTGGAATGGCAGGGCGCGGCGGAGCCTTGGGCGAGTCGTCCAGAGGGCGACTGAATGCCGGGGCAACGAGCAGGCTGAACCCCGCGACGATCCCGAGTATCAACCTCATATCGACAACTCCTAATCGAATGCGATCCGTGGCGTCTCGCATAGCGAAGCCGCCCGTGGGCGGGGCGATGTGTCCCTGCGGGCGCAGGACCGCAGCCAGAGGCGCTTCCTCAGTCATCATACATCCGATGAGCTTGCGTCGATTGTCAGAGAAACCCGCAGGATTCTGTCCGCGTAACGGCCGATGATCCCATCCCGTTCGTGAGATCAGGCCTGACCGGAACTCGGCTCCTCGCCGTTGCAGATCAGAGTGTCCATCACCAGTGTCGGATTGGTTTCCGGATAGTCCGTCAGGTAGTGCAGTCCTCTGCTCTCGCGTCGGCTCAGTGCGGAACGAACAACCAGCATCGCGACATCGGCCATGTTTCGGAGCTCGAAGGCGTCTACGTCGGGAACGGATCTGCGTACGATATCTGCGGCTTCGTGGCGAAAACGCTGCGTCTGGGTGCTTGCCGCTGCCAGACCGGACAGGCTCCTTACGATCCCCGCATAGTCGTGCATCACCGCCTGTAAATGCCGGCGCGCCGCGCCGAGCACAGCTGGAGGCGGGGCTTCGCTGCCGAAGCCGGCGGGCGGGGCGTCTTCGGATGCAATGGCAGGTAAGGGAACCCTCGCGGCCGACTCAATGGCCGCCATGGCCGCACGTCGACCGAAGACCATCGCTTCCAGGAGCGAGTTGGACGCGAGGCGATTGGCTCCGTGCACACCGGTGCAAGCGACCTCGCCGGCGGCGTAGAGGCCCGGGAGTGTTGTGCGGCCATCCAGGTTCGTCCGGACACCTCCGCACATATAGTGGGCCGCAGGAACCACGGGGATGGGATCAACCGCGATATCGATGCCCAGTTCCATGCAACGGGCGTGGATCGTCGGAAACCGGCTCCGAAGAAAGTCGTCACTCAGGTGCGTCACATCCAGAAAGACGCAGGGTTCGCCCCGGGCCAGACGCTCCGTGTGTATCGCCCGAGCGACGACATCGCGCGGGGCGAGATCGCCCAGCGGGTGGTACTGATGCATGAAGGTGTTGCCGTCGGCGGTGCGCAGGATGCCGCCCTCGCCCCGTACGGCTTCCGAGATAAGGAACGAGCGTCCGTGCGGATGGTACAGCGTCGTCGGATGGAACTGGATGAACTCCATATTGGCGATGGCAGCGCCGGCTCGCCACGCCATGGCTACCCCGTCGCCGGTGGCGATATCCGGGTTGGTGGTGTGGAGGTAGATCCGGCCGCATCCGCCGCTGGCCAGCAGGACCGCACGAGCCCGAAACTGATGAACCGTTCCCGATGCGGTATCCAGAGCCCAGACGCCGACGCAGCGCCGCTCGTCACCGTCCCCTTCGACCGCCAGATCGACGACGAACCAGTGTTCGAGTATTCGAAGGTCCGGATGATCCCTGGTGGCGGCCAGGAGCGTTCGCTCACATTCCCATCCGGTTCGATCTACGGCGTGGACGATTCGGTTTTTCGAATGACCGCCCTCGCGTCCGAGGGATAACTGCTCCCGACCGTCCCGATCCTGCTCAATGGAGAACCGTGCGCCGAGACCGATCAGGTCCCGGATCCGTTCCGGACCCTCTCGAACCAGCGTCCGTACCGCGTCATCCCGGCACAGCCCTGCGCCGGCCGTGTGCGTGTCCGCGGCGTGCAGGTCCATGGCATCGTCCTCGGCCATGACGCCCGCGATCCCGCCCTGCGCGTAGTTGGTGTTCGATTCCGCCCGATCCTTCTTGGTCAATACGAGGACAGAGCCATGCCCGAGAACCTCGCGTACGAATGTAAGGCCGGCGATCCCGCTGCCGATCACGAGGAAATCCGCGGTATCCATTGGGCACATGGAGGGTTGCGTCGATTCGTTTCGGCGATCTAGCGGTCCGACGGCTGCTCGACGCTGGCGACAGAGGCAACGTGATAAGAGAGGACAGCGAGCTCCTGGACAAAGGAGACGTTGCGAACCATTACATGCGAGGGAACGCGCAGTGTGGCGGGCGCGAAGTTCAGGAGCGCATTGACTCCGGCGTCTACCAGGGCGTTGGCGGCCTCCTGCGCCGCTTGTCTCGGCACGGCAATGACGCCGATGCGCGCCTGGAGGACGCTATTGATCTCCTTCAGGCGAGCCACATCATAGATCTCGAGGTTCCATAGCTGGCGCCCGATCTTCGCATAGTTGTTGTCGAAAACGGCGACCAGCCGGAACTTCTGCTCCATCAAGCCCGGGTAGCCCACAAGCGCCGCACCCAGATTCCCCGCGCCGACGAGGAGGAGACATTGCTCCTCGTGTACGTGCAGAATGCGGTCGATCGCCGCCCGGAGCTCCGTTACGACATAGCCGACCCCGGGTGTGCCGAAGTCGCCGAAATAGGACAGATCCTTGCGGAACTGGGCTGCAGGGATCCCGGTGTGGGTCTCCATTTCCGCAGAGGAGATCGTGACGACACTTTCCTGTTCTAGATCCAGGAGGTGCCGATGGTACGTCGCCAGTCTCTCCAGCGCCGGCACGGGCGCTCTCTGGCCGGGTGGCATGGGGTTACAGAACCTCCGAACGCTGGTTGATCCAACAGCGTCTCCAGTGTATTATACCGTGAGTCGATTCGCCGTGTGGAAGACCATGGCCAATGCGGCATACTGACGTACACGATCGCTCACTACGTTCTGACCACGGAGGATACAGAATGGACATTCGACTATTGGCGCTCCTGGTGCCTGCCGTATCGCTGTGCCAGGCCACTCTCGCCGCTCCACCGAAGAAGAAACTCCTCCTGGTGAGCCATACAGCAGGGTTCCGCCACGAGGAGGGCATCGCCGCCGGAGAGAGGACCCTGGCGGAGATCGGTGAGCGGAGCGGCGCGTTCAGCGTCGCGTACTGCAGGACCGCCGACGACGTCAAGAAGATGCTGACACCCGAGTATCTCAACGCAGAGAAGTTCGATGGTGTGGTCTTCCTGAACACGACCGGGGACATCGGCGTGCCGGACCTGAAAGCGTTCATCCGATGGATCGAGACCGGCAAGGCGTTCATCGGCATGCATGCGGCGACCGATACCTACCACGGTAATGACGATTACCTGAACCTCATCGGCGATGCGTTCGTCACTCACGGCCGTCAGTGCACTATCGAGCCGCTCGTACAGGACCCGAAGCATCCGGCTACCGTCGATTGGCCGAGAGGCACGAAGATCCACGAGGAAGTCTATATCTTCAAGCGGAACGATCGATCGAAGGTCCATGTCCTGCTGTATCTCGATAAGACTCCCGATGACGGTCGTCCGGAGGCGAACCAACCCGGCGATTGTCTCCTAGCATGGAACAAGGTTCAGGGCAAGGGGCGCGTGTTCTATACGGCATTCGGTCACCGGGGCGATGTCTGGGACAATGAGGTGATCCGCGTGCATATGCTGGGCGGCATTCGATGGGCGCTGGGTCTCGCCAAAGGCGACGCGAAGCCGGGACCCGCAAAGCCGTAGAGCCTTCGCTCGCTCTCCAGATGCCGATAGTCGGGCGCACCAGGGACCTGCCTCGGGGGTCGGATCATCCATCGGCGCTCGATGCCCTGTCGTGCGTGACCCGCGCACTGCGCGACCGGGTGCGGTTCGAGGCGCCACTCGCCGATTACACCACGCTCCGAGTCGGCGGCCCTGCGGAGGCGTTTCTTCGGGTCCGCACGAGCGAGGAACTGACCGAGGTCGTGCTGGCCTGCCGCCGATCGAATATCCCGTGGTTCCTTCTGGGCGGGGGCAGCAATCTATGCGTCAGCGATCGGGGTGTCCCGGGTCTTGTAATCCATAACCGTAACGAAGACCTGATCATGGGAGAGCCGATCCGGGTAGGCACGGGACACAGCCTGGCGGGCTTGTTTCGCAGGTCCGTGAGCCATGGGCTTGTTGGGCTGGAGTTCGCGGTGGGTATACCCGGTACCATCGGCGGAGCGCTTGTCTCCAACGCCGGCGCCTACCGGCGCTCCATCGCCCCGTTGGTCCGAAGCCTCGAGATCATCGACGGTCAGGGGCTTCGCAGTGTCGGTCCCGAATGGATGGAGTTCGGATATCGGGACAGCCGCCTCCGTCGGAGCGGCTCGACGGGGGAGTGTCTGGTCTCCGTCGAACTGGATCTCGTGCCGGGCGATCGCGAAGGAGCTCTTGCCGAGGCGCGCGGTTATCAACGGAATCGCATCTTCCGCCAACCATGGGCTCCTTCGGCGGGGAGTTTCTTCAAGAACGTCTACGACGTTGAGCTCGCGCGTCGGATACCCGGCCTACCGAAGGATCTTCGAGAGGCCGGTGTCGTTCCCGCCGGATATCTTAGCGCCGAGTGCGGATGCAAGGGTATGGTTCGCGGCGGCTGCGCGGTGAGCCCGCGGCACGGCAACTTCATCGTCAACCTCGGCTCAGGGACGGCTGCGGACGTTCGGGCGCTGGCCGACGAAGTCCGACGACGCGTGCACCTTCAGTTCGGCGTAATGCTCGAGGAGGAAGTCCTGTATGTCGGAGAGTGGTAGGTCGACCGAGCGCCGGGGATGGCGCGTGCTTGTTACCTCGCGTGCGTTCTGGAACCACGGTCGCGACGGAATCGCCCTGATGGAGGCGGCGGGCTGCGAACTGATCCGTCCTGCCCGATACGGTCCGGAGCTCTCGGCGGACCTGATCGGGCTCCTGCAGGGATGCGACGCTTCTCTCGCTTCTGCCGAGGACTACACCGCCCGGGTCTTTGCTGGAGCCCCAACGCTTAAAATGGTCGCCCGGTGTGGCGTTGGCTACGATGCAGTCGACCTGACGGCGGCTACCGCGGCAGGCGTGGTCTGTACGAATACGCCCGGTATCAACGTCGACGCCGTGGCCGATTTTACCGTCGGCTTGATTCTTGCCCTGGCCCGCCGCATCACCGAACTGGATCGTATGACCCGTGATGGAGGTTGGAGCGAAGTATCCGGCGTACTCCTTACGGGGAAGACCGTCGGCATCGTAGGGCTCGGGCACATTGGCCGCGCGGTAGCCCGTAGAATGGCGGCGTTCGGGTCGGAGATCCTGGCGACCGATCCGCACGTGACGAGATCCACTGAGATTGCGTCGATGGTCCCGTTCGACGCGCTCCTCGCGCGATCCGATATCATCACGGTGCATGCTCCATCGTCGCCTGATACGGCCGGGATGTTTGATGCGGCCGCCTTTGCATCGATGAAGCCGGGCGCCTATTTCGTGAACACGGCGCGTGGCTCCATCGTCGTTGAGGAAGCTCTGCTCGACGCGTTGCAGGCGGGACACCTCGCCGGCGCGGCGCTCGATGTCGTCCGACAGGAGCCGCTACCGACCGATAGTCCACTGCGGGGCGTGCCGAATCTCATCCTAACGGCCCACAACGCGTTCAATGCGCGAGAGGCCGCAGCGAGGATGTGCACGATGACCGCCGAACAGATCGTGTCGTTGATGCGGGGCGTCGTTCCGGCGGCGACGCTCAATCCCGGGGTATATCGCTCCACGGCTCTGCGAATCCCGAGACCCGAGGAGGCCTGAGATGCGGATCAACACCGTCAGAGCGGAGCTCCGCGCAGATCGTCCTCAGGTGGGCACCTGGCTCTCAATGGCGAGCCCGATCGCGGCGCGGTACATGGCTCGCAGCGGTTTTCGGTGGCTAACGCTCGATATCGAGCATAGTCCTGCGGATTGGGAAACGGCCGCGATCATCTTCGGACTGATCGCAGACGCGGGTTGCGTTCCGCTGGCGCGAGTCCCATCCATCAGCCGGGAGAACGCGAAACGGGCGCTCGATGCGGGGGCGTTCGGCGTGATTTTCCCGATGTGCAACTCCCGTGAAGAGGCGGAGGAGGCCGTCGCGGCGTGTCGGTATGCTCCGATCGGGCGTCGAAGCGTGGGAGGCGGCATGTTCACGCTGAACTTCGGCGCGACCAGCGCGGAATACTTCGAGCGAGCGAATGACGAGATCCTGGTGATCATCCAGGCCGAGCACGTTCAGGCGGTAGATCGATGCGAGGAAATCCTCTCCGTGCCCGGCGTGGACGCAATGTTCATCGGCCCGAACGACCTGCTCGCTTCCATGGGCAAGGCGCCCGCGATGGAATCCCCGGACGATGAGTTCGTCGCCGCGCTTCGCCGCCTGTGCGCAACCGCTCGGAGATTCGGCGTCGCTCCCGGCATCCATTGCGGGACTGTGGAACAGGCCCATCGGCGCATCGACGAGGGATTTCGGTTCGTCGCGATCAGCAGTGAACTCGGGTTCATGCTTGCCGAAACGAGCCGGGTCGTCGGCGGGCTTACGGGCGCGACCTCAGGCGAGGGTCCGGTCCGCTACTGAACGATCGGCCGCGAGCTCTGTCTACATCGTGGGAGCTCCGGCTCAGCGGGTTGCTGCTGGCGCAGGTTGCCCTGGGTTCGGGCGCGATCTTCGCCCGCTACGGCCTTGAGGCCGGTCTCTCGCCCGGGAGTTTGACATTCTGGCGGATGGCTCTGGCGTTCGCTATGGTTTCGGCGGTCCTCCGCCCCGCCACGGGGCCAGGCGCTCCGCTCTCTCCATCTCTTCGGGTGACGGCGCGACTATGCGTCGCAGGCGTTGCCCTCGCCATCCATTTCTGGACCTGGTTCGGGTCTCTGGAGCTGATACCGGTCGCGCGCTCGACTCTCCTGGTCTCGACGACTCCTGTCTGGACGGCGTTGTTCCTCTGGGCGCTCACCCGTCGACCGCCAGCGGTTCGCTTTTGGGGCGGGCTGGCTCTCGGCATGGTCGGCGCATGGTTGGTCACCGGCGGCTCCCACATGGGCGTGTCCGGGCCTGGGTCCGGTGACCTTCTGGCGGTCGCAGGCGCCATAGCCTTTGGCGTCTACCTGCTCCTGACAGCGGAGCTGCAGAGCCAACTCGGCACGAGGCGAGTCGTTGCCTGGACGTACGGTTCCGCGGCCCTGACGTTTCTGGGCGTGATCCTCATGTGCGGATCCGATGGGGCCTTTTGGCCGGGGAACGCCCGGGCGTGGTTCGCGGTTTTCGGTCTGGCGGCGGCGCCTCAGCTCCTTGGCCATACGTTGCTGAACTGGTCGCTCCGCCATTACTCAGCATCGACCGTTGCTGCGGCTACGCTTATCGAACCGGTTGTCGCCGGGAGTTTCGCCTGGGTCCTGTTCGGTGAGACGATCGCGGCCTACCAGGCCGCGGGCGCGCTGATTCTTATCCTGGGCGTTGGGGTGGTTCTGTCGGGCCGAGACGCGGCGCGCCGGTTGGCGATATAGCCCTCACACCGGCTCCGTTGCCGCATCGTCGGTCGTCTCGGCAAAATCGTCACCATCGGAACCGTCGTTGAGATCGTCTCCTTCGTGAAGCGCCGTTGTATAGACCGCGTGGATCACCTCAGAAGGCGTTGTGATGCCAGCGAGCACTTTCTGGAGTCCGTCCTCCATCATCGTACGGAATCCCTGAGCTCGGGCCGCGCGGTGCATCTCAAGTGCGGAAGCTCGCTGGGTGATGAGCTGTTTCAGGGTTGGTGAGTTCATCAGGAGCTCGAATACCCCGATCCTTCCTTTGTAGCCCGTCTCTCGGCAGGCCTTGCAGCCCCGCCCGTGGTAGAACGTTCGATCCCGGGCGGCAGAGAGGGGCAGACCAAGCGCCAGAACCTCGTCGGCCGTCGGCTCGTAGGGTTCCCTGCATTCCTTGCATACAACCCGGACGAGCCGTTGGGCCAGAACGCAGCGGACCGTCGATGCGATCAGGTAGGGTTCACCGCCCATATCGAGCATTCGGCCAAGTGTCTCGACGGCATTGTTCGTATGGAGCGTGGTCAGGACCAGGTGCCCGGTCAGACTTGCCTGGACGCCGATGGAGAGGGACTCCGGATCGCGCATTTCGCCGACCATCATGACGTCGGGGTCCTGGCGGAGGAAGGAGCGCATCACGCGAGGGAATCCCATCTTCTCGGTAACCTGGACCTGTGTGATGTTATCCTGGAACTCATACTCGATGGGATCTTCCACAGTGACGATATTGCGGCGTTGGCGATCCAGGCGATTGATGGATGCATAGAGCGTCGAGGTTTTGCCCGATCCCGTTGGCCCGGTGACGACGATCATGCCGTACGGCGTCTCGATCACGTTGAGCCATCGTTTCATGACCTCCTCCGGCATTCCCAGTGTTCCGATGTCGATATGGACACTGGCCGGATCGAGGAGCCGGATCACGACCTTTTCACCGTTGAGGCTGGGCAGGGCAGAGATGCGAGCGCTGAATCGGCGATCGGCGTACTCCATGTCGATCCGACCATCCTGCGGTACGCGCCGCTCATCAATATGCATCCCCGCGGCCAGCTTGATACGGGCGAGGACGCTGGCGACATGCTCATTGGGGAAATAGCCGATCTGGTGCATGACCCCGTCGATGCGGAAGCGTATTCGGGTTCGATCCCGTTCCGGCTGGATATGGATGTCCGACGCCGAGCCATCCAGAGCTTCCGTGAACACGCGATCGACGATCGAGACGCCGAGGGCTGTGCTCTCGCCGCCCATCTCCCGGGCGACGCCTCCCTCTCGAAGGATCAATCGGAAACGCCTATTGCCGGCTCCGCCTGCTACTTGCGCCATCTGCCCCTCCCGAATGCCGCCGAACCGGGTCCGGCGTATAGAGCCGTCATTCTATCACGCGCAACGGTTCGTGTGAAGTCATCACCATACGCGCCGATGCCGTGCGCTGTGCTATCATCGTCAACATACGCCCCATCGGAGGCCGCGCCATGCCATATACGCCGTTCGGATCGCTCATCCCTGAGATCCTCGCCCTTGAGGTCTTTGCCGTTGTGGGCGCCTCGCGAGATCCGGCGAAGTACGGCCATCGGGTCTATGTCACCCTCAAGCAGAGCGGCTACCGCGTATACGCCGTGAACCCTTCCGCCGATACGGTTGACGGCGATCCCGCCTACCCGATGCTCGTCAATCTGCCGGAAACGCCGCAGTGCATCGTCTCCGTAGTGCCCCCGGACGTCACAGCCCAGGCCGCGCGAGATGCCGGCCGACTTGGCGTCGGCTATATGTGGATGCAGCCAGGCTCAGATTCGACCGAGGCAGTGAACACCGCCCACGCCGCCAGCCTTCGGACCGTGTACGGAGGGCCATGCATCATGGTGGCCGTTCGGACGCAGAAAGCCCGGAACCACTCACGATGAGACGATGGCGCTGCCTTCCAGCGATCGCTCTGGGCTTATCGGCTTTTCTCAGCGCTGACGGAGCTCGGAGCGATGTGGCGACTCCAACCTCCGTTCGCGTGGGGGGCAATCTCTACTATGGCCTCAGTAATATCAACGGCTCCGTTCGCCGTCACACCGACGGTCAATGGGCCGGCGTGGGAACCGCATACCCCTCCGTCCTATCCCTGACCTGGATGGGCGCGGATCTCGATACCGCCGTCGGTTCCTTCGGGGTCGGTGACCTCAACACCGGCTCCGGGCGGACTGCGCAACAGCCGGTTGAGTGCTATTACCGCCGCCCGATTGGATCCGCAACGGTGACCTTCGGCAAGCACTATGTTCCGTTCGCTCTCCAGGAGTGGGAATACGAAACCCGTTGGGGCATGATGGCTGAGACGATTGTGCTTGGAACGTCCATGGAAGTCTCGATCACATCGAACCCTCATACGGACGCCCTGAACACATCGATCCGCGCTGCCTGGCATGTGGCTGCAGGATCCGAAGTCGGGATCTCAGCAGCCGCGGGTCGAGGCTGGAGTTACGGAACCTCGCATAACTGGGGATACGGAATCGATGCGACGGTGGACGTTGGACCCGTATCGGTGACCACCGAAGCTCTGGAAGCCCGGGGGGCGCACGGGACCTATCAGTTCGGGTTCATCAAGGCGGTTCTCCATAGCCATCATCGGGCAACACCGTATGTCGCTCTGTTCTATGGACATGATAGCGCGGATGAGATCGCTGAACTCCGAAGCGGAATCGTCGGTGTTGATATCGAGGCGCTGCCGCATCTCACCGTCAGCCCCTGTATCGGCAGAGCGGGCGGACGCAATATATGGTCGCTGCAGACCAGGGTAGCGTTTTAGGGGCCGAGGCCCTTCGGTCCGTCCAATCGAACCAGGACCCGATAGATCCTCTGCGCGCCGTCCCAGCCACCGAGAAAGCCCAGCCGATCGATCGCAGCGGCAGGATCATGATCCCGGCCGTGGAGGAACGGCTTGCCATCCAACAACACCCATAGGCGCCCATCGCGGCGCGTGAACTGCACGCGATGTCGGCCGGACGTCAGGCCGGTCTCCTCCGCGCCGACCTCCTGGCCATCGGCCCGAATGGCGGAGCGGGCGTTCCCGAAGCCTCCGAGGAAGACGACGTAGTCCGTTACGTTGCTCGGTGCAGTCGTCGCCGGCCTCCACGCGCCGATGTGGAAGTCGTTGGCCGCTTCGAACTCGGCCAGGATGTCGAAGTCCGGGGCGTTGAGGCCCGTCAGGAGCAGCTGATTGTCGGCCTCGGGACCGTGGGAGTAGGCCATCGCACCGCCGTCAATGGACCATCCGCTGCCTACCGTCCATGGCCCGGACCCCTGGTCGAACCGGTACTCTTGTACGCCTGGGCCGGGCTGGATCTCGGCGGGCGCATCGGGCGGGAGCGACTCTCGCCCGTGTCGTTCCAGCATCCGCGCGTAGAACAGGTCATACGGTTCGTAGACGCTGAACGGCTTGCGGTCCACGGTCCATCCGCTGATGGAGGCCCCGACCTCCCTTCCTCCTCCCTGCCAGTACCAGAGTCCCTGGCCTCGATTCGGGATACTGATCTCGATCGTTACGAGGCCTGCGCCGTTGCGACCTGCTCTCCATTCTAGACCCGGGCATCGGTTTGGCCCGCTTGGTCGGAGGATGGCGCCGTTCGGTCCGTCGTTGCTCAGGATCTCAAAAGCATAGGTGCTCTCGGTGGTGTAGTACCCCTCTCCTTCACCGTCGAGCCCGATCGACAGCCGCTGCCACGGACCTTTGAGTTCGATGCACGCATAGTACGCTGCGTCGTCATGCGCCTGGCGGAAGGTGATCTCGCCGCCCTCAAACGTCGCGCGGCCTGATAGGGGTATCCCGGCCCAATCCGAGGCATCGCCGTCGAGGACAGGCGTGGCAGGCCAGATGAAGGGAAGCCAGGGATAGAGGGGATGAGGGTCGACGCCATCGGCCCATCCATCCCCGTCGCTGTCTCTTTTACGGGGTGCAGGGCGGATCAACCGGAGGGATGTCTTATCCCACGTGGCAGTCAGGGGCGCGGGCGCCCATGAACTGAGCATTGCCTTGTCAAGATCGAGCATCGCACCGTCCGTTCTTGCCTTGCCAGGGTCACTGCCAAAGCGGACCTCATCGAACGGCAAGCGGGGATCCCGGTCGGGAACGCCATCGCTATCGGCATCTGCGACCGTCATCGTCTCTCCGAAGTGCAGTCGGAGCCATTGGACCGACGTCAGCATCCGGTCGAAATAGGCGATGCCGTCCCAGTGTTCGCCGTGCTTCCAGCTGGTCGACCAGACCCACTCGTCCCAGGCGCCATCGGCCTTCTTAGTGCGGCGCCTGGGCGCGAAGTGATCGAAAACGATCCGATCATCCTCCCGATTGGCGAGCGAGAATGCGCCGAGAGATTCCATCTGATGGTGGAACTCGTGGGTTACGAGCCACGCAGTGTCGCTGCCGCCAAGGAACTGGGATCGCCCCGGAATACCGTCGGGCCAGCCGTCGATGCCGTAGGTGCCCCCTCCGCTCCCGTAGAAGTCCCAGCGTTTCAACGCGTCGTTCCATCTTCGCGGGAAGGCCTGCTCGATCTGGCCAACGAAGGGCAGGGGTTCAGCGACCGGTTTATCGTTGGCGGTGGCCACCTGTTTCGTATTCAAAATCGTAAACGTGCCGCCTCCCGGGCCGAGGTAATCCTCACCGCCATAGCTTCGGCAGAGCGGAAGACCCCTGTAGGCTGGCGGCGCCTCAGCCGGTTCGTCCCCCCACCGTTGAATGCGGGCGTCCACATAAAAATGGAAGTCGTACCAGACGCGCATATGGCTGTTGATAAACAGGAAGCGGGCCGCGATGGCGTACTCGTCCTTGATCCGTGCGATCTCACGGTCGGACATCAGCGCCGGAGGCGGAGCGTGCGGCGCCGTCGCGCAGGCCGATGCGACGTTCCATACATTGGGCATCAGGAGCACTTTGATCGGTATGCGGACGATCGTTTTGCGGCCTACGGGCGCCAGAGTACTGAATGAGTACTCTCTGCGCCAGGGCGGTTCCGCGCCCCATCGGCGCTCGCCGCCCGTCGGGTCGGCAGCAGGATCATAGATCCGGTACGAGTACCGCCTGCCCGGCTCCAATCCGCCGATGCGAAGACGATGCGCCATCCGCTCTCCAGCCGTTCCCTGCACCACGCGAACCCGGGCGTTGGCCCAGGGAGCGGTCGGTGCGCCATTCGGACCGAGCGTTCCGGCCGGCGCCGACCCGGGTCGAAGTTGTACCCGGGTAGCGGCGGGTTTCGATGTGAACCACTGAAGGATCGCATAATCCCGACCGAGCTCGCAGACCGGTCGAGTCGGGTCGGTGATCCGAGCCGGATCGGGCCGACACATGGCGGGGCAAAGGAGCCCGAGTGCCATAGTCCATGCGAACCGCAGATGTCGATGGCGCGTCATATCTGATAATCCTCCCATACCCGTATCTTGTACGATCGGGTATGGCAGGTATCCTGCTTTGTGTTCTACGGAGCTGATGGCTAGCCTGCCTGAGCATCGTAGTGATCACCGTAGTACGGACATCGAAACATGGAGGCGATACATTTGAACATATGGAAGTTGGCAGCGCCGTTTGCCGCAGCGATCGGGCTTTCGGCGGGCGCAGCGGCGACGCCCGAGTTCGCTGCCAAAGAGAAGAAGCCCTGCAGCTTCTGTCATGTCAGCCCGGCCGGCGGAGGCGAACTAACGGCCGCCGGCAAGTATTACGTTGCCCATAACAAGAGCCTCAAGGGCCTTCCGATCTCCTTTAAGTCTCTCTGGAAGGCCGAAGCGCCTGCCGAAACGCGGCGAATCGCCCTGGGCAATGTCCTCGGGGATGGTAAGGTGCGGCTATTGACCCTCGGATCCGGCGATGAGCTTTCGATCATGGAGTGGGCTGATGCGAAGCTGTCGCCGAAGACGTCTCTTAAACTCGGACCCGGCGCAAGCAGCGTCTTCGTCGCGAATCTTGAGAAGGACAAACCGGCGGTGGTCGCGGTTCCCGGCGCCGTCTATGTCCATAACGACGAAGGCTTCAAGCGCCTCAAGGCCAGCGCGCTCACGGCGATCAGCGGGATCGTGCAGTTTACCGACGGCGAGCAATGCGTGTTTCAGTTCGACGGCATGAGCGAGCCCGCTGTGTTCGGCGTCAAGTCGGATGCCTCGAATCCTCTCACCGTTGGCCCTGCGATGGTATATCCGGAACAGGGCGCGGGAGTCTATTCCTGGGTCGTCGCCCGCTTTCCATCGGATGCGCTCGCGATGCTCGGCTGGCCTGCTGAGGCGGCTAAGACGCCGGTTCTGGGCTTGTACGATCCGCGAGGCGATGAGAACCTGAAAGCCTGGATGATCTGGAAGGATGCCAAAGGCGAACGGTTGATCCTCGCTGATCCCGGGGCGATTCTTGGGGCCGGAACGATCAATCCGGTCTGGTCCAGCGCATCGTTCGCCGGTAAGGTCCTGGATGTGACGATCGGTCGTGATCCACGAGATAGCAACGCCGTGGGCTTCCTTGTCCTGACGGAGGACGGCAAGGAAGGAACGGGCAGGGCGCTGGAGTTTCTCGCACTCGATTAGCCTGGTTTCGGTTCTCTCGGGTCCTCGTCGGCAAGCTCTGTCGCCTGGGCGCCTGTCATGTGGAACGATCCTTCTGGGGTTGCCAGTTGGGCCAGTTCCTGAGGTGTGAGTGTGTGATGGGGAGCGATCGGTTCCTGATCCTCGATCGCTTCCCGCTGGGCGCCGGGCAGGCGGACGGTACCGCCGACCGATGCGAGTTCTGACATCGTCATCGGCTTCGGGGTCAGTATCGCCAGCGCCTGTACCGCGGGAGCATAACTCGGGTCAAGCTCAACAGCGCGTCGAAAGCACGTAGCCGCGGATTCGTCGTCTCCGCCCATCTGATGGGCGACGCCAAGATTATGCCAGCCGCGTACAGAATGGACATCGATCTGGATCGCGCGCCCAAATGCCTGGCGGGCCTTCGCATAGTCGTTGGCGCGCGAATAGGCGGCGCCGAGGAAGGACCATGTCTCGAAGCTATTCGGGTCGGCCTCGGCGGACTTGAGCAGGGTGGTAATGGCCTCCTGGAGACGTCCAGCGCGCAGGGCGTTGGCGCCAGCCTGGCGAAGAGGTGCGGCGAGAGCGCTCATCACGATCCCTCCTTCGAGGCGACGTTGACGGTTGGATGCGCCGTTCGTCGAACTCGTTATGGTTCATTATAAGAGGACTCCGGGGAATCGTCAACGGTTCGCTTTACGTACCTGGTCGTAGTGCATCGATGCTGCGAGTGAGACGCGGAATGGCACGGAATCGCCTGCATAGTGCTGCCTGCGCCGCTCGGTCGGATTGCGGGTGTATAATCACGTTGAGGCTTGATGGAGCCGAGGGGCTCGCATTGCTCCTGTAAGGAGGGACTACTTGAAGACCGTCGTGCGCGCATTGATCGGTCTCGCGGCGCTGATCGTCGTCGGCGCCGGTGCGTTTATGGTCGGCAAGAGCCTTCGATCCATGGTGGAGCGGCGTCGCCCAACGCTGCTGGACATGAGGCAGATCACCGACTCCCGGCCTCTGAGCGGAGCCGCCCGTGCCGATAGTCTGCAGGGCGGCGCCGATGTCAATCCGTCAGAGACCTTTCGCGATGTGCTGCTGATGATGCGTAGCGAGTATGTTGATCGGATCGATGACGATACGAAGCTTGTCTCCGGAGCGGTCCGGACGATGCTCTATTCGCTCGATGACCCTGCCACGCGCTATTGGAATAAGGAGCAGTACCAGCGATTGAAGGACGATACTCAGGGCGTCTTCACGGGGATTGGGGCCAGGGTTGCTATCCAAAAACAGAAGATCGACAATATCGATCAGCGACGGGTGACGGTGGTCGCGGTGGCGCCAGGCGGTCCTGCGGCTGCGGCAGGACTCCGAGCCGGAGATCGAATCACGGAGTTGGACGGCAACTGGGTGATCGCCTATGATCCGCGTCTCGACCTCAACCGCCTCGCAGTGCGGACCATGCCGGAGGTTGAATATCGCAAGGCCCTCCGACAGGCGACCAAGAAGCTCACCGACGGCGTTTCATGGCCCCGCGCGCTGGACAAACTGATGGCGCCGGGCGATGCCGACATGAAGCTCACCGTGGTTCGGGCGAACGAGCCGAAGGCGCTGTCCATCGTCGTCAAGAAAGCGGAGTTCACCAGACCCGCGCTCGAGGTGCGCTCGCTTCCTGGGGGGCGCGTCTATGTCCGCATAACGCGATTCACCGCTGACGCGCCGGGCAAGCTTGCCGCGGCCCTGAAGGATAACCCGGCTCCGGGAGGTCTGATCCTCGATCTCCGCGACAACCCGGGCGGACCGGATTTGCCAGGTGAAGCGTCGGCTATCCGTTCGATGGCATCCACGCTTGGCGTTCTCGGTGTCCACGGCAAGATCGGGATCATCGGCAAAGGCTCGTCCCGCAGGGTCGTGACCGCAGCAAAGGCCGCTGCCAAATCGTCCAAGCTCGTCGTCATCGTTAATCAGGGCACCGCGAACGTTGCCGAAATGGCCGCAGGCGCCCTGCGAGCTCAGTCCGATGCGACGCTTCTCGGCTCGACGACCTGCGGTGACAGCGTCTATCAGAAGCTGGTGCCGCTGAAAGTCGGCGCGATGACGGTCTCAGCCGGAACCCTGATGGGCGCCGACGGAAAGCCGTTGCCGGCGCGGGGTTTGGATCCTGATATCGCTGCGGGATCGACGGTAATCGGCGGCCAGGATGACCCGATGATCGCCAGAGCAACCGCGCTGTTAGGCGGGAGGACGGGAGGACGCTCATGAGAGGCATCTCGGTCAAGCGCCGTCGCGCGATGGTGTTTATGGTCGGCATCGGGCTCATTCTAGGGATCGCGATGCCGGGGCAGGATTGGTTTGAGAGCGTTCCGAAGTCGGACCGGCACGGGAGCCTTCTCGGCTTCCTCGGACCGACAGCTGCTGGAGCCCAGGAGGCGGATGGTCCGTTCGAAGGCTATGCGCAAGCCCTGGCGGTCCTGAAGCGGGAGTACTCAAAGGCGGTGATCGATAAGAAGAGGGAGCGGGAGCTGACCTACTCCGCCATTCAGGGCATGCTCAGCGCCCTCAACGATCCGTTTACGAGCTTTCTCGATCCTGAGGAATGGTTGAGCATGCAGCAAAGCACTCAGGGGTCCTTCGAAGGGATCGGGGCGGTTCTCGAGCCGATCGGGCAGGATGTGCGAGTCGTGCGGCCCATCCCGGGAAGCCCTGCCTTCAAGGCGGGCTTGAAGGCGAAGGACGTGATATTCAGCGTCGCCGGCGAGGATCGAGGGTCTGGCAAGGTAGGCAAGCCTGTGCCGACCCTGGGCAAAAGCATCAACGATGTGGTCAAACTGATCAAGGGCCCCAAGGGGACCCGGGTCCAGATCGCCGTGCTCCGCGAAGGTTCCGCCAAACCGCTGGTCTTCACTCTGACGCGCCAGCGAATCGAACCGCCCGTGGTCGAGTACTGGATGGAGGATAATGCCCATAAGATCGGCCGGATCGTATTGTCCGAGTTCAACGAGCGTGCGGACACGCAGTATGACAAAGCCTGGCGCGACCTCCGTAAGCAGGGCATGAAGGCGCTGATCTTTGACCTCCGCTATAACCCGGGCGGGCTCTTCGAGATGGCGATCCGGATAGGAAGCCGGTTTGTCAGCGAAGGGCCTCTCGTCATTGTCCAGGAGAAGAACGGCCAGCGGCATACGATCTATTCCAGCGGAACCGCACCTAAGATCGGCGACATGCCCCTCGTCGTTCTCATCAACGAAAGCAGTGCGAGCGCATCGGAGATAGTAGCCGGCGCCATCAAGGACCACAAGATCGGGAAGCTGATCGGAGAACACACGTTTGGCAAAGGGCTCGTGCAGACGCTGTTCCCATTGGCCGACGGTTCGGCCCTGCGGCTGACCACCTCCAAGTACCTGACGCCGAGCGGGCATGATATCAATAACAAGAACGACGATGAGCACCGTCCGCTCTTCGGTACGGGCGGGATCAGGCCGGACATCGCTGTTGAGCAGTCGCCCGAGTGGGTCGATCAGGATTTCCAGGACAAGGTGCACGATACCCAGCTCAAAAAGGCGTTGGAAGTCCTCAGAGGTGAACAGGCGCTGGCGGCCAGACGCTAGGACGCTGTATATGCGATAACGCTCCATAACGCAGGTCGTCTCTGGTGCGGAACTTCCTGTCGTATCGGCGCGTCGTATGCATACGCACCCGCAACACCGCGCCGCAGCGCTCGCGGGTACAATAGACGGCGGCTTCGTACGGGGAGCCCATACCGCTGAGCAGCGGGCCATGCATTGACCTCGGATACTTCAGGATACATTGCCGCCGGCCTCTACTGGGTGCTGATCCTCTGTTGGCTCACCATCCTGGTCTTCTATTGGCGCGAATACAGGCGGCTTCGGGGACTCGGCACGATCATCAGTACGATGCTCGTGGTGGTGTTCCTCGACGGCGCTCGAACGCTCCTGGAGAGCCTCTACTTCGGCACCATATTCACAGCTCGAGCGGGCATTCTGCCTCCTTTTATGTTCGAGGTTCTCGGCGCCCCGCAGCTGGTGATTGTGCCGAAACTCGTCAACCTCGCTGCCGCCCTGCTCATCATCGTCGTGCTGGTGCGACAATGGTTTCCGGCTATGCGAAAGGAGCTGGATCAGCAGAGACATCTGACCGAGCTCTACGCTCAGCTGAGCAGCGCTCACGAACAGATGACCGCGGCGCATGAAAGGCTAACCTCGGCCCATGAAGAGCTTCGGAAGGCTCGTGAGGCTCAGGATGCGCTGACCCATATGATCGTTCATGATATGCGGACGCCCCTGACGAGCACGATCACCGGCCTGCAGACGGTACAGCAGCTGGACTATGATCCCGATGTCACGCCCGAGTTGGTGCAGGGGGCGCTGATGGGTGCGGATCGCCTATTGCTGATGGTCAATGACCTTCTCGACATCGGTAAGATGGAGGCGGGCATGATGAGCGTCGCCTCCGAGGTGTTTCCGATCCGAGAGCCGATCGAGCTCGCCGTCGACATGGTTCAGGCCATCGCGCTGGATCGGACTGTCCATATCGCGGTCGATCCCTGTCTGGATGAAGACGGATCGCCTGTCCTCGTCCAGGCCGATCGGGAGATCGTTCGTCGAATGGTGGTGAACCTCGTCGGGAACGCCCTGCGCTTCAGTCCGCGGGGCAGTACCATCGACCTGAACGTCGAACAAGTCGGAGTTGCGTCGATACGGGTCTCCGTGGAGGATAAAGGGCCCGGAATCCCGATCGAGCACCAGAAGCGGATTTTCGATAAGTTCCACCAGGTCGACGACGGAGGACCGAACAACATGCCTTCGACGGGGCTCGGGCTGACGTTCTGCAAAATGGCCGCGGAAGTCCTGGGCGGCGGCATCGGTGTGCAAAGCCGACCGGGTGAAGGCAGTGTATTCTGGTTCACCCTTCCGATGGGACGGCCCGGCACAAACGTCTAGGTGTCGCGCCTCACCTTTCCCCGTCGGGGTAGGATCCGCTCCATCAACCAGCAATCGTTTTGCGCTCGAAAGCTGCATTCGCCGATCCTGCTGTAACCGAGACTGAGATACAGCGTCTCAGCGCGGACGTTCCCCTTGACCACGCACAGGGCCGTTCGTCGGAGTCCCAGGGCATCTGCGATCTCCAGCAGTCGTTCCATCATGCGACGGCCATACCCCTGCCCGATGACGCTGTCGCGAAGTCCGATGCCGACCATCGGCGACCGTGTATCGGTCCGGTGCAGAAACGCGTGTCCCATGATCGTATCCTCAGCATCGACGAGGGCAAGGCCAATGGCGGTGCCCTGTGCGATCGTCTCCAAATGTACTTCAATGGCGCTATAGGTGACCGGGGTCTCGGGTAGATAGAGCATCGCGACTTCGTCGGAGAGGCTGAGGTAAAAATCGAAAAGCCGATCCCCGTCGTCCAGGTTGATCTCGCGAATCGTCATGAGATGGCTCCGCAACAGCGCTTGTACTTTCGGCCGCTTCCGCATCGGCACGGATCATTCCGACCGGGCGCCGGTAATCGCTGCACGCTCGACATGATCTCAGCAGGGGCTCGTCCGCGTTCGAGAAGCCGCACCATATCCCGCATCGTCGGATCGATATGGGTAAAGAACCGCTTGTAGGATGGACAGAGGTAGTTCAATCCGTCCTCACCATTCGGACTGGACATAAACCGGTGCTTTGGACACTCACCCCGGCATGCGAATAGGACCGGACAACGACGGCAGCATTCGGGAAGACGATCGCGCTTCGCGCTCCCAAACGACCTCTGTTGCTCGGAATCTGCGAGGTCGATCATCGACGTGGACATGAGGTTGCCGAGCCGGTACTCGGGATAGACATAGTGATCGCAGGCATAGATATCGCCGTTATGCTCCATGGCGAGGCTTGCCCCGCAGGTCTCTGCGAACACGCAGAGCGAAGCCGGATTGCCGGCCCAGATGCCCAGAGCGACGTCGAACGCCTGGACGAAGATCGTTCCGACATCCCGCTTGATCCACTCATCGTAGATCGCGCAGAGAAAGGCGCCGTATTGCTCGGGTTCAACGCTCCAATCCGTCACTCGCGCCTCTTGCACCGACTGTACGCTTGACGTTGCAGGACCGGCCAGCGCGTGCGGCTCTGGCAGATCGGAGGCCTCCGCCTCTGCGTCGGGCAGCCGTTCGACCAGTGGGATGAACTGCAGATACCGGGCCCCGATGCGGCGAAAGAACCGATACACCTCGAGGGGTTGCTGGCCGTTCAGCCGGTTGACGACGGTGAGGATATTGAACTCCACGTGATGCCGCTGCAAGCGCTCAATGCTCTGCATCACCCGATCAAACGTCGGACGTCCCTGTTTGTCCTTCCGGTAGGCGTCATGCAGTTCTCTGGGCCCGTCGAGGCTAATCCCGACCAGAAAGGCGTTCTCGTACAGGAACCGACACCATGCATCATCGAGAAGCGTTCCGTTGGTCTGCAGCGCGTTCGTGATACGTTTGCCCCGCGCATGTCGCTGTTGGAGTTCCACGACGCGCTGGAAATAACGAACGCCCAACAGCGTCGGCTCGCCGCCTTGCCAGGCGAAGTTGACCTCTGGCGCTTCCTGGGCCTCGATATACTGCCGGATAAACTCTTCAAGGACGGCATCGTCCATCGCCCAACGGCGGTGATCCGGATACAGGCGGGTCTTGTCGAGGTAGAAGCAATAGGAGCAGTCGAGGTTGCATATAGGGCCGATCGGTTTGGCCATCACATGCAGCGCCCGCAGACGGGATCGTCGGTCTGACCAGTTCACCGGCACGACCGCCTCACGGAACGCGGTATCTGAGATCACCCGCGAGGGCAAGGACCACGTTCGGCGAGACCGACAGGGGCCTGTTGGGTGCGCTTGTTTCTGCTCCGATTCCTACGCTCGTCGGGATCTCCCGATGCCATACTCCCTGGCGCGAGTGGGCGCTCTCCTGGGCGGCTTCCGAAACAGACGATGGGCGAATGGGCGTATTATACCGGTAACCCTGTGCTACAATCCGTGGTTTCGATGGACGAGCCGAACCCATGAATGTGCTGAGGATCGCGGTTGGCGATCATGTGGTCTTGCGCAAGGCCCATGCCTGCGGCGGGTCGGAATGGACGATAACCCGTGTGGGTGCGGATGTGGGTCTGGTATGCGCGAAGTGCGGTCGACGTGTGCTTCTTGAACGCGTGTTGTTCGAGCGGAGTGTTCGGGAACTGCGTCGATCAGCGGCGACATCGCCGCAGGAGGAGTCTTGAGGGTAGTCGGAGCGTTTCGCGCCCACGCGCGGGAGGTCGCCTCCGTGGTGATCGTGGTCGGCGTGGTGGTTTCTGCCGCAACGCGGTTGATGCCGCGCCATGGCAGCGACGATGTGGCTGCTGCACGTCGCGGCGGGGCTTGTATCATAACGGTTGACTCACTCGCCGAACCGCTCGGTGAAGCGAAGCTGGCAGTCGATGAGTTGGCGGTTCCCGGAGCTCTCCGTGAGAAGCCGCCATGGTCCGGTTGGGTCGAGTTAGACCTCAAGCGCTTGCCCCTCCAGAGTACATCCGAGGATGTTCGCGCGGTCGCTGCCCGCATTCCGAACGGGCTCGTTGTTGCGGTGTATAACGGCGCCGATGCGCCGATTGCGTTGAAACTGGCCGTTCGGCTCCGCCCAGGGCGGTACACCGCCGATCGAATGGTCTTTTCGGAGGAAGTTCGTCGCGTGGAGCGGCTGCAGAGTTGTATGGCGTCCAGAGAGGGCAGCGTCGAAAAGCCGGGCATGCTCCCACCCAGGGCAGGCGCTGTGTATCGTTTTATCGATCCGGCCGCTGCTGCACTGCGGGCCTATCAGCGAACCAGGCAGCACGTGGCAGCCGTCCGGAGTCTGAACTCGACGCAATATCGCCGAATAAGCTCAGCCCTGAGCGAATGTCCGTGGCTTCTGACGCGCCTGCAGGCGTCTTCCCGTAAGCCTTCCACCGATATGACGCTTCGGAGCGCGCATCGAGGCCTGCTCATCGTTCGCCACGCTCTGGCGCTGGTGAATAACGCGGCTGGTCTGCGCAAGGTGAATGAGTCCCTCGCGGACTCGTTAACGGCGGATCTGGAATCCCTGGAGCAGAGTCTTTCCGAATGCAGTGTTGCGGTGATGAACCTCGTCGTATCTTCCGGTGTGGTCGATGGGGAGGACGGTACGCAAAAAGCCACGGTCACGGTCTACAACGCCGGCGGCCGAACGGTCAACTCCGTTCGTCTCTGGGTCACTGGTCCCGAAGGCTGCCGTATTGTTCCTGCCGACGCCGCCGTATTTCGGACCCTTGCCCCTCGACAGACGGTCACCGCCAGCTTCGCCATCCTGGCTTCATCCAGCGCTGCATCCCGGTCCTTCGTAAGCCATCTCGACTATCAGATGCTGAGTGCGCCCGCACATCTGGCTATCCCGGTGACGGGGTTATAGAACCTAACAGGAGACATGTCATGTCCAGACCTCTCGCCTACTTGGGTCGCATCCGTACTTGCGTTCTTAGCGGAGCGCTCCTCGCGGTAGCCGGGGGCGCGATCGCCGCATCGGTTACCTTTGATGTCGCCAGTGGCGCCAGCGTATCCGACCGGATTTCCATTACCGCAAGGGTCACCGGCTTCGAGACCACAGGGGTGCGAAAGGTTGAGTTCTTGCTGGACGGCAGGTTGCAGGGCGAGGATGGGAGCGTTCCCTATGTCTTCGTCTGGGACACGCTCGCGTCGAGTGAGGGTGAGCACGTTATCGAAGCGGTTGCTACGGATATGGACGGAGCGATCGCTCGCGGTACGCTCCGTGTTGTCGTGGATAACGAGTTGTCACGAGGTGCGGACTACCACGCAGGCGTTGCGCTGGAGGCGGCCAAGGCAGGAGATCGGGAGCGGGCTGAGCGCTATGCGCGCCGGGCCGTTAAGATCGATCCAACCAACCTCAAGGCAGCCATGGCGCTCTCTGCCGTGTACCGATCAACCCGGGACTATGATAAGGCGATCGCGGTGCTCGAGCAGGCAGGCATCCCCGCTGGCGCCGCCGAGGCGCGGCGGGCTCTTGCTGAGTTATACATCCTGCGCGGGGATGCGGGGGAGACCCATGAGGCGTTGATCGATGGGTTGACCTCCGCGCTCGCGCAGAACGAGTTGCTGGTTAAGGAACAGGCTGCCGCACGAGATCTCTCCGCACAGGCAAAAGGCGATCTCGCGTTCACTCATCGTCGATGGCCGGACGCGATTTCCGCGTACCAATCGGCGGGCAGTCCATCAACGATGCCGATCGAGATCGTCAATCGTCTTCTTCTGGCCTACGCCAACGCGGGCCGTACCCGGGATTTCGATCTTCTCATGCGGACGGTTACGCGGGAGCGGAACGGCGGCGACGCGATCACGCGTGTGGTTGAGGGCGCCCAGCATCTGCTGCGGCACAGGCCCGAGGAAGCTCGACGGACAGTGCAGTCGGGCGTCGAGGATGGTATCCCCGGCGCGTTGATCGTTGCCGCGACGGCGGACCTGATCACAGGCGAAACGAAGCGCGCGGCGGATGAGATCGAGCAGCTCCATCGGCGGCTGCCCGATGCCCAGGCGACCCTCTATCTACGTACGTTCGTAGTCACGGAACCGATGGATCTGCGGCCGCTCTTCCTTCGCGCGATCGGTGCGGATCTCTCGAATCCGGAACCTCTGCTTCGGAAGGCCTATGACGTCCTGTTGAGCAAGCGGCCCGATCGGATCAAGGAGGCCCAGGCGTTCCTGAATCTTGCCCGTTCGATCGCACCCGATTCGCCCGATGTACTGATGGTTAGCGCGGCATTCCTGCTCTTTGACCGGCGCGCCGAAGAGGCTGAGCCGTTGCTGAAGCAGGTTCTCGAGAAGGATCCCGATGCCCCGGATGCCCT
>JABWBA010000005.1 GCA_013360745.1 Chthonomonadales bacterium | reverse complement strand
GTCCCGACGAGGAGACGGCGCCGTGCCGATCGTGGTCCGCGGCGCAGCGTTCGGCCCACCGATGGGTCCTCTCCAGCGCCGCTTCGGCTTCGTCTCGCCCGCAGGAATGGGGTGCGCACTGATCGAAGGCCATGACAATGTCCGCTCCCAGGTCCCGCTGGATCGCCATCGCGCGCTCCGGCGTCAGGAAGATCTCAGCGCCGTCGATATGGCTTCGGAAACGGATGCCGTCCACCTCGATCCGCCGCAGCGAGGCAAGGCTGAAGACCTGGTACCCTCCGCTGTCGGTCAGGAACGCGCCGGGCCAGCCGGCGAAGGCGTGGAGGCCGCCCGCCCGCGCGATCAGCGTTTCGCCGGGCCGCAGGTGCAGATGGTAGGTATTGGCCAGAATCAGCCCGTAGCCGAGATCCTCCAGCGCGTCCGGTCGCAGGCCCTTGACGGCAGCCTGAGTGCCGACCGGCATAAAACAGGGGGTGTCGATGATTCGTCCCCCGATACGAAGTTGGCCCACGCGTGCGTCGCTCGTTGAAGAGCGACGTTGCAGGGTGAACTCTAATCGGTGGAGGTCCGCGAGGTTCTGCATAACGTGAAGATAGTACGCCCTCGACAGGAATCGAACCTGTGCGCCCGGCTCCGGAGGCCGGCGCTCTATCCTCTGAGCTACGAGGGCATCGAACCGTCGATGGCGTTATACCCCTGCACCGATCCGGGTGTCAACGCGGACGCCAGCCTGTGCTATAATGCCTCCGCACTGATACTGGAGGGCATAGAGCAAAGTGAAGCGGACCTATCAGCCCAAGAACCGCCGACACAAGCGGGTTCACGGCTTCCTCAAGAGGATGGCCTCGAAAGATGGGCGCAATGTTCTCAAGGCGCGCCGCCTCAAGGGCCGGCAGCGGCTCACCGTATAGGCCGGCAGGTCGGTTCGGGCCTTGCCGCGACACGGCGGCGCCAACGGCGAATCCTGACGACCTTGGGACGAAGCGTTGCTTCTCAGGGAGAATCGGCTCCGGCGCGATCGGGACTTTCGGCGAGTCTACTCTCGGGGACGGCGTTGGGCGTTGCCGTCGGTTATCCTGTACTCCTATCGGAACGAAGCTTCATCCGTACGGTTCGGCCTGGCTGTCGGCAAGAAAATCGGGAAGGCTGTACGGCGGAACCGGGTCCGCCGATGCATGCGCGAATGCTGTCGCCGACTGTTGCCGACGATCGCGGACGGCTGGGACATCATTCTCGTCGCCCGTCCGCCGATTCGAGACCTGGAGTTGGAGGATGTACTCGCGGCGGTGGCGATGCTTCTGGAGCGGAGTCCATGCCTGAAGGATCGCTCTGTGAGCCCGTTTCAGACTCCGACGTTGCCGATGTAGGAACGGATACACCGCCGTTAATCCGGCGCGTGCTTGTGTATCCCATACGGCTCTATCAACGAACCGCACGGTTTCGGCCGGCTGTGTGCAGGTACCATCCGACATGTTCGGAGTACATGGCCCAGGCGCTGCTCAAGCACGGCCCTGTGCGAGGCCTGGGGCTGGGCCTGTGGCGGATCGTCCGATGTAATCCGTGGGCGGCCGGAGGCGAGGATCCGGTGCCCTGAAGCGCCGACCGCCAGGGCTGTCGAGCCCGTCGGCGCCTCGATGCCGATTACATGGTCAGCCTCGTGCTGGAAAGTAGATTGAATCGTATGATCGATCTGGATCGTAAGGAGTAGCATGCGCTTGCGCCACTGGATTACCTGCGTCTTCCTGGCCGCCCTTGGCCTCGGGCTTCTGACGGCAAGGGCCCAGAGTCCCACAGCCGACGACGGCCTCTTCGCTCGGGCGACTCAGCTTGAAGAGGCCAATCGCAACGAGGACGCCCTCGCCGAGTTCAGCCGCATCATAAAGGAACACGGCGATACCGACCTTACGATCACCACTGAGGCCCGTTTCCGTAAGGCCGCGCTCCTGATCCGGATGAAGGGCAGCGACGAAGCTCTCAATGAGTTCGATGCGATCGTGCGGGACAATCGGAACAAGAACATGGAACGGGCCGCCAGGGCCCTCTATGAAGCGGGCAGCTATGCGTCGTCGACCAGCTATCCGGGCACGCAGACCCAGAAACTCCACGCTCTGGACAAAGCCTATCAGCTGTGGCGACAGCTCCGCGATGAGTACCCCGCGACGGAGGCGGCGAAGCGGATTGCCGGCGAGAACGGTCCGATGGCGCAGCTCATGGACCGGATTGACAAGCGCAACTCCGGCGATTGGAAGTACCAGATTATCGATTCGCTGGTCCGCCTCACGGGCAAGCAGCCCGCCTATTCCTACGCACTGGCGCTGATCCTGCTGGCCGTGCTCGTCAAAGCCCTGCTCCTGCCCCTCACGAAGCGCCAGTACGCGTCGATGCGGGAAATGCAGCGGATGCAGCCTCTCATCAAGGAGCTGCAAAAGAAGCACAAGGGAGCCGAGCTGAATCAGAAAACCATGGAGCTCTACAAGGAGCACAAGGTCAACCCCTTCGCAGGCTGCTTCATCGGCATCGTCCAGATCCCGTTTCTGATCCTGATCTTCAACGCCATCCGCGAATACGAGATCGCCTTTGCCAAAGGGACCTTCCTCTGGATCGGCAGCGCTCTGTCCCATTCCGGACAGGAGATCATGGGGCAGCGGCCGTTCGGAGCCAACCTGGCCACACCCGACATCCCGCTCCTCGCTCTATACGTCATCACCAACTATGTAACGATGCGGATGACGCCGGCAACCGACCCGCAGCAGCAGCAGCAGCAGAACACCATGGCCCTGATGACCTCGCTGCTCTTCTTCTGGATGTTCCTGAGCTACAAATGGTCGTCGGCCTTCGTCCTGTACTGGCTGGCCCTGAACCTCCTGTCGATCTGGCAGCAATACGAGATGATCTACAAGCCGCACAAAGAGGCATTGGCCAACGGAGCCGCAGGACATCTGGCCGCTGCCTCCAATGCCGGAACCTCCACCCCTCCTGAAACCCCTTCCAACAACGTCGTCGCCGGGGCTCCGGCTCCGAAGATCCGCCCTCGAAGAAAGAAGCGATGATGCGGTCTCCACTCCAGTTCACGAGGTGTTGCCCATGAACGATCCCACCCATATCCAGGATAGCAACGGCATCCAGACCCAGCCCGATGAGAAAGACCTGGAGGCGCTGTCCGTCGTCGCCGAGATCATGCGCGCCGGCGCGTTCGAGCTCGCACCGGAGATCCGCTCGATCGATGGTTCCTATCTGGTCATCGATCTCGTAGGCGACGATGCCGGCAGGATCTTCGGAGCCAACGGACGCATGCTCGATGCGATGCAGTACCTTGTCAACCTGGTCGTGAGTCATCAAATAGGGCCCGGCGTTCGTATCCTCCTCGACGCCGACGGATATCGCGCCCGCAGAGCCGCCCAGCTGGAGCAAATCGCGCTGAAGTACGCTGCCCTGGTAAAGGAACGGCAGGAGGAATGCGAGTTCGACCCGCTCCCTCCCCATGAGCGACGCTCGATACACCAGCTCTTTGCCGACGACCCCGACGTGATGTCCTACAGCGAAGGCGCGGGACCTGATCGTAAAGTGATCCTCGCGCCCCGAAACAGCCAGGCGTAGTCACCCATTAAAAAACAACGCCCGCACCGTAATACCGATGCGGGCGTCCATCACAGGGATGGAAGTCCTTGAAAAGGAGGACATGCGCAATACTTATTACGGACCATCACTTGATAGCGTTCCCGGAATCCACAAATATGCTGAGAAATGCCGGATAATGCAGCCCGCCCCCGCAAACGACCTTCGCAACGGCCCGATCCCCGCTCCATTGTGTACGTCCTGCGCCGCCGACCCCGCGATCAAGGCCATAACCATTTCCGACCACACGGAGAGAACCGATGACGTCTGAGCCGGGGCTGTTCGGCGATGACGCGTTCGCCCGGGTGGCTGACGCTGTCGCTCAGCCTGCCGCCTCCTACGATCCCGTTCTCTTTGGTCACGACGCGACGGAGCGAATCGTGGCGGCCGAGATCCTCGGCAACGCGCTGCGGGTCTGGCGTCGGGATGCCGGAGGCCATGTCCTCAAGGAGGATCGACATGTATCCCCCTGGCTTCTCGTTGCTGAACGAGCGGCCGCGCCTCCCGGCTCCGAGCTCGTCGAACTGGAGGGCCCGGGATTACGGTGGCTCTGTCTGCTGCGGGATTGGAGGGAGTACCGATCGACCCGGATGAATCTCCGCGACCAGCACGCCGAGTACCTGGCCTATGCAGGATCGACCCGGACAGCGCTGACCATCTCCGGCATCACGCTGTTCAAAGGGATGAGCCTCCAGGATGTCCATCGGATGCAGATCGACATCGAGACCGATGGCCTCGATCCCGAAGGCGCGAACAATCGAATCCTGCTCATCGCGGTCTCCGATAATCGGGGTTGCCGGTGCGCTCTGGAGGGCGAGGAGCCGGACCTGCTGAGAGAGCTCAATCATCTCGTCGTCCAGCTCGACCCGGACATCATCGAAGGTCACAACATCCACGGCTTCGACCTCCCCTTCATCGCGGCTCGGTGCCGACGGCACGGTATCGCGCCGGCTCTCGGACGCGACGGCATGGCGATGGTCTCGCTGCCGAGGCGCACGTTCTCTATCGGCGGCATCACCCGTCCACTGGAGCCGTGGCACATCCCGGGACGCCACGTGATCGATACGCTTCTCGCGGTGCAGCGCTTCGACTGGGCGAAGGGCTCTCTCACATCGTACGGCCTGAAGCCGGTCGCGCGGGCTCTCGGCATCAGCGCGGAGGACCGGGTCGAACTCCCGCGAGACCAAATGGCGCAGCTGTATCAGACGGACCGAGCGAGGGTCCTCACCTACGCGCTTCAGGACGTTCAGGAGACGGCCGCGCTGGCCGAAATGGTAACGGCGACGGAGTTCTATCAGACACAGATGGTCCCGGACGCCTACGGCCTGTCGGCCGTGAGCGGAGCGGGCGAGAAGATCAACGCCATCTTCATCCGGGCCTATCTCGCCGGCCAGCACGCGATCCCTCTGCCGAGCCCGACTCGCTCCTATGAGGGGGGTCATACCGCCCTTCTCCGGACCGGGGTCATCCATCACGTCGTGAAGGCGGACGTCGAGAGCCTGTATCCGAGCATCATGCTCACGTCGAAGATCCGCCCGTCCACCGATCGCCTGGGCATCTTCCTTCCGATGCTCGCCGAGCTCACACGCAGGCGGCTCGAAGCGAAATCCCTGGCCCGAGCCGCCTCCGGGCAGGCCGAGCGATACTGGGATGGTCTCCAGAACTCGTTCAAGGTCCTGATCAACTCCTTCTACGGCTATCTCGGCGCCGGCGGCTTCAACTTCAACGACCCGGACGCCGCGGCGGAGGTGACTCGGATCGGGCGGGTCATCGTCAAGGACATCGCCCAGCGGATGGAAGCGTCGGGAAGCTCGATCATCGAAATCGATACCGATGGGGTCTACTTCGTGCCGCCGTCCGGCATCGACGACGAACCCGCCGAGCGGAGCTACATCGCCGAGATCGACCGCGGATTGCCCGAAGGGATCCGCCTTGCGTTTGACGGTCGATACCGGACGATGCTCTCGGTGAAGACGAAGAACTACGTCCTCCTCGATTACGGCGGAAAGCGGACCTTCAAAGGCGCCTCCCTCCGATCCCGTGCCGATGAGCCCTATGGCCGAGCGTTCCTTGTCGAGGCGGTCGACCTGATGCTGGCGGGCAAGACGGCCGAGATCCGGACCCTGTACCTCGACACCGCCGCCCGACTCCGCCAGCGGCAAGTCCCCATCGAGCGCCTCGCGCGACGCGAACGGATCACGGAGAAGACCTTCACGAGCGAGGCCAAAGCGCGTCAGGCGTCCGTTGCGGCCGGGGCGCAGGTCGGCGACTACCTCGATGTCTACGAGCGTTCCAACGGTCAGCTGGAGCGGGTTGAGAACTACGTGCCGGGGGACGAAAACGTGGCCTATTACGTTGATAAGCTCTACAAGTTCGCGTCGCGGCTGCGGGACGCGATCGGCGATGGCTTTGACCGTCTGATACCCCGTCCGTCCAATGGCATCATCGTAGAAGCGGCCACCCTGGACCTGTTCGGCGATGAGGCCTGACCGCGTCCTGCGCTATTCGCGGCCAGCCGGCCAGACAACCTTCGCGCCGTCGGCCGCCCGACAGGCGTAGAACGTCGCGGTTCGACCGGTTGCGGCCTTGTACGCCTCGCCCACCCGCTCCATAAACCGTGGAACGGCGTCCGATGCGACCAGGCTCACCGTACACCCGCCGAACCCTGCGCCGGTCATGCGCGAGCCGAAAGTCTCCGGCAATCCCCGGGCCGCTTCTACCATGGCATCGAGTTCGGCGCAGGAGACCTCGTAATCATCACGAAGCGAATCGTGGCTATCGTTCATCCATCGGCCGAACTCCGCGATCCGCCCTTCGCGCAGCGCGCGGACGCTCGCCAGAACCCGATCGTTCTCGGTGATGACGTGTCGGGCCCGCCGGTAGGTTCGCTCCGACAGTCGATATCGAGCCGCATCCAGTTCCGATAGGGACACATCCCGAAGCGCCTGAACGTTGGGGTTGGCCAGTTGCAGGACCCGCACAGCCTCTTCGCATTCCGCCCGTCGTGTGTTGTACTCCGAATCGACGAGCCCGCGCTGTTTGTTGGTATTGCCGATGATCAGAGCCACGCCTTGCTCGGGCAGAGGCGTCGGTTCGTAGGCGAGCGATCGGGTATCGATAAAGAGGGCATGGTCCGCGCGTCCAAGACAAGCGATGAACTGATCCATAATGCCGCATTGCACACCGACGAACTCCCGTTCGGCCCGCTGGGCGACGAGCGCGCGTTCGACCGGGCCGAGGCGAAACCCGCTGCTGATCTCGAAGGCGAGGCAGGCCGCCGTCTCGAGAGCCGCGCTTGAGGAGAGTCCGCTGCTCAGCGGGACCGTGCCGGCAATCAGGGCGTCCATGCCCGCGAGCGCATGCCCGGAGGCTTGCAGGATCGCGGCGATCCCTCGAACGTAGTTCGTCCAACCCTGCGTTCGGGCCTTGCCGATGCGATCGAGGCGGAAGGACGCCCGCTCCCCGAACAACGCGGAGTACAGGCGCACGGTCCGATCCGATCGCGCGCGGCAGGCGATGGTGACGTCGTAATCGATGGCGGCCGGCAGAACGTAGCCGTCGTTGTAATCGGTATGCTCGCCGATCAGGTTGACGCGGCCGGGAGCCCGGACCACAACGTCGGGAGCGCCTTCGAAACGCTCCTCGAACGTCATGGCCAGGGTCTCAGCGGTACCGCGCTGCTGTGTCATGGGCGCCGATATTACGATACGTGGCGCCTATTCGATGGCTGCGAGCGCTGGCGGCGGGAGCTCGAGGTCGCCGGGCGGCAGAGCCTTGATGAAGACGATCTGATCGGCTTCGACAACCGCCCGTATGATATCCCCTTCTCGGAAATCCCCGGAAAGGAGCTGCTCGGCGAGCGGATCCTCGATCAACCGCTGGATGGCCCGACGCAGAGGTCTGGCGCCATAGCCGGGATCGTAACCCTCGCGGGCCAGGATGGCGCGCGCTTCCTCGCTGACTTCCAGCTCGAGCCCCTGCGCTCGAGCCTGGTCGAGTACACGATGGAGCATCAGATCGACGATCTGGGCGATCTCCCCGCTTGTGAGGGCGTGGAAGACCACGACCTCATCGAGACGGTTCAGGAACTCGGGCCGGAAGAGCTTCTTGAGTTCCTCCAGGACCTTGCCCTTCATCGAGTCGTACGCACGTGCGTCCTCATCGACCCTTGCCGGAGTCCGGAGTCCGATCCCCGGCTCCCGGGTGATGCTCCGCGCACCGACGTTGGAGGTCATGATGATCACGGTGTTCTTGAAGTCGACGTTCCTGCCCTGGCTGTCGGTCAGTCGGCCGTCCTCGGCAACCTGCAGGAGTATATTGAACACCTCCGGATGGGCCTTCTCGATCTCGTCAAGGAGGATGACGGAGTAGGGATTGCGCCGGACCGCTTCGGTGAGCTGTCCCCCCTCATCGTAGCCGACGTAGCCGGGAGGTGCGCCGACAAGCCGTGAGACGGCGAAGCGCTCCATGTACTCGGACATGTCGATCCGTATCAGGCTGTTGTCGCTCTCAAAGAGATAGGCCGCCAGCGCCCGAGCGAGCTCCGTCTTGCCGACACCCGTCGGGCCCAGGAAGACGAAGGTGCCCATGGGTCGCTTCGGATCCTTGATGCCCGAGCGCGCCCGCCGAACCGCCCGGGATACCGCAACGATGGCCTCATGCTGCCCGATAATCCGTTCGTGCAGGGCTTCTTCCATCCGGAGCAGTTTCCGTGTCTCGGCTTCCACCAGCCGCGCCACCGGTATGCCCGTCCAGGATTGGACGATCTCCGCGATCTCATCCTCGGACACGGTCTGCAGATCCTCTTCGTTCAGCGCCCGCCATCGGGCTTCCATGGCCTCGAGCTCCGTGCGCAGGCGTCGCCGTTGTCCCTCCAGCTCGCTCGATCGCTCGGTCCGGGCTTCACGCCGATCTCCCCGTCGCTCGGCCATCATCCGACGATCGAGGCTAAGGAGTTCGGCGCGGGCGTGACGGATCTCATCGGGCGGCAGAGCCTTCTGCAACCGAACTCTTGAGGCGGCCTCATCCATCAGATCGATGGCCTTATCTGGCAGATATCGATCGCTGATATAGCGGCTCGCCAGCCGGGTTGCGGCGACGATGGCGTCGTCGGTAATGCGTACGCTGTGGTGCCGCTCGTACCGATCCCTCAGGCCCTTGAGGATCTCGATGCACTCGTCTTCGTTCGGCTCACCCACCTTGACGGGCTGGAACCTTCGCTGGAGCGCCGCGTCTCGTTCGACGTACTTGCGGAACTCGTCCTGGGTCGTCGCGCCGATGCACTGCAGCTCGCCCCGAGCGAGCGCCGGTTTCATGATATTGGAGGCGTCGATGGCGCCTTCCGCCGCGCCGGCGCCGACGAGCGTGTGCAGTTCGTCGACGAAGAGGATGATCTCGCCGCTGGCTTTCCGAACCTCCTCCATCACCCGCTTCATCCGCTCCTCGAACTCGCCCCGATACTTGGTGCCGGCGACGAGACCGGCCATATCGAGCGAGATGATCCGCCGATGCCGGAGAGTCTCCGGGATATCGCCGGCAACGATCCGCTGGGCAAGCCCCTCGGCGATGGCCGTCTTGCCGACGCCCGGCTCCCCGAGCAGGCACGGGTTGTTTTTCGTGCGGCGGGATAGGATCTGCACCACGCGCTCGATCTCATTGGCACGGCCGACGACGGGGTCGAGTTTATCCTGCCGGGCCAACTCGGTCAGATCTCGGCCGAACTCGTCCAGCGTCGGGGTCTTCGATCGGTGGGGGCGCTGGGGCGATGGAGAACCGCTTGCAGCCCCGCTCTCGTTGTCCTTCATCCCCATGAGTTCCGTCCTCGTGCCTTCAAGCGTCACATTGAGCTTGCTCAGGACCCGGCCGGCGAGTCCTTCGCCCTCGCGGATCAGACCGAGGAGGATATGCTCCGTTCCGATGTAGTTATCGTTGAGCTGTCGGGCCTCATCGTAGGCAAGATCGATCACCCTCTTGGCCCTCGGCGTGAGCTGCATATCCTGGCTGATCTTGCCCTCGCCGCGAGTCACCTGCCGTTCGATTTCGCTCCGAATGCGTCCGAGGCTGATTCCCATGCGGTCGAGTATGCGTCCAGCGACACTGTCCCCTTCGCGGACCAATCCCAGAAGTAGGTGCTCTGTAGAGACGTAGTTTTCCCCAAGCCTTCCCGCCTCTTCCTGGGCGTAGAAGACCACCCTACGGGCCCTCTCAGTGAAGCGCTGCCACATGGTTATCTCCCCTTGCTCCGGACCGGCCAACAGGCCGCCACGATCCGATTCTACCCCGCTTGAGCTCTATGGCGCATCGAACCCTCGCCGCTCAGGTCTCCCGCCGGAGATCAGCGCGGATGATCGCCATCGTCCTCAGGTCCTCATATCGTCTCAGGCTGGAGCTCGCACCCCTCAGCGCCCATGCCGCCGCTCCAGCTCTTGAGAGCCACTCTCCAGTACGGAGTAAGTCGCCCTGTATTACGCCCGCCGCGATGCCCAATCTCAGAGTCGATAACGCCCATATCGCCTCACCCGCTCTGAGTCCCTCGGTCAGGAGCAAGGCGCGCGCCCCTTCGGTCGCCGCGGTTAGGTCCTCGAGCCCGCGGCGTTGCGCGAGCAGATTCCCCCGCGCTTCACGCTCACGATCAGCCAGATAACGGGCAGCGGCAACGGTTCCGTCTGCGGAATGGGCGGCATAGCGACCGTAGGTGCATCGGTTAGACACCTGCATGAGCGCGCCGGTTCCACCGCTCCCCTCGCCGAAGACGCCTCGCACAGCGCAGCCGAGCTCCGAAGCGGCCCGAAGCGCCTCCGTACAGCCCTCAGAGGCGGCTAACGCCGGCAGATGGAGGAGGAAACCGAGACGAAGCCCGGTCCCCGCATTGCTCAGCGACGATGTTAGAGCGCCGACTCTGGGCGAGCGAGCGAAGACCAGCCGGCTCGCGAGCCTTGCCTCCATACCCTTCGCCCTCCTGAGCGTCTCCTCTGCGGCATTGCCCGAAGCGATGGACTGGATGCGGATATGGTCTTCTTCATTGACCATGATCGAACCTCCGCCGTCCGTCATGACATGGACGCTGGCGGGCCTGACGCCGGTCCGCCATCGCTCCGAGATGTAGCGCGCCGCCAGCAGCTCGGAGATCATCTCATCATCCAGTTCCTCGCGCTCATAGCCAGCCGAACCGGGAAACGCGTTCGCGATCGCACTGCCGCACTCTCGCAGGACCGTCTGCGCCGTGCCGGGCGACGCCCGGGCCGGGAACGGATAGCCCGCGAGATTCCGGGCGATTCGGCACCGAGCGCTGATCACGACATCGAGGTCCGGCCCGGGGACCGTGCTCCAGAGAGGCTTCGCGATGTCGGCCAGCGATCGTGGGTTCATCGCACCGAGTGCAGCCGCTCTAGAATCGGAAGCAGCGCCGCCTCGAAGGTCGTATAGCAGTTCGCACAGCCGAGCATGCCCGACTCAACGACTTCCGCGTAGGTCGCGCCGCAGCCGGCGCAGGAGAGATCGTCGGGGAGATCCTGAGGCGACTCGAATGTCGGCGCTGCGCCCGACCCGTGCAGCGCCGAGAGGACCGACGCCGCCTGGCGACGGCGACCGGACGAACGATCGATCAGACATCCGAAACATAGCTCCGAACGATGTTCGCCAGCGACTACCAGGACGAGCCGATCCGTACGACCACACTGGGAGCAGGACAGACCAGAGGGATGATCGGCCATCAAGAAGCCGCTCGGGCGACCATGGCGCGCGTCAATCGTAGATCGGCGCGCCCTCGGTGGCAGTGCATACGCGAAACGCCTCGATGATCCCGCGGGTGAGCGGTCCGGGCTTGCCGTCGGCGATGTTCCGGCAATCGAGGCGCACCATCGGGATGACCTCGGCGGCGGTGCCGGTGAGGAAGGCCTCATCGGCCGTATAGCAATCGTACAACGTGACCGGAGCCTCCCGTACGGGTATTCCCTGCGAACGCGCGATCTCCATGGCGGCGAGGCGGGTGATGCCGACGAGGGCGCCTTCCGACGTCGGCGGCGTGATCAACTCGCCGCCGCGGATGATGAACAGATTGTCGCCGGTCGCTTCCGCGACGTTGCCCGCCATATTGAGCATGAGCGCCTCACCCGCTCCGACTCGATTGGCCTCCATCTTGGCCAGGATATTGTTGATGTATCGACCCAGGGACTTGATCTGGGGGTCGATGCAGACGGCCGGAGGAACCCGGGTCGATGCTGTCACGACCTCGAGCCCGTTGTCGTACATGCTTTGAGGGTAGAGCCGAAGCTGTTTCGTTGAGATGACGATCGTCGAGGTTCGATCGATGTGTTCGGGATCGAGTCCGAGACCGACGCCGCGGGAGACGGAGACGCGGATATAGCACGATCGCATCTCGTTGGCTCGCACGGTCTCCAGGATCGCGGCGCGCATCTGATCCGGGCGGATCGATATCTCGATGGCGAGGGCCAGAGCGGAGCGATACAGTCTGGCAACGTGCTCATCCAGCCGAAATACCCGGCCGTCATAGGCGCGGATCCCCTCGAAGACCCCATCGCCGTACAGAAAACCGTGGTCGTAGATGCTCAGGTGCGCGTCCTGCGCAGGGTGCAGAGTCCCGTTCAGATTCACATATTCGGCCATTTGATCGCCCTCTACTGGAGATATCGGAGTATACCCGCCATGGTCTCAGCGTCTCGGTCCGAAGATGGCCGTGCCGACCCGCACGATTGTCGCACCCTCCTGCACTGCGACTTCGTAGTCGCCGCTCATCCCCATGGAGAGTTCCCTTCGCATCGGGTCTGGGAGACGCCCGAAGATCTCCCTGAGCTGAACGAAGTAGGGCCGGGCGTTCTCGGGATCGGCGCAGATCGGCGGCATTCCCATCAAGCCGATGATTCGCACCCCATCCATCGCGCCGACCGTCTCCGCCAGCTGTTCGACCTCCGCCGGATCGACTCCGCCCTTCGTTTCGGCCGGATCGATCCGCACCTCGAGGAGGATATCCTGGACGATGCCCCGGTGGACTGCCCGTTTGCCGATCTCCGCCGCAAGGGCAAGGGAATCCACGCCGTGGATCAACTCGACGGCGCCGGTGACGTGGCGGGCCTTGTTCTTCTGCAGGCGGCCGATGAAATGCCAGCGGACCGGAGAAGCGATCAGCGGCCGCTTGGCGCCAAGCTCCTGAGCATAGTTTTCCCCGAGATCCGATGCGCCCGCCGCGACGGCCTCGCGCACCCGGTCGATGTCGACCGTCTTGGTGACGGTGACGAGTCGCACCTCGTCCGGGCGTCGCCCCGATCGGATCGCCGCCTGGTCGATCCGCCCACGAACATCCGCAAGGCGCGATGCGATCGACATCCGGCGCCCCGGCGCCTCCTACGGCTCTTGCCGCCGGGTGCGCGCCAGAGCCTCCATGCGCCCGGTGATCAAGTAGTGCACACTCTCAGCGAGGCTGATGATATGATCGCCGATCCGCTCGACGTACTTTGTCGCCAGGACGCTGAAGGCCCCGAGCAACACGAGCGACGTATCCTGACGCATCGCCTCAATAGCGTAATCCCGGTACTGATGGTAGACATCGTCCAGCCGATCGTCGGCAGCGATGACGGCATCGACCAGCTGGTCCTCCTTGCGCGCATACGCTTCAAGGGCGTCACGCAGCATCGCGCGGGCCATGCCCATCAACCGGGGCAGATCGACCAGCGGCCGATAGGCAACGTTGTGACGAACCAGTCGTCGGCCGATCTTGGCAATATCCAGCGCATAATCGCTGATGTGCCTCAACTCGGCGGCGAGCCGGATCGCGGTCGTGCATTCGCGCATACTCTCCGGAGTGGGCGCGTGCAGGGCCATCAGCCGGAGGCAGAACTGCTCGACCTCGGACTCCACGCCTCCAACGGCGATCTCCATGCCGATCACCCGCTCCGTCAGGGCGACGTCCTGCTCGACAACCGCCCGTACCGCCAGCTCGAGCATCCCGTCCACCGCGAGACCCGCGTCCGCCAGGCGCTGCCTGAGCGTGGCGATCTCACCCGCAATATCCGTACTCACATTGGTCATCGTCGTCGTTTCTCGGGCCGACCCTGGATCGGCGGTGTGATATGCGGGGCTATCGTCAGGCGGATGGCCTGCTCCCCGATCGGCACCTGCAGCATCTATGTACACAGGTTACCCTCCTTCTCGGTTCTGCATGATCACGTTCGGTGCGTCAAGGCCCGTATTAAACAAACCGGCACAGGCCGTTCTTAGCCGCCCAATCGCGGCAGCCGGACCAACGGTATAATAGTCGATCTCGGTATCCGCGCCCTGTCTGTCCGCTTGAGCGCGAGTAGAGGAGGCGCATATGGTCCATTCCCTCGTATCCATCGCATCGGTACTAACGTGTCTCGCGAGCTCCCCCTCGCCGGCCTCGGCGAATACGCCTGTGCGATATCGCTGGAACAAGGGGGAGACCTCCCGATATCGGCTCGTCGCCAAACTCAACGGATCCATACCGATCATTGGGAACGCCGACCCGGTCGATCTCGAGGCGGTGCTGACCATCGTATATCGAGTGAAGCCCATCGACGTAAAGGAAACGGGAGAGGCTGCGGTCGACTTTCGCGTCGAGACGGCAGAAGCCGAGGTGCTCGGCCTCCCGCTCTCGATCCCCATGGAGGACGCCCGCAAGATGCTGGATCGAACCGTAACGTTCGCGGCGACCGGCGAGGTTCTCTCGATTAAAGAAGGCCCCCCGTCCCCGTTCACGCTCACGGTTCCCGGGCTCGATCCCCAGCGACTCTTCTCGCTCATCTGTCCGATCGTCTTCCCGGACCGGCCCGTCCAGCCGGGCGACGAATGGGACTTCCCCGGTCGGCTGGTTGGATCACCAGAAGCTCCGGCACGGTTCACTGCCCGCGTTCAACCGACCCCGAAGGACACGCCCTCAGGCGGTCCGGAAGTTCGAATCGCCGAGACATTCACGATGAATATCGATCAAAAGCTCACCGACGATAAGAAGCCCGTCACGAACGGCGCGACTCCGGCCCGATCGCGCACGGGTACGGTGACCGGCAAGGGCGTGATGGTTCTCGATCCTGAGGGCGGCTCGCTCCTGAGGGGTCAGATCACCATCGAGGCGGCCATCGTCGAGCGCATTCTGGGCCCGGTTCAGCCGGACGAGCGGGCCGAGACGCCGAGCAAGGTGAAGGCCGTGGTGAACATCCGTCCCATACCGCCGACGAGAGGGAAACCGGCCGGGTAGATCCCCGTCATAATAGATATGGGCAACAGCCCGGGTGGCGGTTGAACGCGCCTGCGAACAACCGTCCGGATGCGAGGTGCGACTTGATGATGCGAACAAGCTTCGCCGCTCTTACAGCGGCTGCGATCCTCTGGGCTGCGCCGACGATGGCGCAGGAGGCCCATTCGGTCAAACGGGTCTTCAAGCAGGGCGAGACCGATCGGTATCAGACGACGATCAAGTTTGAACAGAGCCCGACCGAGGCCGTGATGGTCACAACGGAGGTGACGCGCGAGGTGAAAGCCGATGGCGTCGCGGTCGTCGCAACCACCGTCGACTCCATCGTCCTCAAGGCTCGCGATACGGAAATGCCCTTCCCCGGGGGCTCGGGACAGGTGGTTCTGACCACGTACGATCCCAACGGAAAGCCGGTCAAACAGGAGACCCTCGGCGGCAAAGGGAATATCGGGCAGCTCCTGAACATCGCTCGACCGAATATCCGCGTCGATAAGCCCCTCAAGGTCGGCGATACGGTCGAGGAGGACGTCCCGCTCGGCAGCGACGGCAAGTTGAAGGCGCACGTGACCATCTCCCTCACCGCCATCGATCGCAAAGGCGCCGAGCTCCCGTCCGACTGTCTCCGTTACAAGATCGTCAGCGAGACCAAAGCCCCGGCTGGCGAAGGGGCGACGCGCAGTGAGATCGTAGCGCGGGTTTCGATGTCCGACGGCAAGCTCATCTCAGCCGAAGGAACGATGGAGGGGATACCGATGCCCGGAGGCGGTACGACACGCGTGACCTACAAGGTAGTCCGCAAGACGGAACCGCCGGCCAAATAGGTGCGGCCGCCGACAGCGGCGCAATCAGGAGGGAACACGAATGGGCAATACGTTTCTCACAGCGGCGGCGCTGGCGATTGCGCTCCGCCCTGTTCCGACCGATGACGCTCTCATTAACCTCGCGCGCACCCGAAAGCCGGGCGACGCGACCCGCTATCAGGTTAAGGCCGTCGCCGAAGTCGGCGGTCTCGAAGTAACGATCGACCGAACGGTCAGGGTCGATGTCAAGGAAGTTCGCGAGAACGGAGACGTGGTTACCATTACCTCGGACCTCGGCGGCAAGGTCTCGGCGATGGGACAGGAGATCGCGAGCCCGAAACTGAGCCGACTGAACGCGACCACCGACAAGCTCGGGCGCCTTACGAAGTTCCAGCGGTCCACCGACGAGATCGCGATCCTCTCCCCCGAGTCGGAACAGCTCCTTGCCATCGTCCAGGATTACACGCTTCCGGATAAGCCCGTGAAGGTCGGCGATACATGGACGCATGAACTGGCCAACCCGCTCGTCAAAGACGCTAAGATCACCGTCAAGGGCACCTTGAAGGGGGAGGAAACGGTCGACGGAACCGTCCAGAGGCTCATACGCCATACCGTGGAGGCGGTGGTGGACGCGGAAGGGTCGAAAGTCAAGGCGGACATGCTCTTCTACGTGGACCCGACCACAGGCGGACCAATCCGCTTTGAAGGCAAGGCGGAGGGCGTTCCGACCCAGTACGGCACGCTGAACTTCACGTTCAAGGCGCTCCTCCTCAAGCCGGAACCGACGCCGCAACCGGATAAGGCGCCCTAGCCCCGATCTATGTCGGACGCCTTCGGTGACGACGGCCTGACCAGAGGAACATCGGAGCGCGCGGCGCGAGCCGAAGCGCTCCGGCGGGCCATCCGCGAACACGATCATCGCTATTACGTCCTCGCCGCGCCGACCATTTCGGATGCGGGGTATGACGCCCTCTTTCGCGAACTCAAGGACCTCGAATCGGAGGACCCGTCGCTCATCACGAGCGACTCCCCAACACAACGGCTTGGCCCCAACATCGAGAACAGCTTCGCCCCTGCTCCCCATATCGTTCCGATGCTCTCGCTGGACAACGCCTTCAGTGAGGGGGAGATCCGGGAGTTCGATGCGCGGATCCGCCGCACGCTGAACCTTGCTGCCGACATGCCCGTAGAGTACGTCGCCGAACTCAAGATCGATGGCCTGTCGATCTCCGCCACCTACGAGCAGGGCGCTCTGGTGCGCGCCGCCACACGGGGGACCGGAACCGTGGGTGAGGACATCACGCCCAATGCCCGGACGATCCGCTCGCTCCCGCTCCGCCTGTCCGATGCGATCCTGCCGGCGCCGAGTCGCATCGAGGTGCGGGGCGAAGCGCTCCTTTCCCATGACGAGTTCGCCAGGATCAACGCGGAGAACGAGCTCAGCGGCGCATCCACGTTCGCCAACCCGCGCAATGCGGCCGCGGGCTCGCTGCGCCAGAAGGATCCGGGCGTCACGGCCTCCCGCGGCCTCGAGGTCTTCCTGTACGCGTCGGGCGCGTACGAGGGCGAGCCTCTCGAGAGCCAGTGGAGCCTGCTCGAGGCGTACCGGGCATGGGGCCTCCGTGTGAACCCCCACTCCCGCGTCTGCGCTTCGATCGATGATGTGGTCGTCTTCATCGAGGAGTGGGCCGAGCGGCGACGGACCCTGCCGTACGACACCGATGGCATCGTCGTCAAGGTCAATAGCCGATCGATGCAGGAGGCGCTGGGTTCGGTCAGCCGCAGTCCCCGATGGGCGATCGCGTACAAATACCCGGCGGAGCAGGTCCGCACCCGGGTGCTGGACATCGTCATTCAGGTCGGCATGAGCGGGGCTCTGACGCCGGTGGCGGCGCTCGCGCCGGTCCGCGTCGGCGGGGTCAGCATCTCGCGCGCCACCCTGCACAACGAGGATGAGATCCGGCGCAAGGACGTCCGGATTGGCGATACGGTCGTGGTCCAGAGGGCCGGCGAGGTCATCCCCGAAATCGTCGAGGTGGTCCGGGATGCGCGCTCGGGCGACGAGACGGAGTTCGTGATGCCGGAGGCGTGCCCGGCCTGCGGGGGCGCGGTCGGCCGCGCTGAGGGCGAAGCCGTGCTCCGTTGCCTGAACCCGGCGTGTCCGGAAAAGGCCCGGCGGCGGCTGCGCCACTTCGTGTCCCGCGCGGGCATGGACATCGAGAACCTCGGCGGGAAACGCCTGGACCAGCTCATGGACGCCGAACTCGTGCGGGACCCCTCGGATCTCTACCGTTTGACCATGGATGATCTCGTCGCGATCCCCCGGATGGGACCGGCCCTGGCACGCGGAGTACTGGCGGCCATCGATGAATCCCGCAGTAGGCCGCTAGCCCGGTTCATCTATGCGCTGGGCATACGCCACGTCGGCGCCCGAACCGCGGAGATTCTGGCGGAGAGTTTCGGGAGCGTCGAGGCATTGATCGATGCCGACGAAGAGAGCCTGGCGGCCATCGATGAGATCGGCGCCGTCATCGCCGCGGCCATCGTCGATTTCTTTGCCAACCCCGTCCATCGCGACATGGCGCTGAAGCTGCAGGACCTCGGGGTCCGCCCGGTCGCTCCGGATCGGCCCGATTCCGCCTCCCGCCTGTTCGCGGGCAAGACGTTCGTCTTTACGGGCACGCTGGAAGCGATGACCCGTCCGCAAGCGGAGGCGCGGGTCAAGGCGCTGGGAGGCAAGAGCTCGTCGAGCGTCAGCGCCCGTACCGATTACGTGGTGGCCGGGCCCGGCGCCGGATCCAAACTCGAGAAAGCGCGAGCCCTCGAGGTCACGATTCTTGAGGAATCGGAGTTCCTGGCCATGCTCGAGCGAACCCCTTCGTAAAAATAGGGGCACAATCGCCGTTCAAGCGTTTCCGGATTCCGTCCGAAGACGCTGAGTAGTTTTATGGTCCGGCTTCCTCTTTGAGGGCTGTTCCGATCGCCGAGGTTCTTCTATTGGCACCGGACCGTCTCCATCGATCGCCGGCCCGCGTGACGATCAGCCCTGGTTGCCGACGGCGAGCGTCCGCCTCCAATCCGATTCCAGCTTGCGCAAATCGCGCCCGAACACGGCCCTGCTGGCCTTCGATAGAGCGTTCCGTCGCCGCGCCTCGCGGAGCAAGGTTGGTAAGGCCTCGGACCCGTGAGCCGCCATCACCCATCCGATAAAGGCTCCGGCCGCACCGTAGGCGACGCCAGCCGTGATGGAATCGAGGCTGGTCTGATAGCTGCCCAGCGCCGCGTCGATCTGGGCCAACGTCGGCAGCCGACCATGGGCTGCGGCGATGCGGACCTGCCGCCGCTCCAGAGAGTCCGAGCCGCCTTCGAGCCAGACCGCCACACCCTCATCAAACCAGCGGGGCACGGCCTCACCCAGGACGTCATGCAGCGCGGCATGGGCGATCTCATGTCGGGCGGCCCGGCGATAGGCCCCTCCGGACGGAGCCGAGAATGGAGGAAGGCACACCTTGTGCGCCTCCGTTCGTTCGGCGTAGTACCCGTAGCGGGCGTGGAGGAACACGGTGGTTTCGGCTTCGGGGAAGATGGTGACCAGGACCGGCTTGCCCCAGCGGACGCCGCTCGCCGTCGTGATCTCAAGCCATGCTGCCTCGGTGGCGGTCAGCAGCGCGTTCCGCGCCACGGAGGTCATTGTCACCGGGATCTCGACCCATAGATGTTCGCCAACCCGGAGGCGAGCGCCTGCAAGACGAGCCGCGAGCTCGGCGTCGATCGTCCGCTGCCGGTCGTAGACGTCGCTGGCCGGCATTCCGACGTTGAGCGCGAGGGCCATGGCTGCGCGGGCTTCCTGCAAGCGGTCGCGCCGCCAGTACTCCTCGGCCTTTCGGAGGTGCGTCTCGGCAACGATCTCGTAGGGTAGGCGCACCTGGAGGTCGTCTCAGTTCACGGCGAACGAGTAGCCAGCGATGCCTCGATCCTCAACGAGAACGACGAAATCGGCGCGGAGATCCTGCCCAGCGAGGGGATTCATCGTTATCGTGTGGACGCCCGCCGTGAGATCCACCTCGCCGGCGCACATGGTCTCTGATCCCACGCGGCGATGGAGCCCTTGCGCCGGCAGGCAGGGCCGACCGTTGACGAGAAGCTCGGCCTCGCAGAGCGCATTGCGGCGCGTGGTCCTGTAGAACACCCGGTAGCGACCCGCAGTGGGACACTCGAAGCGGGTCATGATCGTCCCCCCCTCCGGCACCAGCACATGCGTGGGGCCCGTGCCGGGACTGAACGGACCTCCCTCCAGCGGATTATGGGACTCGAGATCCGTGAACTTCTCACACTGGAGGAGCAGCTCCTCCGGAACCGAACCGAACGGCTTAACGGTGATCGATTCGGGAGCAAAGGTCAGTTCGTGTGTGAAGGAGCTCGGTCGAATGACGTCCCGATGCGCGTCGAATGCCGACGGCGACAGGACAACGGTTCGGAAGCGCTGCGCCTTGCCCGGATTGTAGTACACCGCCCGATCGGTACACAGGGTCCCGTAGACGCCGTCCCAGGCGTTATCGATCGCGATCGCGTCGGCCAGCGCTGGGTCGAGGTCGGTGAGCTGGTAGGTGAGGTACCGGATCACCTCATAGTAGCCCGCCAGCTGAGATCGCTGGGCGGGGAAATAGACGGTCCATCCCCTGCCCAGACGCCTCGCCCACTCCGAACGAAGCTTCGGGAAACTGATCGTCGTATCGAACCGGCCCTGAGGGGCGCCCGGGTCCGCTGCGGAGACCGGAGCATCCTCCCGATTCAGCTGTACATAGGTGACCCAGAGGCCGAGCGAGCGATCGTCGACGCTACCGGGCAGTCGTTGTCGGGGTACGAAGGTTGCGCTCCGCAGAGTGATCTTCGCGACGCTCTGCCCCTTAAGCAGCGTCCGGGGTACCGCGAAACGGTAGGTATGATCCCCGGCCTGGTCGATCACTCCCACCTCCGCGTTGTTGACGAGCACCTTGCGCACGAGCCCTGCCGCTTCGGGCGGAAAGGACGCTCGAACGGTGAGAGCGAGATCCGCTCCGGCCCGAACGGGGATTCGCACGGACGCCGCCGCGCCGGTCCATCGGCGATGGACGCCGCCAGAGGCCTCCGGGCCGAACCAATCCCCGTCGAGATAGGCTTCCGCCTCCGCCGCCCCGACGTTGATGCGGTACGCGTCCTGCAGCGGTTTGCCGGCCGCCGGTTCGAAACGGACGCTGGCCCACGCTGGAGACAGTTTTCCCGCATAGCCGAGGACCTCACGAAACCAGCTCTGATCCCGCTCGACGGTTTCGATCTTGCCAAAATCGTACGCGGCGAGGACCCCGCCCCGTTCGACCCATGATCGGATCCGTTCCAGCGTCTGAGTCTCGACGACGTTGCCCTCCCACAGGACCAGTACGCGGTACCGCTGCAGAGCCCCGTCGGCGATCATCCGCTCGTCCACGATATCGTAGTCGAGGATGTCCCGTACCCGCGTACAGCCCTCCTCCAGAACCTTCGGATAGCCGCTGGCCGGGTTCAGAAGGTGGCTGGTGGTCGGGAAGAACATGGCCACATCGGTTACCCGATCGGCCACTCGCATGAGCTTGCCGAATCGATAGTAGGCCTCCCGACCGGTCCGGACATTGGTGGCCCAGTCGAAGTGCCCGCGCGCGCCGAGGGTGATCGACTCGAACATCCGTGCGACCTGTCCTTCGGGGGTGATCGCCGACGGGGGTTCCGTCCAGAACGGCGTGCCGTAGAATCGCGCCGCGGAGGCGAGTCGGCCGAGCATGGTCGCCTGGCTCCGTGGGAAGGCCTGAAAGCCGCCGTGCGTCGATCGAATGTCGACGCGATGGCGAGCGGCGATCTTGGCCAGCATCGAGTTATCCGCGCCTCCCCGGGGATTCTCATCGCCGAAGCCGCACGGGAGCATCAGGAGCGCATCGGGGAAGGTCCGCCGGGCGATGCGGCAGACGATATCCGTGATATTGCTGACGCTGCCCAGGTACCATTGAACCCAGTCGAGCCTGTGGCGTCGATTCGCCGAAGCGGTCTCCAGGGGATAGGCGATCTCATCCGCGGTTCGATAGGCTGTTCCCCAGGCCGCGTTCAGAGCTCGAAGGTCCGCATACCGCTGAAGCATATCTTTGCGGAAGGCGGCCCGAGCCAGCGGATCGCCGCACCACCAACCGAGGTGATTGTGCAGGTTCCCGAAGCGCTGCTCCCAGTGCTCCCGCTGGCCGGGCACAGCGACCCTTGCACCCATCATCAGGCCGGCTTCGCCGTAGTCGCCGTGGACTCCGAGGTAGAGGGCTGGCCCCGACCCGGATCGGGCTGTCCTCAGATCGCCGAAATGCCGGGCCAGCGTCTGATAACCCCGGCTGATGAAATAGCCGAAGTTCGGATCCCAGGGCGACCACGCCTCTGCCGTTTGATCGTGTTCGAGGCATCGGATACGGGTGAAGGGGTTCTTCTGGGCGTACCACGGCGGCGGAAAGGCGAAGTGGGGAAAGTAGGCCCAATCGAACCCGCCCTCCTGAGCCGCTCGCGCCATGGCATCCGGCTGGGCGAAATCCCAGACGCCGGGCCGAACCTCCTCTGTTGAAAGGTGATCGCTGTCGGTTTGGAGGAGCGTGAAGCCGGTGGATCGGAGAAGCCTGTCGATTCCCGAGGCCGTATTCGACGCGAGGATGATCCGATCCCCCACCGGGCGGGCGTAGGTCGCGGTCCGGGCTATGTCCTCCGTGCCGGGTACATTCCACTGCCGGACGATGCGGCTGTAGTCGTACTCGCCGTCGGGCTGCTGCCCGGCGCCCTGTCGGAGGAGACCCGCAGTGCAGAGCGACGTCGCTGCGAGAGCCGCAATCACGGGGACACATCGATTCATCGGCGCGCCGTCCCCTCTATCGGAGCTTCCACGGCGCGCGATAACGGTAGTGGAGCAGTCGGTTCGCAGCCTTGTTGCCCCGCACCGTTTCCCGCTCCGAATCCCACTCGAGGCGAGATCGCGTCGCGAGGGAGATGTTCGCGAGATGCGCGAAGACCGTGGAGTGATGCCCCTCCTCTACGTCGCAGTTGGGCTTCGCCCGGGACCGGACGCAGTCGAGGAAGTTGCGCATATGGGCGGCATCGAGGTCGGGGTCAGTGCGCCGCTCCGTCCTCGACCGTATTCTGGGCTTCCACGTCTGAAACTGGCCGCCCTGATCGGCCACTACGTCATAGCCGCCCGACCCCGCATAGATCACACCCAGAGTTCCTCGGAGTTCCACCTCGCCCGCCCGAAGCGCAGGCAGGCCCGAGGCCTCGTACTGGCCGAACGTCAGTAGTCGGCCGGACGCGAACTCGAAGATCACCTCCATTGTGTCCGGAATGCTCCGGTCATCCTCAACTGCGAAGCGGCCGCCGTGGGCCGTGACAGAGACGGGCGCGGTTTCATCGAGGATCCAGCGGAGAGCGTCGAAGTAATGGACGCCCCAGTTGGCCACCTGCGACGAATAGGCTTGCCACCATCGGAACTTATACGGAGCGATATTCGGTTGGAACGGTCTCGACGCCCTCGGTCCAAGCCACAGATCCCAGTCCAGCCCCTGCGGCACGGCGGCGGCGCGGCTTCGGCCGATGCCGTCGGGCCACATGTTGTTGATACGATGGCACTGCGCGAGGGTCACCTTGCCGATCTCGCCGCCGCGAACAAGCTGCCCCAGTTCCCGATACATCGGCGACGATCGACGCTGGAGACCGACCTGCACGATCCGTTTATTGCGCCGAGCGGCCTCGACCATGCGGCGGCCTTCGTAGATCGTCCGCGAGAGGGGCTTCTCGACATAGACATCCTTGCCCGCGTCGCACGCGTCGACCGTTTGCAGCGCGTGCCAGTGGTCCGGACTCGCCACGACCACGGCCTCCATGCCTTTGACCTCGAGAAGGCGCCGGTAATCGTTCCAGGCGGGGACCTCCCGGCCAATGGTTGTACGCGCGCGATCGATATAGGGCTCGTACACATCACACAGTCCGACGATCTCGACGTCGGTCTGTTTGAGGGCCGCGGACAGGAGCTGTGCGCCCCGGTTCCCGAGGCCGATGAAACCGAGGCGAATCCGATCGACTCCTGCGGCGCACCCGGCAACGGGCGTCAGCAGAGCCAATCCGAACGCTCCGGCCGCCAGTTCCCGCCGTGTGACCTCGCTCATCGGTCTCCTCCCTCGTCTGCGCGTCCGGCCATCATTCCTGGACGCCCCATCCGAAGATATCCATCACGGCCTCCTGTTGCTCCTGGATGGTCCGTTCAGCGGCGCTCAGGGCCTCACCCAGGCGACCCTGGTCAAGGTCTGCGAAGGAGACAATCAGACCGTACGAGTAGGGTGGCTCACGTTTCTTGAGGATGAAGTTGTGGTAAGCTCCGCCATGAACGGTTGTCCTCCAGCGGATCACCGATAAGAGAGCATCGAGAGGGTCGTCTTCGGCCAGAGCCAGGGAGCACCGCGCAGCCAGGGTCTCTGTGGTTTCGCTCTCCCCTTCTGATCTTCTGCCGGCTTCCAGTTTCATGGTCTGCAAAGCGACACGCCGGAGATCCTCATCCTGAAAAAAACAACACAGGATCACGGAGTCCGGGTTGTCCATGCCAAAAACACCTGCCAGGCGCCCGTACAGCTCCGGCGGGTGGGTCAATAGGATAAGGAGCTCGGGGATCATGACTGCCGATGGTTCCACACCAGTATGGACGTTGAGATCGATCCAAGGGATTGTACGTGTTGTATGTCGATTGCGTCAACTCTCTGTCCCGATCCTCCTCCTTGCTTGCCTCGCGTCGTCCCGGGGAGCGCCCAGTGCGCCCGAGGCGGTGGAGGCCGTATGTACGGTGCCGGGCACGATTCGCGTCTATTGGAATCCGGTCGTCGGAGCCACCTCCTACGGCATCTACCGTGATGGAACGGAGATCGGACAGGCGGGCGGATCGGCGACTTTCTGGGATGATACCGCGCCCGCCGCTCACACGCATCAATATACCGTTCGAGCTCGCGACGCCTCGTCGATCGGCCCGGCTGGCCGACCGGCCGTCGAACGAAGTGACGCGCCGATTACGCAGACGGCCGAATGCGATCTTCTCGTGGTCGGAGCCACCACCGCGGGCGTTGCTGCGGCGGTTGTCGGCGCTCGATATGGTCTCGACGTGATCCTACTGGAGGAGACGGGGCGTCTCGGCGGGATGTCGGTGAACGGTTTGGGAGCGAGCGACATCCGACGCGTCGAACATGCGTCGGGTTTTTTCGAGGAGTTTCGCCGCGGCGTTCAGGCCTGCTACGGCACGGGCGACGGACTTCGATATGAGCCGCGCGTCGCGCACGAGGTCATGAAAGGGCTGGTCTTTGGCGCCCCCGGGCTCCGAGTGCATCGACGGGTACGCGCCGTTGCCGTCGGAACCGAGCCGGCGCTGCGCCCCGATGCGGGACGCACCAGACGGATCAGCTGGGTCGACGTCGTCCATGTCCCCGACGGTCGACGAGGCCGCATTCGACCGCGCCTCGTGGTGGACGCTACCGAATGCGGCGATGTTGCGGCGTGGGCGGGAGCGCCGTATCGCGTCGGGCGCGAAGGCCGGTCGGAGCGAGAGCCGCATGCGGGACACATCTACTATGACCGCGCCGGCGACCAGATCATGCCGGCCAGCACCGGACGGGCCGATCGACGGATCCAGGCCTACTCCTATCTGATGACCGTCAAGGACTTCGGACCCGGCGCGGACAGGACGATACCCCGCCCGACAGGCTACGACGAAGCCCTCTATCGCCATGCGCCGCCCTGGAACCGGAGTTGGAACGCTACCAGCGGCAAACTCCCGAACGATAAATATGAGATCAATCAGCATCCCTACGGCAGCGATCTTCAGGGGACGAACTACGGCTATCCGGAAGCCAGCTATGCGGAGCGGCGGAGGATGGAGGCCGCGTTCCTTCAGCACGCGCTCGGCTACCTCTACTACATTCAAACGGTCGAAGGCAAGCGCAATCTGGGGCTCTCCGAAGACGATTTTCGGGCCGATGGAGGATGGCCCGCATCGCTCTATATCCGGGAAGCGCGTCGGTTCCTGGGTGATGTGGTCATGGACGAGACGGACATCCTCTCCGCCAGATCGCTGGTCCGCCCCGATGCGATCGGGATCGGCGACTATGCCATGGACTCCCATGCCACCCAACCGAAACCGGACCCGGCCACCCGCGACATGGGCGAAGGGGAGTTCTACCTGCCCCAGTACACGCCATGGCATCAAACACCGTTTCGGATCATGCTGCCCAGGGTCGTGGACGACCTCTTCATCGTCACGGCGGTCTCGGCCACCCATGTCGCCTACGGCACCTATCGGATGGAACCGGTTCGGATGCACTTCGGCGCGGCCGCGGGCGTTGCCGCCGCGCTTGCGTTGCGCCACCACCTGCGCCTCACGGAGGTTCCCGTCAGCCGGGTGCAGGAGGAGCTTCTGAAGTCCTCCCCCGGCGATGCGCGGCGCCCTGCGGCGGACGGCATCGGAGCCCCCGGCCCGCTCGCGGCGCAGGTCCTACTGTACAAGCTTCCTGATCTGTCGGCGCACGCTCTGGCCTATCCGGCCGTCCAATGGCTCGCGGCCCGAGGTTTCTACCCGTCCAGTCCTCCCCTTGAACGGACTCCCGCCGCCCAGCTGGCCGCCGATCCGTTTCGCCCGGACGACCCACTGACGGCCGGCGAAATGGAACGACTGCTGCACATCCTCCGATCCCGCGGCGAGGCCGTGGGCGAGCGGCTCAACGCGACGACGATCGCCGGTCCGGCGGATCGATCGATCACCCGCTCGGAGGCCGCAGCCGCGCTCGCCGGGCTCTTCGGCTGGACCCCAACGGACGCCGCCCACTACCGCGACGTCGCGCCGGACTCGCCCTCCTGGGCGGGCGCACAGGCCCTTGCGGCCCGGGGGATCGATGTCGACGTCTGGGGCGTCACCTCGACCCGAAGCCCGAGCCTCGCGCGGGAGTTTCGACCGTCGGCGATCGTGACGCGGTCCCAGTTCGCCCAGTGGCTCTACCTTGCCCATCGGTTCATCGGACCGCTCTTCATGGACCATCCGATGGACCGTCGGCCGATGCTGCCGGTTCCGATTGCCGCCCGCTGATAGACCGCGGCTTTCGGAACCGAGCCTGGGCGCCCGGTACAGATGATGGAACATTGCTCAATCGGTGCCGCTCGACAGGGTTTCTTGCCAAACCACCGTATTACGGCTAGAATAAGCCAGTCATGAGACGCGGCAGGAGGTAGAACAAAACAGATGTACTGCGTTCAGTGCGGTACGAAGAACCCTGACGACGCGCGGTTCTGCAAGCAATGCGGGCGCGCGATGGAGGCTGCGGCCGATTCCGCTGCCGCCGCAGTCGTCGATCCTGCGGGCAAACCTGACGTCCATCTGGCTGACCCGGAGGCCGCCTACAAGGAACGGCTGGCGGCTGCATTCCGACATTACGACCATGGCGATTTCATCGCTGCCAGGGATTCCTGCAACGACGCCCTCGATGCCAATCCAGACGGTACCGACGCGCACGCTCTCCTGAGCACCGTCTACGAGCGGCTCAACGACATTGACCGCGCCATCGCCGAGCGGGAGAGGGTGCTGCAGCTGAACCCTGCGAGCATTGCCGACCGCGAGAAGCTCGAGGCTCTCCGCACTGGCATAGCCCAGGTCGCACCGCGCCATATCGTCTCACCACGCCTTCCATCGCCGTCCTTCTGGGACAATCCTGCGGGGGCCACGGTGGCGGCGGTCCTGACCACGATCGTCGTCATTGCGGTGGGGTACGGCGTTATCGCGTATCGGGATTCCCGGACCCAGCCTAGGGACGTTACGCCCCCTCCATCCGGTACGCTCCAGACCAATCCCGGCGCGATCGCGCAGACTCCGCCTCCCGCCATGCCGCCGACGTTCAGCGGGGCGCCTCAGTCACAGGCGACACCACAACAGCCGCAGCAGCCCGCCCAGCAGCCTGCGATGCAGCTCCCTGCGGCAACCAGTGGTTCCGGCATCGGACCTCTTCCAGTAACACCCGATCAGCCGAGGCTGGAGAACAGCCGATCCGGCCAGAACACCGACGGCGGCTCGGCCAGCTTCTTCGACCCGAAACCCCGCACTCCGGATCGGGGATCCAACGATGATGCAGCCAAACCGCCGCCGGCCGGCAGCTCGCCCACCGCAAACTCCGGCGGCTCCGGGCGCATCGAGATCATCGTCGCCCCGCCCGGGACCGGGGCCGACAGCCGTTCACCCAACACCCCGGGCGGGTCGAGCTCCGGCAGCATGGAATCGGGCAACAATGCGGCCATTGCCCAGAACCTCCAGATGGCCGGACGCTACCGTGAAGCGGCACAGGCATGGGAACGGGCTCTGGCGGGTGCGGGGGATAAAGCGCCGCAGTATCATCAGAGCGCCGCGCTCTGCTATCAGCGCATCCCCGACAACGCCAACGCCAGACGCCACTATAACGAAGCCATCGCCGCCTATAAAGATTGGATCGCTGCGGAAAAGGATGTCGATATCGCCAGGGCCGGCATCCGCGCCTCTGAAGCGGGACTGAAGCTGTGCCGATGATCCAGCGACAACGACGGTGGGCGCTGCCGATCGCCTTCCTCGCGATCTACGGGGCGAGTGCAGGTCGGAGCGCAGCCCAGCAGACCCCGGCTGCCGTGAAACCTCGGTTGCTGCTTGTATCGCAGCCCAGAACGCTCAAAGCCGATTCCGACTTTGTCGATATCGGCTTCTTCCTTGCGCGCTCCCTGACCGAAGCGGGTCGTTATGATGTGATCATCTACAAACCCGATGAACCCCGTATCGCGGCCGCGGTTCGAGCAGGCCATCTCAAACCGGGTGAGACGCCCGCCTACCTCAGCTCCGCAGACGCGGAAAGGATCGCGGTCGCGATCGGCGCGGTCTATATCGTCACCGTCAGCGCGGTCAAGACGCGAGAAGGGGTGGGGGCCGAGGCGGGGATGCTCGTCGAGATGGGAGGACGCCGCTGGTCCAGCGTCTTCGCCGACACCCTCCGACCGGTTCGCTCCCGATCGCGACGGCCCGAACTGCTCGAAGCGATCCACGCCCATGTCGATGCGATCGCTCGCCGCATCGCCGAAGCGCCGGTCGTTGCGCCAGGCAACGTAACGACGCCGGTTCAGCCGACACCCGAAACCGTGACGCCTCCGATTTCGAAGCCGGATCCGCAGGAGCCGGCGCGTCCGGTGACGCCGCCGACATCCGAGGGCCCGAAGGCGCAGCCGCCAACGACGGCCGACCTGCTGATCGATCGCTTCCGCCGTGCCGGCGATACCTCGAACTTGATCGTGACGCTCCGGAAAGCAGTTACAGAACACCCCCGCGACCCGAAACTGCGAGGCGAGCTCATCGCCGCCCTCCGCAGTCGTGGATGGAATGAAGCCGCCAGAGACGAAGCCACACGGGCCGTCGCCCTGTGCCCCCAGTCCGCCAATCTCCTGAAACTCCTCGGCGACGGATACCGGGACACGGATGAACCGGCGGAAGCGCTCGCACGCTATCGTGAGGCCGCCGCACTGGAGCCGGGCAACGCCCTCTACCAGGTGGCGATCGGAGACGCGGAGGCGAATCAGGGCCATACCGCGGAGGCCGAAGTCGCCTACAAGGCCGCGCGCACCGCCGATCCCAGGAATCCGCTGCCCGGGTTCAGAATCGCTCGATTGCGCGCCCAGGCCCTCCGATTCGACGAAGCCTCCGTCGAACTCCAGGCCGCTGTCAAAGCATCCGGCGGAGCCGACGATGGGGAGTACACGGCGACGTATCGGGCTATCCTGGAGATCATCGACGGCGCCGCGCGCGATGTCGTCGCCGATCTGACCGCCCTGCGGAGGGATTTCCTCTCCGGCACGGTCACAGGTGAGGACGCCCATACGAAGGCCATGGCCGCGCACGCGCGATCCTCGGCCATTGCCGCCTACCTCTCGGACAACGCGGTCCCTCCGGCCCATGGTGTGGTACAGGCGCTGTACGTTCAGGGCGCATCACTGCTGGCGCAGGCGACGAGCGCCTTTGCCGCCTATCTTGAGACCCGATCAGAGAGTGACGATCGCACCGCTGCACTGCTCCGGCAGGACGCGGCGCGTCAGCTCGAGGAAGCCGCCAAACAGGCCGCTGCCCTCGCCCAGAAGCGTTCATGATCTTGCCGCCGGGCAGCCGGATGCCCGGGACCCCATATAGCGGAGCGCGCCCTTGTTGCTTTCGATCCTTTGCCTGACCCTCCCATCGAGGATAACCCCGCCCGCTGAACACTCCGTCTTCCTGCCGCCCCGGCTGATACGAGCGGCAAGGACGAACATCGCCCGAGAGCCATGGGCGAGGCAAGCGGCTGACGGGATCGTTGCCGCCGCCAAGCCCTGGAGCGCCATGACCGACGCTCAGCTCTGGAACCTGATGTTCGGAGCCACGATCAAACGATCATGGATGGTCTGGTCCAATGGCCATTGTCCGTCCTGTCACCAGAGCGTGCCCATGTACACCTGGCAGATGAACGCCATCAACGAGCCGTGGAAGGTGCGATGCCCGCACTGTCGTGAGGCCTTCCCTAAGAACGACTTCGGCAGATACTACCGCTCTGGCCTCGACCCGTCCGGGGTCTTCGATCCCAAACTCGCGGATCGCTCCCTTCTCTACAACACCGAGCATCCCAACCCGGACGATCCGCTGCACGGCTTCGGGGTCGATGACGGCGACGGTTACGTCGACGGCGACAAACGATGGCGATTCATCGGGGCCTATTTGATCTATGGCCAGTGGAAGCAGGCGGTCTATGGAGGTGTTGTCCTGCTGGCCAACGCGTACACGGTCACCGGCGATACCGCCTACGCCCATAAGGCCGCCGTTCTTCTGGACCGAATCGCGGATCTCTATCCCTCCTTCGACTTCGGCAAGCAAGGCGTCATGTACGAGGGTCCGCCCCGCGCCGGCTATGTCTCCACATGGCACGATGCCTGTGAGGAGACGAGGCAGCTCGCGGAGGCGTACGACCAGATCCGGGACGCGCTGCCGGGTGACACCGCACTCACTGAGTTCCTCAGTGCACAGGCCAGGAACCACGGCCTGGCGAATCCCAAGGCGACCTGGGCGGACGTCCGTACGAACATCGAGGACGGAATCCTGCGGCATGCCCTCGCCCATCGAGAGCGTATCTACTCCAACTACCCCCGGACGGAGATCGCGCTGGCCACCATCATGATGGTCCTCGGTTGGCCCGAAAACCGAACCGATGTGATGACGATCGTCGATCCGATGATCGATAAAGCCACGGCAGTCGACGGCGTAACCGGAGAGAAAGGGCTCTCGGGCTATACCGCATACACCATCCAGGGCGTTGCCGAGTTCCTGGCATCCCTCGCGAGGATCGACCGCTCGCTCCTGAAGGACCTGCTGCAGCGGCATCCGCGCATCAAGGATATGTTTCGATTCCACATCGACACATGGTGCTTCGGCCGGTACTACCCGCAATCGGGCGACACGGGCGGATATGCGGCGCCGGTGACGCAATATGTGGGCGCGAGCTTCAGCCGTGTGCCGGGGCTCCAACCGTCCTCGTTCACCCTGATGGGCGCTCTCGCCGACGCAACAGGCGATCCGGCGTTCCTCCAGGTGGCCTACCTCGCCAACGGGCGGACGGTGGACGGTTTGCCTCACGATCTGTTCAGCTCGGATGCAGCCCCCTTCCGACGAAAGGTCGCCGCTGCCGTTCGGCGCTTCGGTCCGGAGCCCGTTGTTGGCAGCGTCAACAAGGAGCAGTGGCGTCTGGCAATACTCCGCAGCGGGGTCGGGGATCATGCCCGAGCGCTCTGGCTCGACTACGACGCGGGAGGCGCCCATGGGCATTTCGATGCGCTGAACCTCGGGTTGTTTGCCCGCGGACTCGACCTGCTGCCGGAGCTGGGCTATCCGCCGGTGCAGTTCGGGGGTTGGGAAGCGCCGCGAGCGGTTTGGTACACGCGAACGGCCGCCCATAATACCGTGGTCATCGACGGCGCAAATCAGAAGACCGCCTCGGGCGCATGCACGCTATGGGCGGATGGAGAGAGCACCCATGCCGTCGCGGCGGCGTGTCCGGAAGCCGCGTCCGCCCGCCGGTTTGAACGCACGGCCGTGCTATGCGACATAGCGGATAACGGTTTCTACGTGGTCGATTTGCTGCGGGTCGAGGGTGGTTCGGAGCACGTGCGCTTTCAGCACAGCCACTTCGGCACGCTCACGCTTGACGGCCTTAGCCTCGCCCCTGAATCGGACTACGGCCATGCGACGCAGATGCGAGCGTTCCGGATGGGATCGGCGCCGGAGGAGGGATTTCGGGCGCGCTGGGAGATCCAGGACCGGTATAAACTGATACCGCCCGAACGGAAGGTCGTTCTCGACCATTACGACTTCACCAGAGGGGCCGAGGCCGGCGCCTGCGAGGGCTGGATCGCGATCGGCGGCTACAACGCCACCGAGGAGTTATGGGTGCCGAGGCTCGTGGTCCGAAGGCGTGGCGTCGACCTGTCCTCGGCCTTCCTCTCGATCCTCGCCCCGCACGACGGCGCACCTGCGCTATCGGGCGCCCGGAGACTGTCCACAGAACGTCGGACCTCGTCCGGCTCGCAGGCCGCCCCCTATGGGGACGCTGCACTGGAAGTCCGCCGATCGGACGGACAGACCGACATCGTGATCATCGGCGATGCGGCCGCCGGACCAGCGCGCATATGGATCCCAGAGCGACAGGTGGAAGTCGATCCGGGCTTGTGCCGCATCACGCTCGACCGGGACGGCGCACCCCGATACATCAGCCTGTCTGGCGGAGCAGGCATCACCTGCGGCGAGGTCCAGCTCCGCCTCAAAGGGCCCGACACCCGATCGATCGTGGAAGTCCGCCTCGATCGCGGCAGGGCTCGCGCGGTTCGCGGCAAGGACCGGATCGAGGCTCTTACGATCAAGGGACGGGCGGTTCCCATCCGTTGAGCCCTCGGGAGAGGGTATCCTCGACCCGATGGCGCCCCGGCTCGAACCGCGGCGGAAGGAGGCAATCATGCAGCGCGTTGGGCTTTTGCTCAGGGTAAAGCCAGATAAGATCGAAGAGTACAAACGGCTTCATCAGGAAGTCTGGCCGGAACTCCTCTCGGAGCTGCGGGCCGCAGGCATCCGAAACTACAGCCTCTGGCTCGCGCCCGATGGCGTCGAGTTCGGCTACCTGGAATGCGACGACTGGCAGGCGGCCTGCGACTACCTGGCCAAATCTGAGGTGCACGATCGCTGGCAGGTGTTCATGCAGAACTACCTCGACAGCCCGACCGACGCTGCGCACGGGGGTCAGCCGGTCCAGCCCCTCGAGATGTCGTTTCTTATGGAGTAGCCCCACCGCGACCCGATACGCCTGCGATCGCGGGCAGATTCCAGCGCTCAACACAGCCTCGATTCGCCCCGAGACTGCGAGCGATGATCACGCTGCGGCCATCAGGCATCAAGGCCACGGGGTCGGTTGGTCGAACAGATAGACGCCACAGGACGGCTCCGGATCGCGCCGCAAGCAGGGCGTTGCCCACCAGAACCACCTGCCCGTCCTTCGACGCCTCGAACGCCCCTCGCGCCCAGAACGGCCTCAGCCCGTTGGCCTCGGTCAGGTTCCGGATCTGCTCTGCCGGGCCGGTGCGGCAGGTGAGCTCTCCGCGAAGCGTGAGCCGGTACAGGCCATAGGGAGTCCGGAGCGTGCGCGGGAATACCATCGGGCCAGGGGAGCGCTCGTAACGAAGATCGCTCGCCTTTTGAAGCGCACCGGCAGTCGGAGTCAGGCGCCACCCGGCGATCCGGGCAGGCGGTCGCCAGCCATAGACGACGATGTCCCGCTCCTGCGAACGAACCGCAAGATCGATGAGATCGTCGGCGGGCGCTCGGGTTCGCCACGCGAGAACGGGTATCGCGGCCCGTCGCAGCGGGGGCATCCGTTCCACCTGCACGGTGCAGTTCTGAATCTGGCGAAGTCGTACGCGCCAGGGTCGCCTGAGGACGTCGCTGCCGCGTCGAAGCTCGATGTCGAATCCGTCCAGGAACCGGGCCACTTCGTCCGCACCGATCACCCGGGGATAGGGGTCGAGGTCGTTCCCGACGCTGGTCCGAACGACGATACCGACGGCGTTGCCTGACGCACTGATCACAGGGGCGCCCTCGAATCCCGCGCCCAGGCAATATTGGAGCGAGGACCCTGCGAGTTCGTTGGCCGAGACGGTGGCATCGCTCTCGTGCACGGCCGCCCCTACCGCCGCAAGGAGAGGCCAACCCATGACCTGCACCGGCGTCCGGTTGTCCGGAACGGGAACGCGGCTCCACATCATCGTCCGTTTTGTCGGCGCCGGTATCTTCAACAACGCGAGGCCGGTGGTCGGATCACTGGCAAGCACATCAGCGACATAGTGATAGCGCCGATCCTGATCGGAGACTTCCACCGCGATCGTGACCGCTCCCTCCAACAGCGAGGATGCCGTCAGGATATGGCCGTCGTCCGTGACGACGATGCCGGATCCAGCATGCGGCAGGGACGGCTTCGCCAGCGTCAGGGGGCCGTTCCAGCCGCCTTCTTCGAACCGGCGGACGCGGGTGACGATCTGTGCCCCGCCCATCAGCAGGATCCCGACGAACAGGGCGATCAGCAGCCCCCGAACGGGCCGGCCGATCCTACCGATCATCGGGAGCCCCCGTGACGTCGAGATTCGGACCGCCCAGTGCGGCATAGCGCTGCCGCTCGGGCGTCAGGGTCGGATGGATCTCGACGACCGGGGTACAGGGCGGTCCCGACATCTCGACCCGTGGTCTAGAGGATCAGTTCGGCTTCGACCATGCCGTCGGCGCCCCGCGTAAGGGTGAAGCCCACCTTTTCGCAGACGTGCTGCATGACATAGTTCTCTCCAAGAATATCGGCCTTGATCCGTTCGACGTTCTCGTCGCGGCCTACCTGGATGAGGCGTCGCAGCAGTTCGGTCCCCAGCCCCTTGTGGTGCCAGCGGTCGTTGATCAGCATCGAGAACTCAGCATCCCTGGTTCCATACAGCTGGCTCAGCCTGGCCACGCCGAGGATCGAGCGTGCGCCGCTGTCGGGATCGGTCCTTTCCGCGACCAGCGCGATCTCCCGATCGTAATCGTTGAAGCAGATGCGGATCATCCGATCGTGCGCGGTTCTCTGGCTGAGCTTCATGGCGTGGAAGTAGCGGAGATGGACGCTCTGCTCCGATAGACTCTCATGGAACTCCACCACGAGTGGTTCATCGTCCGGTCGGATGGGGCGGATCGTGATCTCCTGACCGTCGGCGAACGCCCAGTTGGCCACGTACCGGGTCGGATACGGCCGGATGGCCAGCTTTGGGAGCTCATCCTCGGTCGTATCCCTATCGAAAAGCACCACCCGTGCGTCGAGGGCGATCAGCCCCTCCGGCGATGCGAGAAGCGGGTTGATATCGATCTCCTTGATCCATCGCTGCTCGACAGCCAGATAGGAGAAGCGAACCATCAGCTGCTCCAGCGCCTCCAGATCGACCGGCTTGCGACCGCGCACGCCGCGCAGCGCCCGATAGATCCGGGTCTGTTCCATGGCGCGCCGAGCGAGCGTCGTCGTCAAGGGCGGAAGGCTGAGCGCCCGGTCCTTGTACACCTCGACCAGCTGGCCGCCGGAGCCGAAGAGCAGTACGGGCCCGAACTGGGGGTCGATGCTGCTGCCGAGGATGATCTCGTAGCCCTCGCGCCGGACCATGGGCTGTACGGTGACCCCGAGGAACGCCTCCGCGCCTCCGGCAGCTTCGGCGCCGAGACGGATCGCGTCGAACGCCGATCGCACCCCATCGGCGTCCTGAAGGTCCAACCGCACGCCTCCCACGTCGGTCTTATGGGTGATCGTCTCGGAGTGGAGTTTGAGGACAACGGGATATCCGATCGCCTCTGCGGCGGCCACGGCTGCTTCCGGAGAGTCTGCGAGGCGGGTCTCCACCGTCGGAATGCCGTAGATGCCCATCAGCTGCTTGGATTCGTGCTCGGTCAGGATCGTCCGGCCCGAGCGGCGGATCCGATCAATGAGGTCCGCGGCCTCTCTCTCGTTCGCCGGATCATCGCCTCCGTGCGCGGCGGTGGGCGTCTCATAGATACCCCTGAGGTTGTAGCTGTACTGCCACATGTAGTTGAACGCCAGGGTCCCGCTATCGGGGAAGGGGAACGTGGGGATGCCTGCATGGTTCAGAATGCTCTCGCCCGCCATGATATCGGCCCCGCCCATCCAGCTGGCCAATAGAGGCTTGCCGGCGCCCTGGGCGTAGGGGCGGAGCAGCTCCGCAGTCTGGGTGGGATCCGTCATCGCCTGGGGCGTCAGGACAACGAGGAGGCCGTCGCTCGCCTCGTCCTTCGCGGCGATCTCCACGGCTCGAGCATATCGCTCCGGGCTGGCGTCGCCCAGGATATCGATCGGGTTGGAATGGCTCCACTGCGGCGGCAGGACCGCGTCCAGCTCCTCGATAGTCTGTTCGGTCAGCGCCGACAGCTCGCCGCCTGCGGTAATCAGCGCGTCGGTCGCGAGGACGCCCGGCCCGCCCGCATTGGTCAGGATGGTGAGGCGGGGTCCCTTTGGACGGGGCTGGCGCGCCAGGATTTCGGCCATATAGAATAGGTCGGAGATTCGATCGACCCGCAGTACCCCGGATCGCCGAAACGCGGCATCGAGGACCTCATCGGAGCCCGTGAGCGCCCCCGTATGAGAGGCCGCCGCCTTGGCAGCCTGGGCGGTCCGTCCCGCCTTGATCACGATGATCGGTTTGGAGAGCGCAACCTCACGCGCCGCGGTGAGGAAAGAGCGGGCGTTGCCGATGGATTCCATGTAGATCACGATGCTTCGCGTCTGCGGATCGTCGCCAAGGTAGTCGATCAGGTCGCCCCAGCCGACGTCGGCCATGGAACCGATGGAGACGAACGCGCTGAAGCCCACGAGTTCCTTCAGACTCCAATCGAGTACCGATGTGCACAGCGCGCCGCTCTGACTGATGAACCCGACTGTGCCGGGCCGGGCCATGGCCGCAGCGAACGTCGCGTTGAGGCCGGTCGGCGGGCACATCAGACCCAGGCAGTTGGGGCCGATGATCCGCATCCGGTGCCGGCGGGCGTTCTCCAGCGTCTGGCGCTCCAGTTCGATCCCCTCCGGGCCGATCTCCTTGAATCCGGCGGAGATGACGATCGCGGCCCGGATGCCGGCCTCGCCGCACTGGGCGATGATGCCGGGAACGGTCCGCGCCGGCGTCGCGATCACGGCCAGATCGACGGGCTCGGGGACGTCGCCGATGGTGGGATACGCCTTGATTCCGAGGACGCTCGCCCGCTTGGGGTTGACGGGAAACACCATGCCGCCGAAGGGGCTGCTGACGATGTTCCAGAGCAGGGTCCGTCCGACGCTGCCCGGGTCCTCCGAGGCTCCGATCACCGCCACCGCCTTCGGTGCGAAGAACGCCCCGAGAGGCTTCTCGCCCTGTCGCAGGATGTCGTGAGCCGTCTCGAGCTGTGTCTTGCCGGTATGGGTCATCGCGGTACCTCGCGGGCGTGCTTTCGGCCCGCGACATCGCCGCCGTGGACCATTCTATTGTACCTTCGCCTGGCCTGAGCGCCCTCCGTTCCATCGACAGCGCGCGGCTCCTCCGGCGGGTAGACTGGAGTCAGGAATACTGTCTGGCAGGGGGCGATCGTGAGATTAGGCGCAAACTCTGTTCTCTTCGGCGGCTTCGACATGGAGACCGCCTTCAAGTACACCGCGATGGCCGGATACGACGGGATTGAGCTCTCCGCCATCGACGGCATGAGCGAACACCTCGTACTGAACCGGTGGCAGGAGACGGCTGAGGAGATCAAACGGCTCTCCCGGGAGTACGGCCTCGAGCTCCTCGCCATGGAGCAGCCGTCCCAGGATCCGCTCGTCATGGAGACGGCGTTTCAGGCGGCCGTCGAGATCGGCATCCCAATCATCAACTGCGGTCCGGGAGGCACATCCGGCGACGCTGCATCGCTGGCCGAACGGATCGATTCGCTCGGCCAGCTCTCCGAGATGGCGGAGCGGTATGGCGTGACGTTATGCGTCAAAGCGCACGTCGGCGCCGCCATCTGGAATACGCCGACCACTCTGGCGGCGATGGAGGCGATCACCTCTCCGGCGTTCGGGATCGACATGGACCCGTCCCACATCCATCGCGGCGGCGAGAACCCGGTCGAGGCCATCGCAGCCGTCGTGAGCCGTGTCAAGCACGTGCACATTCGGGACTGCCGCGGCCGACAGCAGAACCCCGGTCCGCCCCCGCTGCAGGCCAATGGCAGAGGCGATATCGACCTGGTCGGCTATATTCGGGTTCTGCATGAGGCTGGCTACGCCGGCCCGGTCGATCTCGAGGTCATCGGCGCCAAGGACCTGCCACTGGAGCAGTGCATCACCATCGCCGCCGAGTCGCGGGGCCATATGCAGGCGTGCTTGCAGGCGTGCGGGGCGCGATAGGGCGAAACGCGTACCGTCTCAGGCGCCGCAGAGCGCCTTATAGAGGCTGAGCACACGCTGAACGTACCGCTGGGTCTCCCGGTACGGCGGGATGCCGCCATGCTTTCGGACGGCGCCGGCCCCAGCGTTGTAGGCGGCCATCGCGAGGCTGATCTGGCGTACCGTATACTGCCCTGCGGGCTGGTCGCCTTCCCGATACATATCGAGCTTCATGCGGATCATGTTGACCGCAGCGCGGATGTTCTGGATCGGATCATAGGGATCGGTCAGCTTGAAGGATCGGGCCTCGTCCGGCATGATCTGTCCGAGCCCCATCGCCCCTTTATGCGAGGTGGTCCGGGGCCGGAAGTCCGATTCGGCGATGATCAGAGCGACGACCAGACGGGGATCGACCCGATGGCGCTGGGAGTAGTAGAGGATGCCGACGGTAATGGCATCGACTTCGTCCCTGCTGAGGCGCTTGTTATGGCGGATGATGAACGCCGCGTAGTGGGGATAGATGGACTGGGCCTCAGGAGAGAGGTACTTGCGGGCCATATCGGAAACACCCTGAAGCAGGCTGTTCATCGGCCGCAGGCTCACGCCGCGGCCGGCTGCGATCGTTCTTGACGCAGTCGTATGTCGCGACGCAGTGATACGGGCCTTCCTGCGAGCCTCTTGTTCGCTGGCGATCTTCTCCCGATAGGTGACTTCGGAATCGTCCGCTGCGGCAAGAACACGGACCGGCGCTGACCCGCGCGCCCCATCCTTTTCCGGGGTGATCAAGGCCCGAATGCGGGTCCCGCCTGCTCGCGCGAGCAGCGCTCTCTCGGCTGGCGGCGCCACAAGCGCCAGGGCCGTGCCGCCGTCCAGCGTGATCATAAATGTCAGGCGTTCGGAGCCCTCAATGAAACCGTTCAGCGCCCCGCGGATCTCGAAGGCCTTGCCGTAGTGTGCAGCCCAATCCGCCGAGGCGGCTTCGTAGGTGAGGCGAGGATCGTACGCGAGCTGCCGACGGTACTTGAGGTAGTCCTCGACCGGCATTCCGCGCACCGGAGCGACGGCCAGCGCCATCCCGCCCAATATTGCCAGATGGATGAGGCTCCGCCTCGCCGGGTATCGGACTATCCGTATCATCCGTCTCCTGCATAAAACGCAAGGGCGCGAGGTTGGGATCCTGATGGGACCCAACCTCGCGCCTGCTAGCGGCTTATAATGCAGCGGAGAGACCGGGATTCGAACCCGGGGTAAGGGCTTAACACCCCTACAACCGCTTAGCAGGCGGCCGCTTTCGACCACTCAGCCATCTCTCCGCGTTCGATGATACTATAGCACACCCTGTCCGAGCGCGCAAGACCGTATCTTATCCGATACGGCACGATCGATGCTGGCGCTCCGCATGAGTGATGACGAGTTCGAAGCCGGCGATGCGCGAACTTCCTGCCGGCGGGCACAGGCCATTCCGACGCACAGACGGTGGCCGGGCGGTTCGTGAACCGCCAGCTATGATGCGGGTGGATGGCAGAGGGCCGTCAGAGGATCTCAGGCGGACCGGACTCCGCAGACCTGAGCCATCCGTTCGGCGGCATAGGCGAAGTTGGCCCATGGCACATCGGGCGGGATGAGATGGTCGAAGGCTGGGATGTAGCGTCCGTGGCGGATCATACGCTCTGCGCGAGCGACCTCCACATCGATCTCCTTCTGGCCCAGGGCCAGCGCCCTCTTATCCAATCCGCCAATGATCCCCATCGTCGGATACCGTGCGCGATAGCCCTCAATGTCGTTCCCCGCCTGCACTTCAAACGGAAACATCATGTTCACGCCAAGGTCCATGAAGATCGGGACCAGCAGCGCACAGTCGCCGTCCGTGTCGACGGAGACGATCCGGACTCCTCTGGCCGCCGCCCATGCCGCGAGCCGCTCGTAGCACGGCCCCATGAACCGCCGGATCATGATCGGGGAGATGAGAGGTCCGTCCCGACCGGACATGTCCTCCCAGATATGAAGATGTCCGACGGGCGCTTCGTCGGCGACGCGGTCCCACAGGGCGATCCACAGGGTTGTCAGATGTTCCATGATCTCCGAGATCAGGTCGGGCTCGTCGTAGAGCGCCACCATCAGCGCCTCAACGCCCATGAGATCGCGCACCGTGCCGAACACACCATACGGAAACCATCCGACCTGCACGGCCTCCCCCGTACTGCGGATCCGCGCGCGAAACGCCTCCCAGTTCTGCGGGATCCGCCCGGGCGTCTCGATCGCCAGTCGTTCCTCTTTGAGAATCGCCCAATCGTCTGCGGTCCCAACCGGATGCCGCAAGAACTCCGGCATCGAATGGCCATCGCGCCGATCCCGGCGGACGATGCCCATCGCATCCCGATGAACAACGAACCGATCATCCTGATCAAGGATCTCCGGCGTGAAGGGAGGGAACAGTCCGGGATGGACCTCGGGCACGGCGAAGCTCCGGTCGAAGCCGAGCTCGGCGGCGGGATCGAGGTCGGGCCGAATCGTCTCCGCCCGCCATCGCTCCAGCGTTTCGCCCCACGGCCCCCAGCCGAGGCCGATGCCGAAGGGAATGCGATCTACCGATTGGCCGAGAAGGCATCGAATGAGCCGCTCGCCCGGTTCCATTGCGTTCATCATCTGCCCATGAGCAATCTGATGTAGGCACGGGCTGCCTGTAGGTCCTCCATCGCCTCATGCGCCTCGCACATGGGCGGGATCTCCCCCCGGACCGCCCGGACGAAGTTCTCGGCCTGCTGTCGCATGGCATGCACCCAGGGCAGCGTGGGGACGATCGTAACCGGTGTCTGTCCGCCTCCGGGATCCTTGAATACCTCGACCCTGCCGGGTCGATTCGAGGCGAGAGGCGCCGGCAGATCGAGGCGAACATAGCCCCGTTCGAAGGCGACCAGCGCCGATTCGTGCCAGTCGATCGTCGTCGTATATGGCGACATTTCGATCGTGCCGCAAACGCCCGAGGCGCTCGTCGCGGCCAGCAACACCCCGGATGGATCGGCATAGGCCACCGTATACGGTTCGCCAAGGAGATGCCGCATCAGGTTCACCTGATGGATGTAGTAGTTGACGAAGGCGTTGTACTGGACAGCGGTCTCTTCGTCCATGTCGGCGGCAGGAGGATCCGTTTCCAGCGGCGGACATGGATCATCCGAGCCGAGCAGATCGGTAAAGCCCCCGGCGACCCAGTCGCCAGCCGGCATCACGATGCGCACATAACGGAGGGCGCCGAGTTCGCCCGTCGATCGGAGACGCTCGATCTCCGCCCGGGCGTACATGGCAGCCGGGTCGCTCCGCTTGTGGTAGCCGACCATGTGCCATATGCCCGAACGGTCGAGCGCCTCCAGGATTCTCTGCCCCGCTTCGATCGAGCTGGCAAGAGGCTTCTCGGTGAAGATCGGCACCCCGGCCCGGGCCAGCTCCGGCACCAGAACGCCGTGACGAGTGAACGGCTGACTCGCCACGATGGCGTCGAGAGCGACCCCGTCGAGCATCTCCGACGCCGAGCGAAACACCTGCGGGATGCCGTAGCGGGCCGCCACCTTCCGACCCAGCTCCGGCCTCAGCTCGGCGAGGGCGACGACCTCGCAGGAGGGCAGCGCCGCATAGTTCCGGAGATGCGCGCATTGGCCCATCCCTCCGACGCCGACAAATCCGATTCTTGGTCGATCCATGTTCTCAGAACCTTTCCTGAGCGATCTGTCTCGTTGTTAGGTTCGTTCCGTAACGCGCTCCTCCCTGTGGATTTGGGCGCATTGCTGCAGGATAACCGACCATGGACAGCGAACGGAGGCGCCGTGTGGAGCGAGGATCGGATTGAGGCGCTGATAGCCGGGCTGGAGGCGGTTCATGGAGTACCGGACCCAATGGAACCGACTCCGTGCCTGGATATGCTGATCGCCTGTATCCTGTCGCAGCACACCTCCGATACGAACTCGCACCGTGCGTGGCTCAACCTGCGGGAGGCGTTTCCCGACTGGGCGGACCTGCTGGATGCCCCGACCGCCGCGGTCGAGGAGGCGATCCGCCCGGGCGGCCTCGCCCGATCCAAAGCCCGCTTCATCCTTGGCGTGGTACGGCATCTCGTCGATCAGCGGGGCGCTCCGGACCTCGAGTACCTGTATGGGATGACCGACGACGAAGCCCGTCGAGAGCTGATGCGCCTGCCCGGGGTCGGCCCCAAGACCGCGGCCATCGTCCTCTGCTTCGCCATGGGTCGGGCGGCGCTGCCGGTCGATACCCACGTCCATCGGGTCAGCCGTCGCCTCGGCATGATTCCCGACACCATGGGAGAGGGCCCTGCGCATGAAGCCCTCGGGCGGCTTGTTCCGTCTCAGCTAGTATATCGTTTTCATATGGCGCTTATACGACATGGTCGGACCATCTGCAAAGCAAGACAGCCTCGATGCGACATCTGCCCCGTCGTGTCGATGTGCGCCTATGCCGCAGATCGGGCTCGCACCAACGGATAACCCGTGACTGCGACGGCCGGTTCGCATCAAGCGACGATGACGTTTCTCTTTACCGATATCGTCGGTTCCACCGATCTCTGGGAGAACCACGGCGATGCCTTCCTGCCGGTCCTGCAGACCCATAACGCCATCCTCTCGGAAGCGATCCAGCGGAACGGCGGGCATCTGATGAAGACCGAAGGGGACTCCTTCAAAGCCGCGTTCGAAAACCCCGCAGCCGCCATCCGCTGCGCCATGGTAGCCCAGGCCGCCATGGAACGCTACCCGTGGCCCCCCGACATCGGCCGGATCCGCGTCCGGATGGGCGTGCATACCGGACAGCCGTTCGCCCAGTGCGGGGACTACTTCGGGCCTCCCGTCAACCGGACGGCCCGAATCATGGCTGCCGCCAACGGCGGGCAAACGTTGATCTCCGAGGAGACGCTCCAACAGGCCGGTGAGGCAGTCCGCGAGGCTGCGAACGTGACCGATCTCGGCTTTCACCGGCTGCGAGACCTCGACGAACCGATCCGGCTCTATGATTGCTCGCCGTCGATCCTCGCACGTCGGCCAGCGCCACGACCGAAGTCGCTCAACGCCCATGCCCTCTCTCTGCCAATGCAGAGGACAAGCTTCATCGGCCGTCAGGCGGAGATCGAGAAGATCGCCCATCTCCTGTCCCGAAACGACGTGCGATGCCTGCAGGTCACGGGACCTCAGGGGGTCGGCAAGACCCGTCTTTCGCTGCAGGTTGCCGCAGAGCGGGTGGATCGATTCCCGGACGGAGTCTGGTTCATCCGCCTGACGGATTGCGCCACCGCCGAAGAGGCTGCCGAGGCCGTCGCCCATACCCTCGGGCTCCGTATCCGTCCGGGCAGATCGGCTACAGCCGAACTCAGAGACTGGATCAGCGCCCGGGAGTGCCTGTTGATCCTCGACGATTGCGGCCGCATTCCTGAGGCGGGCTCGTTCATCCATCGCCTGCTGTCCGGCGCCGCCTCGCTCCGCTGCCTCGCCACCTCCGCTGAAGCGCTGGATCTGGACGGGATCACCGTTCTAGAGCTCGGAGGGCTCGGTGTCCCTGAGCCCGATGCAGGCGCGGCAGAGGTTATCGAGAGCGACAGCGGACGATTGTTCGTCGAACGAGCACAGGAGGCAATCCGGACCTTTCAGCTGACGGATCCAAGAGCGCGCATCATCTCGAGTCTCCTGAGGAAACTGGATGGCTTGCCCGGAGCGATCGAAAAGACCGTTGATCTTCTGAGGACCCATCAGAACGCTCCCGAGGGTATCCTCTCCACCAGCGAACAGGCGGCCCCGTCAGCAGGAGGCGCTCCGCGCCGACCCATCATGGAGCGAATCCTGGACGGTTCAGCGCTGGCGGCCTTGCTGCCTGCCATTGGAGATTCCCATCCGCCGACGACCGGTCACGATGAAGCAGACCAGCGCACGCTGGAAGCGCTCCGCCAATACCATCGGATCGGTGATGTGGCCGGTATCGCCGATAGTCTGAGGGATCTCGGTCGCAGCGCAGCCGTTCGGCGCAGCTACGAACGTGCCGCGATCCTTCTGCAGGGTGCGCTGGAGGCATACAGAGAGGTTGGCAGCCCGATCGTCGATCGGGTCGAAAAAGAGCTGGACGAAGTTCGGAACGCACTGGGTGTCGGCGTTCGCCCGGAATCTACCACCCTGTCGAAGGCGATTGCCCTTGCGACGGCGAAGGAGAGTTGACGATGGTTCTGTATGATATCATTCGGAAAGGCGCCGAGGAGTACCCGGATCGGCAGGCCATTCTCTATCGTGAGATGGCGCTCACCTACGGCGATCTCTCCGTCCTCACCGAGCGCTTCGCGCGGGCGCTGGGCAGTCGGGGCCTCCAGTTCGGCGCCAAAATCGGCGTTCTTCTGCCAAACGTTCCTCCCTTCACCATCGCCTACTACGGCGCGAACGCCATCGGAGTCATACCGGTTCCGGCGAATCCCCTCCTCAAGCAAGCGGAGCTCGAGCATATCTGGGGCGATGCGGGCGTCGAGCTTGTGCTGACGATACCGCAGCTTCTCGAAGCGGCCGCCCCGGCCGCCGAGGCGCTTGGCATTCGACATCTCATCTGCGTCGGCAGCCGGTCCGAGGTTCCTGCCGGAATGACCACGTTCGAGGAGTTCCTTGCCGAAGGCGCGGCGGCGCCGATGCCGGAGACCCGACCGAGTCCCCAGGACCCGGCGGTATTCATCTACACCTCCGGCACGACCGGCAAACCCAAGGGCGCGGTCCTCTCACAGAACAACCTCCTCGCCAACTGCCGGCAGATCCGGAGCGTCCTCGAGTTCGGCCCTGACGATAACCTCCTGTGCGTACTGCCGCTCTTTCACGCCTTTGCCGGCACGGTCTGCCAGCATGCAGCCCTCTACTCGGGATCCCGCTTTACGTGCGTGGAGATGTTCCAGCCGGCTCGCACGCTGGAAATCATCGAGACCGCCGGCGTGACGATCGTGCCGGCGGTCCCTGCGATGTATGCGGCGATGCTGCAGTTCGGCGATCGTACCGAGGCATTCGCGAAGGTCCGACTCTGCGTGTCGGGGGGCGCTCCCATGCCGGTGGCGCTCATGGAAGCCTTCGAGGCGAAGTTCGACACGATCATCATCGAAGGGGACGGCCCGACGGAGTGCAGTCCCTGCACGTCGGTCAATCCCCCCGCAGGACCCCGCAAACCCGGCACGATCGGCCTCCCGCTGCCCGGCGTTGAGATGCGTATCGTCGATGATCACGATCAGGAGCTGCCGCCGAATACGGTGGGTGAGATCGTCGTCCGAGGCGACAACGTCATGCTCGGCTACCATCATCAGCCTGAGGCGACCGCCGAGGCGATGCGGGGAGGGTGGTACCACACCGGCGATCTGGGCACCGTCGACGAGGACGGCTACTTCACGATCGTCGACCGGAAGAAGGACATGCTCATCGTCGGCGGCCTCAACGTCTATCCCCGGGAGATCGAGGAGGTCCTATACACTCACCCGGCCGTGCTCGACGCGGCCGTCATCGGATCCGTCGACCCTCTCCGGGGCGAGGAAGTCGTCGCAGTGATCGCGCTGAAGCCCGAAGCCAGCGCCGATGTCCGGGAGATACGCGAGTTTTGCCGCAAATCGCTGGCCAACTACAAGGTGCCCCGACGGGTCCTCTTCCGGGAGACCCTGCCCCGGAGCAGCACCGGCAAAGTCCTGAAACGACTCCTGAGGAAGGAGATGGACCTGGAACCCAACGGGTCCGCCTGACGATCGTGCCATGAGGCGTGCCGGCCATAGGAACCGAGCCGGATCGATCACGGTGATCACCGGCTGCATGTTTTCGGGCAAGACCGAGGAGATGATCCGACTGGTACGGCGCGCCATCCATGCGAGAAGGACGGTCGGCGTCTTCAAGTCGGCGATGGAGACCAGATGCGCCACGGAAGTCATCCGCACGCACGACGGGACGACGCTGGAGGCACGGGCGGTACGGCGCTCCTCCGAGATCGAAGCGATCCTGCCGGCGGATATTGACCTCGTCGCGATCGAGGAGATTCAGTTCTTCGATGAGGGCGTGGTCGATCTGTGCACGCGCCTGGCCGACCGCGGTGTGGATGTTGTCTGCGCGGGTCTCGATCAGGATTTCCGCGGCAGGCCGTTCCGCTTCATGCCCCTGCTCCTCGCGCTCGCCGATGACGTCGTCAAGCTCCACGCGATCTGCAAGAAGTGCGGCGGGACGGCCTCAAAAACTCAGCGTCTCGTCCATGGACGGCCTGCGAAATGGAACGATCCCGTTTTGCTGATCGCCGCAGAGGAGAGTTACGAGGCTCGCTGTCGCCGATGCCATGTGGTCCGTGGTGGCCCGCCGGACCATCGCTCCGCCTAGCCCCGAATCGCCAGCGAACGTATCCTCCGTTCGACCATCGCCTCCGGCACGCGCCATCGACGCGCCAGATCGCGCCAGCAGCGCTCCTTCAGGTAGCTGCGGAGCACGGCCGAGGTGGAACGGCCGCTCTGTGCGGAGAGAGTCAGAAGCGCGACGATGACGGCGCTGGAAAGGCCGCGATCCCGCATCGCCGATATATTCTGCGCATGATCGTGAAACACCGCGTTGACATCCCGCCGCCAGGCGTCCTCAACGCTCCCGTGCAGCGACTCGACCGTGGCCACCAGATCGCGCGCGTCCCCGCCTCCTACCAGCACGACCTGCATTCGATCCAGGATGCAGTCCACTTCCGTCTCGCCATAGGGCCGGGGCAGCACCCGAACGCCGCGGGAGGGCTGATCGCCTCGCGTCGCATAGGGGGTCTGGATCATCGTCAGATCCGAAAGGCCGTCGGTGTAGCGCAGGAACGCGGAGTTCCTGCCGCTAATGCCCGCAACGGTGCCGATGATGAACTCATAACCGGCCGGAAGAGTCAGAGGCCGCTTCACCTCGAAGCCGGCGCTCCGGGAAAGGCTGGTGAAGTCGGCGTGCAGACCAGACCGGCTGATGCTCTCGATCCGGGCCGAGCGAGGAAACCGGGGCGTGACTTCGGCCAGGGAGATCGTCGATGGATAGTCTATCGATGTATAGAGGGACATCGTGATCGTGCTGCCGTTGGCATCCAGCTCATCGCGTCGGAGCTCAAATCCGTTGCGAACATCGAGCCAGACGCGCGTGATCCGATCGCGCCCCTCTTTCGGGCGGAATGTCAGGATGCGGCAGGTTCGACCGGCGACCGTCTCCGTCCCATCGAGGGTCACCTTATAGTTTCGCTTCAAGAGGCGCAGCCGCCGCTCCTCAAACACGCGTGTGGGCGGATCGAGACAGCGCTTCTTTCGTACGATGGCTTCCCGAGGGTCGTACCGGATCGTCCAGGCGCCGTCATCAGCGAGGATCACCCCCTTATTCGACTCGGGAAGCAGGCCGACGGCAAGGCTGCGGCCGCCGGCACGGCGCACAACCCTGCGTGTGGTGGTGCGTACGACGGTCGCTGTCGGCTGGACGGTCAGAGTAGTACCTCGAGCGTGGACCCGCGTGTCGGCCGTCACATATTGCTGGAGCAGCGCGTCGATGCTGGGCGCTGCTCCGGCAGTTGCGGGGAGCCGCAACGCCAGCGCGACCAGAAGGCTGACCAGCGGAGGACCCTGCCGCCGGAGGAGAGGCAGCCGCGAAGGTTCCTGGATCATGCTAGAACCATCCCGGCGGTATACGCAGAAGGTTCGCGCGGCTGTTCGTCCTCGCCGGTCAGGGCGTGGACGAAACAGCCTCATAGGGATCCCACGAGCGGAGCGGGGCGACATCAGGGGCCCGTGATGAGTCCTTCGGGTCCAGCGACTCGCTATAGATGACCGGCTGCGGGCGCTCGAAAGTCTCATGGGCGAAGCCGATGTCCCGATCCCGAATCGCGGGAAGGGTCTCGGCTGGCAGAGCCGTAGCCGTCTGCATCCGATCGTCCCGAACGCCGCCCATCATCGTCAAGCGGATCGACACTGCGAGGATCAGAAGACCGGCCGCTGCGAAGGCGCCGGCAGAGCGGAGACGGAGGCGCTCACCGCCGATCGACCACCACGCCTTGATCGCGCCGATGCGCGAGGGATTGGCTTCACAGCTGTTCAGAACACGGATCAGCCGCGCTTCGTAATCGGCGCAGGGCTCGACGAGGGTCAACGATCCGATGATCCGTTTGGTCTCGAGCAGACTCTCGTAGTCGTCACGGCAGGAGGCGCATTCCTTTAGATGCTCACGGATACGGATCGCATCGGCTCCTGCAAGCTCGCCGTCGATCAATGCGCTGAGGAGCGATTCCGTTCGGCGGCAGTTCATTGATCCGCCCCGCCTCGTCCCGGAGGAGTGTAGTTCTCGGCTCGCAGCCGGTTGCGCATCAGCTTTCGGCCCCGATGGAGCCGCGACCGAACGGTTCCGATCGAGCAGCCCATGGCATCGGCGATCTCCTCATAGGAGAGGCCCTCGACATCGGCAAGAATCACGGCCTGTCGGAAATCGCGAGGGAGTGCATCCAGGGCTTTCTGGAGCGGTTCGTCGATGGAGACCTGCATCAACTGACGTTCGGGATTGGTCGATGTGTCGGGTATCTCCAGGCTGATCGGACTGCTCGTCGCGCCCGTGGATACGGCCTGATCCAGAGATTGGATCTTGACTTTGGGGCGTTTGCGTACACCGTCGATGAAGACGTTGGAGATGATACGGTACAACCAGTTTTCGAACGGCAGCGATCGGTTGTAGCGGTCGAAGAACCGGTAGGCTCGGATGAACGCCTCCTGCGTAATGTCCTCCGCGTCCGCGTGGTTGCCCGCCAGGCGGTATGCGATATTATAGGCCTGACGGTGATAGCGGCGCACCAAACTGTCGAAGGTCTCCGTGTCACACCACCGGGATGTCGCTGACTGGCTCATCTGTATGCCCATGGCTTGCTTGCCTTTCATGTGAGGTTACGCGTCTGCCGCTTGATCGAGTTCCCGGCGAGCGATCGAGCTTCGACCTGAGTCACGCGGCTCGGCTCGGTCCACATTCGAAACGCCAGCCGCCGCTGTACCGTCCAGAAGATTGGCGGTGTCGGCTCCAGCGATAGGCAGGGCGAACAGGAGGATGAAGGTGCGGTTGAAGGATGCGCGATCATTCTGGCGGATCATGCGAAGCGTATCGCTGCGTGAGATCGAGGTTGAGGCGTCACGGTCGATCTCAGTGGCGCTGGTCGGGCTCCCGGAGCGAAGGAACGAGGCGCTGTCCCGCCTCTTTCCCGATAAGGATCCGGATACCGCCCATCCTCTTCTGCGCACTTTTGCGACCATCGCGGAGCAGGATGGTTTCCCTCAGGAGTCTGGTTCGTTCGACCTCGTCCTCGATGCCGGCGGCGGCTGGGCGCCTACCGAAGCCCATATCAGCACGGTCTCGATCCTTGAACTCCGGGGCTGGGAAGCCGCCGTGGAGCGGATCCTGGACGAGAAGCCCGGCCTTGCCCTGGCTCTTGGGCGCAGGTTTGCCGGGCTGCGGCCCTCGGTTGCCCGGCGCATCATCCGCGAGACGTCGATGGCCAATGCGGAGTTCGCCATGCTCAACGCGCTGCCGGGCATCGTTCCGGTTCTGGGCCTTCTGGTGCCGACGACGATCATGGGCGACATGCTCATTCTGGCAAAGAACCAGGCGATGATGCTCTATCGCCTCGCTGCCTGTTACGATCTTCCGCTGGACCTGCGCGCACGTGCGCAGGACGCGGTGCCGCTTCTGGGCGGATCCTTCGGTTGGCGCGCGCTGGCTCGCGAGCTCGTCGGGATCGTGCCCATGGGAGTCGGATTGATCGCCCGCGGCGTGGTGGCCTATGCGGGCACCTACGCTCTCGGTGAAGCGATGCGGCAATACTATGAGCTGGGGCGACGACCCGGCAGAGCCGAGTTCCATCGTTTGTATCGATCGGCCATTGGCGAGGCTCGTCTCGCGGTGGCCTCGCTGCAGAGCCAGATGCGGCGCCTGCCGTCGCCCAGGGCGCTCCTCAAGGGCAGGAGCGACGACGCCGGCGACGCTTAGGCGCGTCGGCCTCACAACACACGGGAACGCCCGCAGCCGGTACGACGGCGAAGGCTCGATGCCGCCCCCGAGGCGAGCGGCACGTACATCCACGCTGGACAGAAGGTACGCCGGGGCCGACGCAATACGCCGACCCCGCTGTACGGGCTATTTCGCGAGCATTTCGATGGCCTTATCGAGCTGCGGATCCCGATTGGCCATCCAGTCCTCGATCGTCAGAGGCACTCGAACATCGGGCTTTTCGCCGAGATCCTCCATCGGCGTTCCATCAAGCCGATAGACGCCGCTGCCCGGCATGCGCGCCGATGTGCCATCGATAAGAGGCAGCCCCCACGTCCAGATGACATACCCGGGTGTCTGCATGCCGACGAGCCGGGCGAGGCCCCTGGTACGCATGGCCGAGGGGAACATTTCGGCGTTGGACATGCTGTGCTCGTTCATCAGGACGATGATCGGTTTGGTCCATGCCGTGCCCGGTGCGTACTCCGGCAAGCTGTTGCGGCCCTGATAGTAGCCATGGGGCTTGCGCTCGAGACGATCGATCAGACTGTCCGAGATATTGCCGCCCCCGTTGAAGCGGACGTCGATAATCATCGCCTTCTTGCCGATGGACCGCTCGTAGAACTCCCGCTCGAAGGTCACCGAGTTGCCCCCGCCCATACCTGCGATGTGCACGTAGCCGATCGTGCCTTTGCTCTTCTCATCGACATAGGCGGCCAGTCGGTTGATCCGTTCCCGGTAGCGCAGCGCACCCCAATCGCCATAGCTGAGGCTGAAGTACTTCACCGTACGGGCGCCTTCTCGGCTCGGCTTGTCGTTGACCAGGAACTCGAACTCCCGTCCGCCCAGGTTGTTGATCTGCTGGTAGAGGGTCTCGCTGGTGGTTACGTCCTTGCCGTTAATCGCCAGGACGTACTCGCCCGGTTTGATCTGGGTCTTGGGGAAGGAAGCCGGTGAGTTCGGAAGCGTCGATGCCACCTTGATCCCGGGCCCCTCATACGTGTAATCATAGGTAAAACCGGGATGGGGTGAGCTGGCGCCGGGGTTGCCGCCGGGAGCAAGGCCGACCTCGCTGTGCGATGCCTCGAGCTCGCCCACCATCATCTGCAGCAGGCTGGAGAACTCCGTCCGATCCTCGACGCTCTCCAGCATCGGCTCGTACCGTTTGCGGATCGCCTCCCAATCCCGGCCGTGGAACGACGGATCGTAGAAGCGTCGATTGTATTCGGCCCAGAACTGCGTGAACGCGGCCTTCCGCTCCTCGTAGATATCCCGCTCGATGTCTGCGACGAACTTGACGTTCTCGGTGTTGTTCCGGTCGTCGAGCTTCATCGTGACCAGCTCGCCGTTTCGGATGAAGAACGCGCGCGAACCGTCCTTGAGGATCCGGAGCGCGCTGCAGCCGCCCCCCGAGGTCAACCGTTTGGTATCCTTGCCGTCGTAGGAACAGGACCAGACATCGCCGCCTGAGATGAAGTAACTGACACCGCTGGGCGCCACGGTAAGATCACCGTCGGGGTTCTGGCCGGTTAACTTGCGGATGCGGTCGGATATATCCGTAAAGTCGATCGAGACCTTGACCGGCTCCTTGGGTTTCTCGTACTTCAGGTCGGTCTCGGCCGTTCGGGCCTCTTCTTTCTGGAGCGGGAGGGCGTAGAGTCCGGGCCCATCCCGATCGCTGCGGAAGAGGAGGAACTTGCCGTCCGGAGTCCATCTCGGCTGACCGTGGTAGGCATTCAATCGGGTGACGTTGACGGCGTCCCCGCCGGCAGCAGGCATGATGTAGATGCTCCACGGCCCGGCCACCTCGTTGATGCATACTGCCAGCCATTTGCCGTCCGGCGACCACGAGAAGTCGTCTCCGGATTGCCAGTTCCTGGCGGCGTCCGGCATGGCAAGGACCCGGCGCGCCTCTCCCGTCGCGATGGTGACGGCGTAGAGCCCGCCTTCCTTGCCGGCCACCCAGTGCCAGATCTCCTTGCCGTCGGGCGATAGGCGGAGCTGTCCGGCATCCTCAGTCCGATTCCATATCGGGCGGCTGGCGAGGGTGGCAAGATCGAGTTCAAAGATACGCGAGATGTAATCCCGATCGGAGCGATAGTAGATTTTGGTCCCGTCGGTCGACCAGAGGAAATCGCTGTCATCGCCCACCCAATCGGTGAGCTTGCGGGCGATCTCGGCAGGCCGCGCTGCAACGCCCTTGGGCTTCTCCACGGCGATCGAGAAGATATCGCCGCGGAGGCCGAACGCGTACGTTTTGCCGTCCGGGGAAGGCTCCGCCTCGTTGACGCCGGAGCTCAGGGTTTCCCTTTTCACCTTCGTCTGGGCTTCGTCCTCACTGGCGACGAGCTCGACCTTGCGGGGCTCCTTCTCGCCCGCCTTCAACAGGTAGATGTCCGTTCCGTACTCGAAGACGATATCGCCCGACTTAGAGGCGACGTTCGGGCATCGAACCGACCCGCCGACGAAGGAGGTCAGCCTCTTGCCCCGCCCATTGAGGCCGAACAGCCATAGATTGGGCGTTCGGTCGGGCGTATCCGTGAACTTGCCGGGATCCTCGCCCAGCTTATGCGATGAAGGCGTCACGTCGCCGTAGGTCACCGTGAGGATCGACTTGCCGTCCGGCATGAACCGGGACCATAGGTGCTGCTTGCCGTCGTCGGTCACCTCGGTTCGTGCGCCCGTCGCCGGGTCGAGGACGACGATCTGCATGGCGGCGGATCCGTAGTACCGTGGCCGGGTCCAGTGGAAACCCCGCCGGCCGAAGACCACACGCTTGCCGTCGGGCGAATAACTGGCGTGATTGATGCTCTCGTAGTCCTGGGTGAGCTGCTTGAGCCGGAGCGTCTTGACATCGAGCGCGAACAGCTCGGTCTGGCCCGTTTCGCGCCCCGCCGAGAAGATCACGTACTTGCCATCGGGGCTCCAACCGTAGGTGATGTCGCTCGAGGAGCACCAGGTCAGGCGCGTCGGGGCGCCTCCTTCGGCAGGCGCCACAAAAATATCCCAGTTGCCCGTCCGAAGGCTGGAGTACGCCACCCACTTGCCGTCCGGCGAGAACTGCGGGTAGGCATCCATCTCCACATTACGAGTCAGGACCGTTGCGCGCCCGCCGGAGGACGGGGCGACCCAGATATCGGCCTTGTAGACAAACGCAAGCTGGGAGCCGTCGGGGCTCAACGAGGGCATCCTCGGAGCGACGATGGGTTTCAGCACGGGCGGGGGCAGCTGGGCGTAGCCCAGCACGGACATGGCAATCAACGCGAATATGGAACCGAGGCGGGTCTTCACGGACCTGGCAGACCTCCCTGACACAAACCGCGCTCCCTCAGGAGCGCTATACGTTCAGTCTACCCGCCAGCTTCCATCGATCCATTCAGACCCGGACCAGGGCGCATATCTCGATAAGAATCGCCTGTATAGGGACGGGGCTTTCGGCGGCGGACCACCTTGACATCGGCGCCGTCCCGATCCCACAATACTGGCGTCGAATACCGCAATATCTGGTACGCAGCCCCCCGCTCACGTCCATATCTTGCGGCATGACGAGCCGTTAGAAGCGAAGGACCGATCTCCCGATGGCCGCAGGCGATTTCGTTCATCTCCATACCCATTCGGAATACTCACTCCTGGACGGGGCAACCCGTCTGGATATCCTCGTGAAGCGTGCTGCGGACATGGGGATGCCCGCACTCGCGCTGACCGACCACGGAACCATGTACGGCGCCATCGATTTCTACCAGGCCTGTACCGATGCGGGGATCAAACCGATCATGGGCGTGGAGGCCTACCTCGCTCCGGAAAGCCGCCTGAGCCGGGGTTCGGCCGATGCGCGCGCGTACCACCACATAACGCTCCTCGCGGAAACCACAGCCGGATATCGCAACCTGCTGAAACTGACCACGATTGCCAACACCGAAGGCAAGTACCAGAAGCCCCGCATCGACCATGAGGTTCTCCGAACCCACGCCGACGGCCTGATCGTCCTGAGCGGATGCCTAAGCGGCGAGATCAGTGTCGCCCTGCGCGAAGGCGCCTATGATAAGGCGCTGGCCGCCGCCGCGATGTACCGGGACATGCTGGGTCCCGACCATTACTTCGTCGAACTTCAGGACCATGGACTGTCCGATCAGGCGCGCGTCAACGACGGCGCGAGGCGCATCGCCCGCGAGCTCGGGCTGAGGACGGTATGCACCAACGATGTCCATTACCTGACCAGGGACGATGCCTACGCCCACGAAATCCTCCTCTGCATCGGCACCCGTATGTCGATGGACAATCCGAACCGGCTCCGCTACGATTCCGATCAGTTCTTCCTCAAATCCGCGGACGAGATGGCCCGCGCGTTCCCCGACGACCGAGAGGCGATCGAGCGTACGCTGGAGATCGCCGAGAGATGTCGCGTCGACCTTAGTTTCGACCGGACGGACCTCCCGCAACCCGACATCCCCGCAGGCAGAACGGCCCAATCCTATCTCGAAGAGCTGGCATGGGCCGGGCTTCGGAAGCGCGTCGCTCAGGTGACGCCTGCCCACGAGGAGCGGCTGCGGCATGAGCTATCGGTAATCGGACGGACTGGCTTCGCCGACTATATCCTGATCGTCCGGGATTTCGCCGACTTCGCCCGCCGTAAGGGGATCCGCTTCGGGGTTCGCGGTTCGGCCGCAGGCTCGCTGACCTCCTACTGCATCGAGATCACCGATGTCGATCCGATCTACTACGATCTGACCTTCGAGCGGTTTCTCAACCCGGACCGGGCCGAGATGCCCGATATCGACATGGACTTTGAGGATACGCGCCGCGGCGAGGTCATCGAATACGTCACCGAGAAGTATGGGCGACGGCATGTCGCGCAGATCGCCACCTTCGGCACGCTGCAGGCCCGCCAGGTGCTGAAGGACGCTGGCCGCGCGCTCGGCATGTCCGTCGGCCAGCTCAACAAGCTCGCGAGCTTGATCCCGTCGCAGGGAAGCCACACCACGCTCGAGGACGCACTCGAGGGCGTGGAGCAGCTCCGTTCGCTCTACGACACCGACCCGACCATCAAGAACCTGATCGATGTCGCGCGGCGCCTCGAGGGAATATCCCGGCACTCTTCGGTGCACGCCGCCGGAGTCGTCATCTCACGGTCCGAGCTCACCGAGCACACCCCTCTGCAGATGACCGCGGACCGAGGCATCCAGACCCAGTACCCGGCCCCTGCCCTCGCCCGAATCGGGCTGTTGAAGATGGATTTCCTCGGGCTCATCAACCTCTCGATCCTTGCCAGGAGCCTGGAGTTCATCCGGTCTTCGCGCGGTCTTGATCTTCGCATCGACACCATCCCTCTGGACGATGCTGAGACGTTCGCGCTCCTGGGCCGCGGCGAGACCATGGGCGTCTTCCAGCTGGAGAGCAGCGGCATGCGACGGCACATCAAAGCCCTGAAGCCGACATCGGTCAAGGATCTCGCCGCGATGGTCGCGCTCTACCGCCCCGGGCCGATGGATAGTATCCCCGAGTTCGTCGCGGCCAAGCACGGACGGAAGAAGGTGCACTACCTCCACCCACGCCTCGAACCGCTCCTCAGCGAGACCTACGGCGTGATCGTCTATCAGGATCAGGTGCTGACGGTCGTCCGCGCCATCGGGGGCTTCTCGATGGGCCAGGCGGATGTGTTCCGCAAGGCGATCAGCAAGAAGAAGGAAGCCGAGATCAAACGGCTCCACGGCGAGTTCCTCAAAGGGGCCAATGCCCAGGATATCTCCACGGCCGTCGCCGAACGGATCTACGAGCTGATCACCCCCTTCGCCGGATATGGCTTCAACAAGGCCCATGCGGTCTGCTATGCCCTGGTCGCCTATCAAACCGCGTTCCTGAAGGCCCATTACCCCGTCGAGTATATGGCAGCGCTCCTCGCCTGCTACGCTGACAAACCGGAGAAACTGGCCGTTGGACTCGCGGAATGCCGGCGCATGGGGATCCCGGTTCTCGGCCCGGATATCAACCTTAGCCAGGCCGATTTCTCTCCCGTTAGAGACGCCATCCGATATGGCCTGGCCAATGTCAAGAACGTCGGCAGGGCCGTCGCCGATGCGATCGTAGCCGAACGGAATCGGGGCGGGGATTATCCGGATCTGATGGACTTCTGCGAACGGCTCCGACCGATCTCCGGCTTGACTCGCGCGGTCGTCACGACGCTGATCCAGGCCGGAGCGTTCGACACGGTCTATGCAAACCGCCGAGCGCTTGCAACCATCGTTGAGCCGGCCATGGCGAACGCGTCCGGACCGAGCCGGGGCAACGCCGCCTTGCACAGCGGCCTGTTCGACGACGTCGAGGACGGCGCAGGATCGAACCCCGGGCTGGTCCCTCCGGACATCGCCGACTATCCGGCGAGCGCACGATTGAAGATGGAGCGGGAGCTCCTCGGCGTCTACCTTTCGGGGCATCCGCTGGACCGGCTCGACCACCAACTCGACCACGGCGGTCTCATCACCACCGCCGATCTTCGGGAAGTGGAGAACGACGAGATCGTCAGTCTTGTCGGCGTTCTCGGCGAGATCCGAACCCGGAGCACACGCAAGAAGGAACCGATGGCCTATGCTACGCTCGAGGACCGATCGGGTGTCGCAGCGTTGACCGTCTTCCCGCAGGCCTACGCCGTGCATCAAAGCCTGCTAACCACGAACTCCGTCGTCCGAATCACCGGTCGCGCATCTGTCAACGCCGGTTACGATGAAGAAGACCAGACCGAACGAACGGTCGAGGTCATCGTCCAGACGGTCGAAGCGATCCGCGTAGACGCCGACGGATCACCAGCGGAGGCGATGTATATTCGGATTACGCCCGAGTGCGCATCGAAGCTTCCGACGCTGCGCCAGCTCCTCATCGGCCACCCAGGCGAGACGGATGTCTACTTCGATGTGCAGGAGCCCCGGCGGAGCGGGACTGTACGGAGTCGGCTGCGCGTGCGGGATGATCCTCAGCTCAGGCAGGCGCTCGAGCGCCTCGTCGGCGCCAGTGCGGTCTCCGTTCGACAAGGCGCGACCCCATAGCGGGCAACCGAATCAGGAGGGATCGGGTAGCATCGTTCCATGACACTCGTCTGCAGCACGGGGATTATCAGTTCGATCGTCCTGCTCGTGAGTTCGATCGCGCCGAGTCGCGCCATCGGATTGGCCGAACCGGTCGAACCAGCTGCCCGGCAAGCGCTGGATCGCATGGTTCGGGCGTACCGATCCCTCAAATCGGTTGAGATCGAAGCCGCCTATTCGGGCGACCCAGGAGGCTTCACAAAGCCGCTCCGATCGAAGCTGGTGGTCCGACGTCCGAACCGGCTCCTATATGAGATCGAGAACTACAATCCTACGCTGGGACGCGCCACGCGAAAGCGCTATCTTTGCGACGGCAAGGGTTTCTACGTCTACGACGAGGCGGAGGGCTATTACACACGGGACCGGGCTCCACGGGACCTTCGCGCCTTGATCCTGCCGGGCGCCGGCATTGAGTACGCCGCCATCTCCGGCGCCGACCCGTTCAGGGATCTGGAACGGCAGGCGCGCGCGGTCCGGCTCGAAGCTCCCGAGATCGTGAATGGCGAGCGCGTTCAGGTCGTGATGATCGACACCGGCGATGCCAAACGGACCGCCGAGGCTCGCTTCTATATCTCGGAAAGCGATCATCTGATCCGGCGCTTCCGCTTCGACTCCATCCCCATCGACCCGCCATCCGTGCCGGAGCCGACCCGGCAACCGGCCGGAGCGGAAGATGACCCCGATCAAAGGAACCTCCGGATGCTTCCCGTGCGTTTCGGCTATGAGAATAAGACGACGGTCGGGCTGAAGATCCCGGACGCTCTCTTCGCGTGGCGCCAGCCGGCTGGCGCCATGCTGTACGAACCGATGAACCAGATTCTGGATCCGCGGCGATTCGAAGGCAGACCCGTGTACGAGACCGTCGGCAAAGATGGGAAGAAGCGGAAAGCGCTGACCTACCGAGACCTGATGGAGATGGCGCGAAAGAGCCGTAAGCGGCGATAGGCGGCGTCAGGCCCGCGCAAGCAGCGGGAAACCGCTCTCTTCGCGCTGCTTCAGATACTCGAGACAGCACATCCTGGAGAGCGTCCGAACCCGGTTGATATACGAAGCCCGCTCAGTCACCGAGATGCTGCCCCGGGCATCGAGCAGATTGAACAGATGGGAGCATTTCAGGGCAAGGTCGAACGCGGGATAGAGAAGGCCAAGCTTGCAGATCCGCGCGCTCTGGGCTTCATGCCGCTGGAACATATCGAACAGGCCGGCGACATCCGCCTCCTCGAAGTTATAGACGCAATGCTGCCGCTCGAAATCCCGCTCGCACTCCCCGTACGTGATCCCGTGTCCCCATTCCATATCCCAGACGTTATCGACTCCCTGCAGCATGCAGGCCAGGCGCTCGACGCCGTAGGTGATCTCACCGGACACCGCGGTTAACTCGATGCCGCCCATCTGCTGGAAGAAGGTGAACTGGGTGATCTCCGTGCCGTCGAGCCAGACCTCCCAGCCAACGCCCTGGGCGCCCAATGTCGGCGCTTCCCAATCGTCCTCGACGAACCGAATATCGTGCTCCAGCGGCCGGATACCCAGTTCGACCAGACTTGCGAGGTAGAGATCGACGATCTCTTCAGGAGAAGGTTTCAGGATGACCTGATACTGGAGGAACCGCTGCATCCGGTTCGGGTTCCGGGCATACCGCCCGTCGGCCGGCCGTCGAGAGGGCTGCGCATAGGCGACGTTCCACGGCTCCGGCCCCAGCGCCCGGAGCGTGGTCATGGGGGCGTTGGTGCCCGCTCCAACCTCCACGTCGTACGGCTGCAGAATGAGGCAGCCTTTCTCGGCCCAGAAGCGTTCAAGGGTGATCAGCAGATTCTGAAGTGTCATCGCGGGGTTCGAATCCTCCGTCGTCGGTTCGGTTGATCACTGTACCTGAACCGCCCGGTCCGCTCTTATCCTCGTGATTGGGCACGGACAACAACGACGCCCCCCGGTTTCCCGAGGGGCGCCGTGCCAGTCAACGTGGTTCACCAACCGATCGTATCCGCCGTTCCAGCGGCGCTAATCCTTGTTACGCGACGCCTTGCGGCCGTACGATCGATCTTTAGAACCGTAGACCGAAGGTTGCGCGGAAGCCATCCGGACCACCGAAATCGAGGCCCGATTTGTCGTATACCTCGTAGCGTCCCTCAACGAACATCTTCTCATTGAGGTTCAGGCCCAGGATGATGCCGCCACCGACGCGGGTAACCCAGTCCTGGTTAGGGGTAACCATGTTCGATTTGAACGTCGCGGCGATGAGGGAGAAGCCGAGATAGGGCGTCTTGCCGTTCTGCTCTTCGAACGTGTAGATCTGGTTGATCGCGACCGGGACCATATGGAATCGATTCGCCTGGTCTGTGAAGGGATGATAGTAGTCCACCGATATGTTGGTAGACCAGGCTTCGCCGTTGAGGACATGCGGCACACCCGAGAGGTTGTACTGCAGTCCGACGTGAAAGCCTTTGTTGTCGGCAAGCTCGCGGGAGTTGTACGTCGAGCCCCCGTACATGCCGAGCCGAAGCGCAAGCGGACTCTGGGCACGTGCGAGCGCGGGAATGAACCCTAGCGCACACACAGCCATGACCGCGAGGCCACGGAGCGTGTTACGTCGTACCATCATGGTGCGTGCTCCTTTCGGTTCTGCAACGCAGTGATCCAACAGACAGTGCTTCTTGCCTGTCGGAGGCGGCTCATTGACCCACTGAACAGGGACAGCGAGCATGAGAACCACCCGCTTACTGGAAGCGCCTTGCCGCAAGAGCGCGTTACACTCTTGCGCATCCTATTCTAGCATGCAGACCATGGGAAAGCAAGGGTTCGTCGAACCATACTGCAAAACCGATCCGGCGAGGACCGCGGTCTGGACGCCGCGAAAGGCCGATCCCAGGCGTCAACGGTCCGCAATCCCGCAGATGCATCGGCGTGTTGTTGACAGACCTCTTCGCCATGGGTATTATGCGCCGCGCCCATTGGGACGCCAATCCCATATGAGATATCGGAATGCCCACCAGCCTGATAATCGTTGAATCGCCGGCGAAAACCAAAACGCTTCGCAGCTTCCTCGGCCCGAACTTCCGAGTTGAGGCGAGCATGGGACATGTCCGGGACCTTCCGGCCAAACGTCTCGGGGTCGATGTTGCCCGGGAGTTTGCCACCCAATATGTGGTGATTCCCGACCGCAAGGATGCTGTCAAAAAGCTCAAGGACGCTGTCGCGAAAGCGGACCGCATCTACCTTGCCTCCGACCCTGATCGAGAAGGCGAGGCCATCGCCCACCACCTCGCGGAAGCTCTGGGCATCGCCAATGCCCTTCGAATCGAGTTCAACGAGATCACGCGTACGGCCGTTCTTTCGGCCCTTGCCGCACCCCGTTCGATTGATACGAAACGAGTCGACGCTCAGGAGGCCCGCCGAATCCTCGATCGGCTTGTCGGCTACAAGCTGTCGCCGCTGTTGTGGACGTCCGTTCGTTCCCGACTCAGCGCCGGACGGGTGCAATCGGTCGTCCTTCGCCTCATCTGCGATCGGGAGCGGGCGATCCAGGCGTTCGTTCCCGAGGAGTACTGGAGCCTGACGGCCCGCCTGACACCGCGCCAGCCCGAGCCGGAGTTTCCGTTCTCCGCCAGGCTGATCCAGCGTGATGGAGTCAAGCATGAACTCAAGGATCAGTCGGGCGCCGATGAGGCCTTGCGGGAGCTCGAGGGAGCGGTATACAGGGTCGCTGAGGTCAAGAAGCGCCAGCGGACCCGTAAACCCCAGGCTCCCTTCACCACCAGCACACTGCAGCAGGAAGCATCGCGCAAACTCCGATTCGGCAATCGGAAGACCATGCAAATCGCGCAGCAGCTCTATGAAGGGATCGATCTTGGCGAGGCAGGTTCGGTAGGGCTCATCACCTATATGCGTTCCGATTCGGTACGTGTGGCGTCGGAGGCCCAGACGGAGGCGCGGCAGGTGATCGGCAGCCGTTACGGAGACGACTACCTGCCAAAATCACCTCCGGCCTATAAAACCAAAGGCGCCTCGCAGGACGCCCACGAAGCCGTCCGGCCCACCTCGGTCGCTCGGACTCCCGAAGAGGTCAGGGCACATCTGACACCGGATCAGAGGAAGCTCTATACACTCATCTGGGAACGATTCATCGCCAGTCAGATGGCGCCGGCGATCCTGAGCGTCACCACCGCCGATATCGGAGCGTCCCGCTATACCTTCCGCGCCTCGGGCACGGTCGTCGTATTCGACGGCTTTATGCGGGTCTATACCGAAGGACGGGATGTGGAGACGATCGCGAAGGCCGATCCGTCGGTGACGGCCGATGAAGAGGATTCCGCGCCGCTCCCCTCCCTCGCCGCGGGACAGGAACTGGATCTCCTCGAACTCCTCCCGAAGCAGCATTTCACAGAACCGCCGCCCCGGTACACCGAAGCTACGCTCGTCAAGGAGCTGGACGAGAAGGGAATCGGCAGACCGAGCACCTGGGCGGGCTTTATCGCGACGATTCTGGACCGGGGCTACGCAGCCCTGGAGGAACGAAAGTTCCTCCCGACGGAGCTCGGCTTTACGGTGAACGATCTACTCGTCGCGCACTTCCCGGAGATCATGGATCTCGCGTTTACCTCGGCCATGGAGACGCGCCTGGATAAGATCGAGGAGGGTACGGAGAGTAAGATCGATATCCTGACCTCGTTCTGGTCCTCGTTCCAGGAGTCCCTCGAGAAGGCCCAGAACCGCATACACGGTGCGAAGGAGCCGCCGACGGTGACCGATCATCAATGCCCAACCTGCGGCAGCGCCATGCTCCTTCGCCAATCGCGGAAAGGGCCGTTCCTCGGTTGTTCGGGATTTCCGCGCTGCCGAACGATGCTGAACGCGGACGGCACACCCATCGAAAGCGCAAACGGAGCCGCCGTCACCGATCAAGCCTGCCCGAAATGCGGCAAGCCCCTTGTCGAGCGTGAAGGGAAGTTCGGCAAGTTCCTCGGGTGCTCCGGGTATCCCAAATGCAGGACCATCGTACAGCTCCCGGGCGACGAAGGGGCATCGCCTCAGACCACAACGCAGGAAAGCGTCGGCGTCGCATGCCCCAAGGACGGCGGTGACATCAAGGTCCGCCGAACCCGTAAAGGGGCGGTGTTCTACGGATGCGCCAACTACCCCGCATGCGACTTCACTACCTGGAACCGACCCATCGGCCGCCCTTGCCCGAAGTGCGGATGGCCGCTGGGCGAACAGGCGTTCCGGGGCAGGCTGACGGGCGTAATCAAGTGCGCAAACCCGGATTGCGACTTCTCGGAGCGTGCCGCGCCTGTCCCTCCGACCGCAGCGGATGGCTGAACCGATGGGCCCTCGTCCGCTGGTAACCGTGGTTGGCGGCGGTCTGGCGGGGGTCGAAGCCGCGTGGGCGGCGGCGACACGGGGAGCGCAGGCGCTCCTCTATGAAATGCGGCCGGGGCAAAGGACACCGGCACACCAGACGGGCGATCTGGCGGAGCTCGTCTGCTCCAACTCCCTGAAATCGGCCCGTCTGACCAATGCGGCAGGCCTTCTCAAAGCGGAGATGGCGCGGCTGGGCTCCGTACTCCTCCCCATCGCACGGGAATGTGCGGTTCCGGCCGGAGAAGCCCTCGCGGTCGACCCGCCTCTCTTCGCTTCGACGGTGACCGACAGGGTCCATCAGCATCCCGAGATCACCGTAATCCGCCAGGAAGTGACGGAAGTGCCGGAAGAGACACCCGTGGTCCTTGCCACCGGACCTCTAACCTCCGACTCCCTTGCGAACTCGCTCGCCGAGACGACAGGAACCGGGCTTCTACGGTTCTTCGACGCGGTGGCCCCGACGGTCACGCTGGAGAGTATCGATCAGAGTCAGGCCTTCCGGGCGTCCCGGCGCAACCGATCGATGGAAGATGCCGCGCCGGCGGCGGTGCAGGTGGAGGACTACATCAACTGCCCGATGTCCCGCGAGGAATACGACGCGTTCCTCGCTGCGCTGCTGGAGGCCGAGCAAGCCCGGCCTCATCTGCCGGAGGAGGCCTCGACGCCGTTCTTTGAAGCATGCATCCCGGTCGAAGAACTGGCCCGGCGCGGACCGAGGACGCTGGCGTACGGGCCGCTGCGCCCCGTGGGGCTCACCGACCCCAGAACCGGCCGTCGGCCCCACGCCGTCGTGCAGCTCCGGCAGCAGGATCGAGCGGGCACGTTATGGGGGCTGGTGGGCTTTCAGACGCGCCTCCGATGGCCCGATCAGAAGCGCGTGTTCCGAATGATCCCCGGGCTCCAGCAAGCCGAGTTCGTCCGCTACGGCGTCATGCACCGGAACACCTACCTCTGCTCGCCCGAGGCGCTGCTTCCGACCTGTGAGCTCCGTGCTCGCCCGGGCATATTCGTGGCCGGGCAGCTTACGGGCGTGGAGGGGTATGTCGAGTCGGCGGCGATTGGCATCCTGGCCGGCCTGAATGCCGTCCGACTTGCTTCCGGCCGGACGCCGGTTATCCCTCCGCCGGAGACGGTACTGGGCTCCCTGTGCCGGTATCTGACGGAAACCGACCCGAAGGTATTCGCGCCGATGAACGCGAACTATGCGATCCTGCCGGAGTTGTCGCCGCGGGTTGCCGATAAGCGAGCGCGAGCTCAGGCGCACGCAGATCGCTCTCTGGCGGCCCTCGGGGCATGGATGAAGGAGGAGAGGCTCGATGGCAGCGATTCGTAACGATCCGACTCTGCTTGAGACAGTCCAGAGGATTGAGAGGACATCCGGAGGCCGGCTGAGCATCGCAGCCTGTGACCTCGACTACCGTCGCTCGTTCGAGCGCCACGCCGACCGCAAATGCGCCACGGCCAGCGTCATCAAACTGCCCATCCTACTCCATACGCTGCTGATGGCCGAGCGGGGCGCGCTTTCGCTCGACGAGCGGGTCACCCTCGAAGCCGGCGATGCGGCGCCAGGATCGGGCGTGCTGAAGGACCTCTCACCAGGCGTGACGATGAGCCTGCGCGATGCGTGCGTCTTGATGATCGTCGTGTCCGACAACACAGCAACGAATCTCGTTCTTGATCGCGTGGGCATCGACGCGGTGAACAAAACGATGGACGAACTGCGGTGCCCGAACACGCGCCTATTCCGGAAGGTGTTCAGTTCCGGCCCGCCGATCAATCCGGCGAACGCCCGCTACGGCCTCGGGGTCACGACACCTCGAGAGACGCTCCGCCTGCTTCGAGGGCTCTATCAAGGCCGCATCGGTTCACCGAGCCTTTGCGCGGAGGCGCTGGCGATCCTCAAGCGACAGCACTATCGGGATGGATTGCCCCGATTTCTGCCGGAGTCATGGACCTTCGCCGGCAAAGGGGGCGCAGTCGATCACGTGAGAAACGATGTGGGCATCGTCTGCACGCCCGGAGGCGGCGCGATTGCGATCGCAGCCTTCTGTTCGGCCCTGCCCCGTTCGCAGTGGACGCCCGAAAACCCCGGACTCATCGCCCTCGCGGAGGTTGGACGAGCCGTCGCGAGGCGATTCAGACCCGACGAAGTCGAGGCGGAGTCGTCGTGATCGCCGGGCGTTGCCAATCCGGAAGGGCTGACAACACCCAGCGAGATCTGATGATGATGCCTAGCCGATTACTTCGACGTTGGAAGCCCGAAGGCCCTTGCCGCGCGGGTCGTTATCGATGTCATACTGAACCCGCTGCCCCTCGCGGAGCTCCTTGTAGCCAGATGATTGAATGGCGGAGTAGTGAACGAAGACGTCCTCGCCTTCGTCCTGGGCGATGAAACCATAGCCCTTTGTCGCGTTGAACCACTTGACGGTGCCGACCTTAGACATTGCGGAGCAATCCTCCATCCAGATAGGCAGCATTTACGACAAGGCCAGGAAGCTCCGACTCGCCGTCATGGGCTTAGCGCTCGTCTTGGATGCTTGCTGTACGTGCTCCCGCACTCGGGAACGCGCAAGTATAACATAAGCGTTCGCCGTGTGCAAGCGGTCTATGATACGATTTTCAGCTCGACAGCGAGGAGCGCACCACGAAGGAGAAAAGGAACATGGACATGCCCGATTGGGTGACCCGATTTCCGGGCTCCGTAACGGTCAGCGATGATACGGGGAAGGTGCTCTACATGAACGAAGCGGCGATCGCGCGGTACGGCCCTCTGGGTGGCGCCGCCAACATCGGAACGAATATGCTCGGCTGCCATCCCGATGGGGCGCGGGCGAAAGTCGAGGAGATGCTCGGGACCCCTTCTCTCAACGTCTATACCATCGAGAAAGGCGGTCGCCGAAGCCTGATCTACCATACGACCTGGTACCGCGACGGACAGCCCATGGGCCTTGTCGAGCTCATTCTGGACCTGCCGGCTGCGATGCCGCACCATGTGCGCGATGGGTAATCGCCTATAGCACGTCGTCACCGCTCTCTTCGGTCCGGACCCTGATCGCTTCCTCCATGGGCATCACGAAGATCTTACCGTCCCCCTTCTCGCCCGTTCGCCCATGGACGAGGACCGTTTCGATGATCTCCTCGACATCCTCGTCCCGGACGACCATCTCGATCTTGACCTTCGTCGGCAGGTCGATCACGTAGTCCGCGCCCCGGTAGCTTTCGCGGTGTCCTCGATCGCGCCCGGACCCCCGCACATCGGTGACCGTCATCCCGACGACACCGATCTCACCGAGAGCGATCTTCACCTCGTCCAGTTTGGACGGTCGTATAATGCATTCCACCCTCTTCATCCCAACCTCCTCGCCTCTCGCTCCGTCCATTATGCGCCATGGACAGGAACCCGCCATCAGACACCGTTATATAGGAAAACGGAGCTTCACGCGCTAATCTATAATAAGGACGAGCGTTGAACACGCTTGATAACTACCAGGAGAACATGCAGTGATTCGTATTGGATTGGTCGGATGCGGGGGCATCGTCGGAGCCCATGTGCCCGGCCTGAAGGCCGTTCAGGGGCGCGCCATCGTCACGGCGGCGTGCGATGTGAACGAAGAAAACGCGAAACGGCGGGCATCGGAGACCAATCCCGACGCGGCCATTTACTCCGATTGGAAAACCATGCTGGCGGTGAATAACGTCGATGCCGTGGACATCGCGCTGCCCCATCACCTCCATTGCAGCGCGATCGTCGATGCCGCCAACGCCGGCAAGCACGTCCTGACCGAGAAACCCCTCTGCACCACGCTCGAGGAGGCGAAGGAGATTGAGGCGGCCGTCAAGGCCAACGGCGTCATCCTGGCCTGCGCCCATAATCAGATGTTCGAACCAGCGCCCAGATTGGCCCGGAAGTGGATCCGCGAAGGGAAGCTCGGTCGGCTCTTCAGTCTCCGAACCGTAGACTGCTTCCTCGCAGGCGGCGGAAAACCCGTCGACTGGGGCTGGCGAGGCAAGCTCGCCACCTCCGGCGGCGGCTGCGCCATCGACACCGGATACCACCCGACCTATATGCTGATCTCCCTGGCGAACTCCGAACCCGTCGAAGTCGTCAGCATGCTGGCCAACTACAATCATCCCAACCTGGAAGGGGACGACAGCGCCCAGACGATGGTGCGGTTCGCCAGCGGCGCCGTCGGAACGCTCCAGACCTCGTGGGGCCATCACGTCCCCAATGGCCACTGGCAGATCCATGCGATCGGAGAGCACGGGCAGATCTACGGCCGGGGCAACACACTCTACTATCAGCCGCTCGAGGGCGAGATCGAGAAGCACGAGCTCACGCCGGAGAACGGCTTTATCGGCGAGATCCGGCATTTTGTCGACTGCATCGAGACCGGCGCACAGCCGGAACAGGGCCTCTACGAAGGGGTCACGGTCCTAAAGGTTATCCTCGGCGGCTATCAATCGGACCGGGATAAGACCGTCGTTCACATCTAGATTGGACACGCGGGAGCCGATGCATATGAGCCTGTCGAGGCCGGGATCCGGACAACCCGACCGGGCGCCTCGACAGGTTCCGCCCATCAGCGTGTCCTGTGAATCGGACGAGGCGAATCAGCGACGACGGGACGATCAGCGCTGCCGCACAGGATCGGCTTAGAGATGCGCGACTCCCGAAGCCCCTACCTGTACCCGGTCGATCTGGAACGGTTCTGGGCGGACGACGCCGAGAGCCATGGTAAATGGTTCAGCGTCGACAAGCCCCAGGTGCCGCTCGGCATCCGCATGCCCGCGACGTGCATCTGGGATGAACTCGGGCTCGAGACCCCTGCCGGAACCGACACGGAGGTCCAGAATCCGTACGATGTCCCGCTGGAGCTCCGGAAACGGTACAACGAACGTGCCATAGCCGTGGTTGGCAGGCCGATGATGCCGGTAGACGACCCGCCTCCAGCCGATTCCCACTTCCCATCGGTCCGGTCGATCACCGAGATCTTCGAAGCGGAAACGATCCACACAGGCGGCACCGAATGGGTCATGCCGTCCGCTCAGACTCCGAAGGAGCTCGAAGCGCTCCTCGACCGGGTCGAGCGACGAGACCTTCGGGACTGCCTCTTTCCGCCGAACTGGGACGCGGAGGTTCGTCGAATCTACGAGAAGTACGGCGTCACGCCCCGGATGGGCGGCGGGATACGGGGACCGGTGACCGCAGCGATGAGCATCTACGGCGTCGAGAACCTCATCTTTCTCATCGCCGATGTGCCCGATCTAGCCGTCCGATTTCGGGAGCTGTTGACGGACAAGATCATCGAGATGACCCGCCTCCTGTACGAGGCGAGCGGCACGCCGGATCGACGCGGTTTCGGGTGCAACGACGATAACTGCGCCATGTTGAATGAGGAGATGTACGCCGCGTTCGGCCAGCCGATCCTGCGACGGGTCTTTGAGACCTTCAGCCCGGACCCCGCAGACCGGCGGTTCCAGCACTCCGACAGCGCCATGGCCCATCTCCTGTCTCTCCTAAACGAGGTCGGCATCAACCACGGCAACTTCGGCCCGACCGTACGGGTGCAGGAGATACGAAAAAAGATGCCGCGCTGCGTCATCCACGGTCAGCTCGCGCCATGGACGTTCGCACGCGGCGCCGATTCGGAGATCGCCGCAGAGATCCGACGAGATATTGACGGCGCCGCCGCAGATGGAGGGTTGCTGATCGCCACTGCGGGGAGCATCAACCCGGGCAGTCGTCTGTCCGGCCTTCGGGCGGTCATGAGCGTGATCCAGCGCCACGGCCGCTATCATGGGCCGCCCGAGGCCTGAGTCCTGGGTTAGGGTTCGGGAGTGCCTCTGCCGTTCCAGAGGCTGTTGTCCTTGTAGATCTCGTTCATGTGATACCACTTGGCGTGGCCATCGCAGAAGGCGAGGTTCGCACCGCCGGCATGTCGGGGCGCCACCATCGCCGGATCATTCGGATCGTGATAGCCCGAGAGGTCCGGATCGGGCGCCGGCAGCGGAGGATCGATCGCGTAGCCGTTCTTGCCCTCGTTAGGGGTGCCGATGAGGCTCAGACTGCCCGCGCTATCGGCGAACGCGAGCGTGTGAGACGGGACCTGGATGGCGCTGTCCGGCACGAGCCCGCGACCGAACCTAATCAACCGGGAGTTGCCCAGGTACTGATAGTTATAGCCGTATACCTGCGATGAGGTTGTGAGCGGCGGTCTCGTCCTGGCCGAAGGGCAATGATAGATGCTCGGGGTTTTCATATACGGCAGAATCATGTGGATCCAGCGGTAACCGGGATTGCCCAGGCGATTGAACGAAAAGAACATGTGGGCTTCCCAGTCCTGGACGTACATGGCCGTCGAGATGGCGAACTGACGGGTATTGGACATACACGTCGTCTGCCGGGCCTTCTCTCGAGCTTGTGCGAAGACGGGAAATAGTATGGCCGCCAGGATCGCGATGATGGCGATTACGACGAGAAGCTCAATCAGTGTAAACCCGAACCTGCTCCGAAAACCGTACAAGGGTGCGACCCTCCTTCGTTGCGGTGTTCAGTACGCCGAGCTTGCGACATACTCGAATCGTCTGAGTACATGCATTATAACACAGGCCTGCAAGTGGTCCCTGAGCGGCACGTCGCTATCAGGACGAGCCCCGATCGACCGTCACCTGCCACATACCCCGCACGGCGTTCATCAACCAGAGCCTGCCCGTTGCGAGAACCTCGCGGACCGTGACGACTCCCTCCCGAACCCGGCCTTGATCCAACATCCACTGCCGGCACGTCCCGGGCAGGAGCCCGCAGTGGATGGGCGGCGTGATCAACGCGCCCCCGCGCTCCACAGCAACGTTGGCGATCGTCGTCTCCGTCACCTCGCCGTCGGGGTTGTACAGGAGTGCGTCGCCCTCGGCGGGCGCATCCTCCATGGCTGAGGCATAGACGCGACGGTTCGTCGTTTTGTGGTACAGGAAGACATCGTCGGGATCGATGGGGCGGTGCGCCAGTCGCACGGTGCGCACGGGCGACAGGGCGTCCATGCCGCTCGCTTCCGCCGAAACTGCCCCCTCGCGGGACACCCTGAGCCGCACGCGTTGCGCTACGGAAGGCCGATGACGCACGACCCGCTCCAGCTCCTCCGCTGCGCTCGAACGGTCCAGTGGATAGCCGAAATAGGCTGCGGAACGCGCCAGACGCCGGAGGTGATGCTCCCGGAGCCAATAGCCCGCCGTCGGATCCCAACGGAGCGTCTCCAGCAGATCGAACGGCGGCCGGGAAGGCCCAAGGATCCTGGCCTTGGCCAGCGTCTCGGACCATTCGGCATCGGTCCGGGAATCCCAGACGATCCCCCCGCCGACGCCGTACTCCGCCTCTCCATCGGATCGTCGGACCGCAGCCGTACGGATGGCGACGCTGAAACGGGCCCGCCGCCCGGGGGCGATCCAGCCTATGGCCCCGGTATAGATTCGCCTCGGCGTCGTCTCCAGCTCCCGGATAATCTGCATGGTCCGGCGGCGCGGCGCTCCCGTTACCGAAGCGGCTGGGAACAGCGCTCCGAGGGTGTCATACGGCGCTCCCCGGGTCCGGCCCACGACGGTGGAGGTCATCTGCCACACGGACGAATGGCGCTCGACAGTGAAGAGCCTCGGAACGCGCACCGAACCGGGGATCCCCACGCGCCCGATGTCGTTGCGCACCATATCGACGATCATCACATTCTCAGCCCGCTCCTTCTCGGATCGCAGCAGCCGCTGTGCGCGTCGAAGATCCTCCTCACTGGAACGGCCCCGCGGCGTCGTCCCCTTCATCGGGCGCGATAGAATCCGATCGCCATCCTGCACGAACAGCATTTCCGGCGACGCGCTGCAGATGGTCCAGGCGCCCGTGTCAAGATAGGCGGCATAGGGCGGGTCGCCGCCAGCCAGATGCAGAAACAGGTCCCACGGATCCTCGATCCGCGCCCTGATCCGGTAGGTGAGGTTCACCTGATAGGTCTGGCCCGACGCCAGATGGGTTCGGATTCGCGATAGGGCCGCCGCGTAGGACCTCCGATCCATTGTAGGAGCCCATGGGGAGGGATGCCCGGAGGCCGGGGGCAGAGAGGACCCCATCGGCGTTGGCGGAGCGAACAGGCCGAACCACGCAGCAGGGAACTCCGGATCCCGCCGGACGTCGAGCGCGGCATCGAAGGCCGGTGCAGCTTCATAGGAGAGGAAGCCGCAGGCCCAGAGACCCCGCGATTCCACGCCCCGGGCAACCTCCTTCAACACCTCCGGCACATCGCCCGGGGTCGCCGCCTCCAGAACGGCCTCGGGAGCCCCGAACCGGAGCCAGCCGTCCGGCCCATCGCAGCGAAGGAGAGCGGTCGGAACTCCGCGAAGCGCGGCCATCAGCCTATTCCCGGAGCCGGATGGCGTCCGCCAGATCGAGCCGTCGGATGCGCCGAAGGCCGGGCCACTGCGCGGCAAGGACCGCGAGCAATGTTCCGAGGACCGAACCGGCGTAGCTCGATGGAGTCGTTACCATGGCCATGGTAAAGCCTTCGGTGTTCGCCCCTTCGAGCAGAAACCGGGCCAGCAGGAACGCCGGATACAGAGCCAAGGCCGCGCCTAGCAGGCCCAGCAGGAGATTCTCAACCGTAACCAGCCGGAGAACGCTCCCCATGCCGAAGCCAAGGGTCCGGAGCGTGGCCAACTCCCGGGTTCTCTCCCATAGGACGACATCGGTCACCGTATAGACCACCGAGAAAGCCATGATCACACCCAGCAGATACATAAACGCGATGAAGGTGTTGGCGAAGGCCGTCACTTCGTCGATCTGCCGGGTGAGATCGGCTCTCGTCATGGTCAGCCCAACCCCATCGGTTCGGTTCAATCGGTCGATCACCTCCCGCTGGTAGGCCGGTTCGGTGGCCAGCACGGCCCCGCTGACGGCGTCCGGGGGCATCCACAGGCGGCGTGCAAAGAGCCAACGGACCTCATCGAGGTCCATGTAGATCGGAAGGGCTACCATCAGCCGCAGGAGATCGCCCGTTCGGAGAAGAGCGGTCGCGCTCCGGCCATGTACGTTCTGCGGATAATCGATCCTGATACGGTCGTTCGGTTCGCTCCGAAGCCGATCGGCGAGGACGCTCCCGTAGTAGGCATATCTGGGTCGGAGCCGCACTGGACGGCGATCCCTGTCCCGAACGCCCCGTAATCGGGAGTTTCGGACCATACCCATCACGAGCGTATCCCTTGCCCGGTCCTGATGGCGCGCACGAACGGGGATATCGAGGGTCGGCTCGGCTCGAACCACCCCGGGCCATCGGGCTATCGTCCGAACGATGGATTCGCTCCGCTCGGGGACAAACGCGACCGTGATGTCATAGTTCTGGAAGTCCTCCATGCTCTCTGCGATCGACATCCGCATACTGTCGTTGAACGTGCCGGCGATGATCATCAACATCACCGCCGAAGCCACCCCGGATGCCGTACCCAGTGTCCGTAACGGGCGCCGCAGGAGGTTGCGTAGGGCGATGGAGAGATAGAGAGGCAGGCGGATACGGGCGAGAGCGCCCGGCTGAGAGGGGGTGTCCCCTCGCATCGCTTCGGCAGGTACGATCCGTGCCGCAGTCCGAGCGGGGAGCCATGCGCCGATCAGACAGGCGAGGATCGCAAGGGCGAAGGCCGCCAGTGCGATATCGGGGCGCTCCTGCGGCGCCGTAAACGGCGTCTGGATGATCCGTTCATAGGCGCTCCCCAACCATAGACCGATCAGCTTCCCCAGCAGCAGCCCGATCGCACCGCCGGTGGCCCCGATCGCCAAACCGGCTCCGAGGTAGTGGAGGAGGATCGACCGGGACGAAAAACCCGACGCCCTCAGGAAGCCGATGATTCCCCGCTGGGCCTGCACCCATCGCGCCAGCATCAAGCCGACGGCGAGTGCGGCCGAACCGAGAAAGAGGCCTGGCATCACGATGAGAAACGGTTTGTTCCCTTCAAGATCCGATTGGAGGAGCTTATTGCTCGCCTGTTCCGCTCGCAGGACAGGCTCCTCAGGTCCATAGGCCTTGAGACGGCGATGCACCTCGACTGCGACACGAGCTGCATGTCCGGGTGCGGTCACCAGGGTCACCTCTGTTATCTGGCCCGAAAGCCCGAGGAGCGGAGCCAGAGTCTCCTCCGGGACGAACATAGCGCCGAAGAGGCCTGGCATCGGGAGGCTGAAGACGCTGCCCATGACCGGATAGATATACTCCGGGCTCGAGACGATTCCAGCCACGCGAAACGCTACGCGTCGTCCCCGAAAGCGGGGATAGATACGATCGCCGACCCTGTAGTCGCCGGCTTCCGCAAAGGCCCGTTCGAGCCAGATCTCTCGCCGAGAGGCGCCGACCGGATCCTTGCCGGCAAGGACTCGAAATCGGTTCACGTCCGGTTCCCGCCCCCGAGGGATTGAGATCAGGCGTCCGATAGCGCGAGGTCTTCGCGGCGGCTCTTGTTCCACCTCAACCATCTCCGCCAGACGCCCTTCGACCGCCGTCACGCCGGGTACTGTGCGGAGCTGGATTAGCGCCGAGCGGGGAGCGCGCCGAACGGATATCCAGATATCAGCGAAGAGGAGTCGGCGGTAGCTGAGCTCATAGGAGGCCCGCTGGGTCTGATAGGAGAGCATCGTGCCATAGAAGAGCGCGACGCCGAGACCGGTCACGAATATGATCGCCGCACATTGCCACTTCGCCTTCCGGAGGTCCCGGAGGAGCTTCAGGGTCAACAGGCCCATGGTCGGCTCCGCCAACCGGCGGCCCCGGCGCCCTGGGACCATTCCAACCCGTCAGACCTCGGGGCGCGATCGGCGCCGCTGCTCGAGGGCGCTCTGGATCATCATGAACTCGCCAAGATTGTCGGCGGTGACGAGCCCGACCAGCGTCCCGCCCCGCAGGACAGGCAGCGTATGACAGTCGCAATCCTGGATCCGGACGAAGACCCCTTCGAGCATCTCGCCGGGATCGGCCGTGATGAACTCCCTGCGCATAAAGTCCTGTACGCGCGCCTCCGCGCCTTGCTGAGCGAGGCCTGTCAGGAGATCCGAGCGGGTCAGGATGCCGATCAATTCCGTGCCCCACAGAACGGGAAAATCCTGCTGAAAGCCTGCCAGGAGCAGTTTGACGGGCGTATCGAGAGGATCGGTCGGCGCGACCGTCTGAAACTCCGTCAGCATCGCCCGACTGACCGGGATGCCCCCGAGCGCATGCTTGATCTGGACCGTGCCCGACTCCTGTCCTGCCCCGATCCAGACGAAGAACGCGATGAACAGGAGCATGAAATGGCCATATAGAAGGCCGATGAGCCCGAAGACCATGGCCAGCCCCTGGCCGAGATTGGCTGCAGTCTGCGTCGCCCGAGTGTATTCCATCCGCATCGCAAGCAGAGCGCGAAGGACTCTGCCGCCGTCCATGGGGAACGCAGGAATCATATTGAATAGAGCCAGGATCCCGTTCACCACGAGCAGACGCTCGAGGAACGGACCCGTGAGGATGTTCAGATTCGCCAGCGGCTCGAGTGCGGATGTCATGAGAAGCCAGAAGGCGAGAGCGGCGGCGATGACGACGTTGACGAGAGGTCCGGCAATCGCTACAAAGAGCTCCTGGCGCGGGTTATCCGGCATTCGCTCAAGGCGAGCGACACCGCCGATCGGGAGGAGGGTGATATCTCTCGTGGTGATCCCGAAACGACGCGCAGCAAGGGCGTGACCGAACTCATGGAGCAGGACACAGGCGAAGATCGCGACGATGTAGCCGACGCCCGCAAGCGCTGCCGAAAAGCGCTGAGCCATCGCGAACTGCGTTCCCGCCACCCAGACGAGCAGCAACAAGAAGGTGGCATGGATATAGACCCCTATACCGGCGTACTCGCCGATCCGCCAGGACCACTTCATCCCGGGTACCCTCCCATCATCCGTTTCGGACGCGCCGCCAAGGCCGCTTACATTCTATACGCATCGCCGGCTCCCGGGTTGCCCTGAGACGCGATCGCGCCGCAATCACGGCCGAACCCGCTTCGCGGCACGCGTGGCGGCTACGGGCTCGCCAGGGCTTCAAAGACCCGATCGGTGACCGAGTTGCGGAGCGGAACCGTCGCGTCCGGCGGCTTCGGCGAATCGGTGGTCGCAAAAAAGAGCGCCACGCCCGATCGCCGATCGCCGATACCGATCACGGTATCGATCCCCGCGTGCCCGAAGACCCCCGGCGACGACTGGTTCATGAAGCCGAACCACCCAAGCGAGGGAGCCGCCGAACCGGTCCCGCGAAGGAGCGGGCCCAGCCCCCACGGCTCATGCGCGGGCTCTCTGCCGTCGCGGCGGGCGGCCGCGATCTCGTCGGCGTACTGAACCCGATGGATCTCCCTCATCACCTTCTCCGGCACGACCCTCTTCCCGTTCCAGCGACCCAGATTCAGGTGGACCTGGAGGACCCTCAACGCGTCGGCCGGTGTCCCGAAACACCCGCCTGCCGGATGACCCGCCATGCCAAACGCGTCGAAATGGTTGCCGGGCATCACCGCCGGCCGGGGTGTGATGGATACATCGACGCGATCGTCCGGAACCGCGAACGTCAGGCTGCTCGCGCCGATCGGTCCGAATAGCCTGCGCCTGCAGAACTCCGCCCAGCTCCGTTCGCCGGACCGACGGAGGATCGCTTCCGCCACGACGAACTGACCGCTCAGGCCGTGGTAAGCGGTGCGCGATCCGGGCTCCCATTCCGTCTCCGCCTTGCAGACGGCGGCGACGCCCTCCCTCCACTCCCCCGCGGTTCGGACCGATCCGAGCCCGGGAGGGTTGGGAATACCGGCCGAATGAGTCATCAGATGCCGGACCGTGATGGCATCCTTGCCCCCGCCGGCGAACTCCGGGATCCAGGCGCGGACGGGGGTGGTCCAGTCGACGAGTCCTTCCGCGACCGCTATGCCGACCACCGTACTCGTGACGAGTTTGCTGAAGGAATAGAAGGGATGGGCCGTTTGTCGGCCGACGTTGTGCGCTGGATCGCCGAGCCGACAGCACGTGCCCGACTCGTACTGGCACGCCATCTGGCCCTTCTTCGAGACCGCCAGGGCGAAGCCGGGAACGACCCCCTTGCCGAGCTCATCGTCCAGATACCGACGAAGACCCGCGAACCGGTCCGCCGTCAACCCACCGCACATCGCTGCCCCCAAGCCCAGCAGAACCTCACGTCGCGTAGGTCCCCTGCTCATCCTGTCCGCCACCCACGGGCTCGAGCGACGCCGTCAGCAACGACCTCCCGCCCGGTAGGATCCACCCCGTCACGCACCGTTCGCGCTCCGCCCAACCGTCGAGGGCGAGCCCGAACCGGTAACGGGTCCGAGCCGGATGCCGCGGTAGGCGGCACGGGTCTGGAAAGAGGCCAGACCAAGGGGTGTGGAACGGCTGATCTCGCCGTGGCGCAGGCTGATCGTCCTCCCCCGGATGTCGACGTCCACCACGCTTTTGCCGTCGAGCCATGCCCGGATCCGATCCGCCGTCACCTGAAGGCGGACCCGGTACCATCGCCCCTCCGCGAAGCTCCTATAGGTCGTCGTCTCGTTTTCGGAGGCGTCGTGACCGTCGATGCTGGAGATCCCGACCACGCCGCCGCCCCAGCCGCCGAGGACCAGAGTGGCGTAGCTATCGCCCACCGGTACGGTGACCGCGCAGGCGAAGTCGCTCCCCTCGATCTTCATAAACTCCAGCGAGACCTCGTAGTCGATCCTCGGGACGGGGCCGGTCCAGTGGATTCCGCTGAGGGTGGCGCCGGCTTCGACTACGATGGCCGGGCCGCCGTGATCGAGATCGGGCTCGATCCGCACATCACCGCCGCCTGCATACTCGGTCCGCTTCCAGTGGCCAAGGGTGCGCCCGTCGAACAGGACGGTCTCCGGGACGCCGTTGGGGCGATCGGCCCGGGCAGTACGGGCGAGGAGCCGATCGATCACCCGGATCATCTCCTCGAGGATGCGCACGCCCCGATCGGCGGGTGTGTCCGCGAGCGCCCTGCCCGGGATCAGCGAGAGGGCAAGGAACAGACAGCTGACACGGCCGGCGAATGGGCGCACGGAGACGGATGCCCTCTCAGTTCCCTGTTGCGGGCGTCTCGACGATGCTCCACGGGGGGAGGATCCTGCCGGAGCGGGCGACCGGCTGATCCGTCGCGTTGAGCCACAGGAGACGGTTTCCCTCCAGCAGGGTGGCGAAGACCCGATCGTCCCGGCCATCTTCGGTCACCATCGCCCTTGTGCCGGCCGAAAGCTCCGGGGCGTCCGCCAGGGTCTTCGCCGCGAAGTCCCGGAAGTCGCCGGTATTGCCCAGGCCTTTGAAGACGACACTCCGGCCCTTACCCTGCGGCCGGACGATTCGGTCGTGCCACGAGTCGTCTCCTTCCACCGACCGGAGCCGTCCCATGCCATCGGCATAGAGCAGCAATCCGCCCGCCTCGACCCACTCCGCGATGCGGGACCAGACGGCGGCTTCGGAGATGGAACCGTGCATGAGGATCAGGGCTTTGACGCGCTTCAGGCCGCCGTCGAGGATTTGCCCATCGCTCATGTATTCATAATCGAATCGTTCGCGCAGAGGTCGGACATAGTCGAGGAAATCGTTGCCGTTGAGCTTGACATGGGTCTGCGGATAATAGACGGCGATCTCGACCACGGGCTTCCGCTGCCTGAACTCGCTCCCCCACTTCTCGAAGCTCGCGCGGTTGGCATCGGCCCCGAAGATGTTCGGGAAGTAATAATGGAGGCCGTTGGCCCCCGACGCGGTCGCGTTGTAGACCCGTACGACGACCCCCTGTGCGTTGACATCGCCGGCGGGCTCAAAGCTGTATCGGGCGCCATATTGACGAGCGGCCGAAGCGACCCAGCGAGTAACCGCGTAGTTGCTCGCGTAATCGCTGGCCTCGTTGGTGATCCGGACGCCGCCGCCGATCTCCGCCGCGATCTTGCATTGCATGCCGAAGTCCGAGCCGTGCTCCGACGGCGCGTGGCCGCCCGTGCAGAGCTGGATATCGCCCTTCGGGAAGTGGCGGCGCGTTTCCTGAAGCCACCAGCGAGACCACTCGGTCATGGATCCGATGTACCAGTCGCACATATCGAGCCAGGCCCGCTCGTTCGGAGCGTTCTGCTTGAGGAATGGCCGGATCTCCCCGATGCTCCCCGCGCCGGTTCCCCAAGCATCGCGAAGCCGGTCGAAACCGCCGTACTTATGGATCAGCCACGCGCGAAAGCTCTCGATGGCGTACGGATCGCCCGCCCAGTAGCCGGGGTGCGTGTGGTAGGGACCATGGATGTCCGCGGTCCAGTCGTTGCCCGTGACGACATAGATGGCCTCGCCGTAGTTGCCGGTGACGCCAAGGAGGATCGTCTCGATGACGCCCTGATCCCGATACCGCTCGCAGAACGCCTTGATGAACCGTGCGACGTGCTTTTTGAGAACGGGATTCCAGAGGGAGTCGACGTCCGACTCCTGCCCGTGTTCCAGGCAAACGTACCCCTGCGAGCCCGGTTTCTTGTAGTACCAATCGGGCAGGCTGTAGGCGGATCCGATGATCAGGAACGGGACCCACTTGAGGCCATGCGCCTTGTAGATCCGGACAAACGCATCGTAGACGCTCCAATCGTACGTCCCCTCCTCTGGCTCGCAGAGGTTCCAGCGGACGTACCCTTCATGGCTCGTAACGCCGATCGATTTCAGGCCCGGGACCATCGCCTCCAGCGCGGCGGTCATGCTGGGGACGTCGCTGGCTCGGGCCGGATCGAACCCGCCGATGATCAGCTGCCCGCCCGAACCGATCTTCACCTTCGGGGTGATGTGCACTCTGGGCATGACGCTCCTCTTCGCCCAATCGGCGGGGCGCTTTGTGGTCAATCGAAGGCTGCGGATGTAGAGCCGCGTTCCGCTGAGGCGAAAGTCCGCTCCGAGGTTCTGACGGCCTCCGAAGCGGGGCTGGCGCAGCTCGAAGTAGGCGGTGCGCCATGCATGCGCGCCCAGCGTCCAACCGCCAGCCCTGGCTTCCGCATGTCGATAGCGCGCGGGGATCGAGTCCCCGTCCTTGCTGTCGTACTCCAGGGTGACCATGCCGCCGAGGGAGTCGTCGTAGTACTCGACGGCGACATAGACCGCGCCTCGAACCGCGGCCTTGCGCGCTCCGTCAATGGCGAAGTAGAGGTAGGTAGAGGCGGGCGTCGTGCCGGGCTTGTTGGCGGCGCAGCGGCTCTTCCCCTTCGTTACCAGCAGATGATAGCCGTCAGCCCCGTCGAGAATCCGGATGCCCGTCGATTTAGGGCGGGTCGTAGTCGCGCTCCAGGCCGCACCCTCGAGGGTACGCGCCTGTGCGCCGACGCATCCTGCGATCGTCGCGAATAACGTCGCGGACGCGATCATCCCCAGAGCGCGCATGGTCCATCCTCCTTGTCCGCTGGTTCGCCGCCGGCCGCGGCGGATCCTCCCTCCGGAGCGGGGGTCCCACTGGCGAGCCGACCTGCCTCAGGTCCGCCTACCCCCCGCAGCCCTCAGCCTGCGAGGATCGCCTGCCCCTCTGCCGCGAAGGATCGCAGGCGCTGCTCGATGTCGGCATCACCGCCCGGGCGTCGGCCCCGAGGATCGACGTAGCCCTCGAGCCCCCGGGCGACCCGATCTCCGTGAGCCGCGACGACGCAGGCCCCCTCCCAGAAGATCCGAGCCGCCGACTCCGGCACGGGGGCGCCTCCCCTGCATGTCGGCGTGAGGGGGATCAGGTCGCGGGTATTATGCTCCGTGCCCGCCGTGACGATGATTCCCGCACGGCGCATGGCCAGCACGTAGGCTTCCAGCGTCTCCGGGCTATTCCGCACAGGGATGAACTCGGCGCAATGGATGTCCAGCTGCCGCACCCGCTCCACCAGCGCGGCTGGCGTCTCCTCGAAATCGGTGGCGGGCGTGACGGCGTCCGCGAGAGTCGGATAACAGGGGATGCCGCCCAGGGCGAGGATGAGCTGCCTCGCGTGGTCGTAGCCGACAAAGGTCTCGGGCACATAGCCGGGCGTACCGGCCTTCATCAGCCGACTGCGGATCTCATTCTGCGTGGCGACGGCGTTGTCCGTCGGGGCCGCTGGGGCGACGCCGTACGCTCGCGTCAGAAGGGCCTCCATCTCATCGGCGGTCAGGCGCGCGGCGAAGGTCTCCTGAAACGCCTGGGCGATATGGCGCTCCTGCAGGCAGACCGTCTCGCGCGGTGCGCCGTGCCGACGGACGACCATCTCGACAGCGGTCGCTTCCGTGACCCCGGAGTTGAAGCCGGCAGCCGAGAAGACCTCGTCGAGCCGCTGGATCATCTCGGCCATCCGCATGCTGTCCTTGTCCCGTATGGTCTGAAGCAACGCCGCGCCCCTGGCGGATAGCGGATCGAAACGGCTGATCCCTTTCCCGCAGATGTACATCTTGCCCGGATTCGCGGGATCGTTGATCCGTCGGCCCGCTCGCGCAAGGTCCTCGACGAGGCAGATGATCTCTGTGCCGAATAGAGGATGGACGCCCGCCGCCCGGGCTAGCTGGCCGAATCGACGGTAGACCGTGTAGTCGTAGTAGTTGCTGCAGCCGAGCGCGCGAATGCCTTCGGCAACCGCCATGTCGACAGCCTGCTCGACCGTATCGAAGGCCGAGAAGTTCGGCGGCAGATGGATATGCGTGTTATTGGGCAGGGGTGCGCCTCTATCGAGGTCCTCCCTGCTCGGGTCGATCGATGGCATTGTTGCTGACGCTCCAGGACCGGGTCGTACTGGGAAGAGTGTACCTACGTCGCGGGCGTCTGGACGCCGATCTCCGCCCAGAGCAGCCGTTCCGCCTCCTCGGGTCCGACGCCGCGGCGTGCGCGGATTACGGACAGACCGACGACGGGCGGATAGGCCTGATCCGCCGCCATCCGCGGGGTCACATACTCCACCGAATCGAACAGGAGACGACAGGCATCGTCGTAGGGCAGATCGGTCAGCCGGACGATGTAGCGCGTCGCCCGATCGATGAGCTTGAGGTTGCTCGCAACGACCCAGATCATGGTGTTGCCCATCACCCGCCCGAGGCGGACCATGGTGCAGGTCGAGAGGGCGTTGAGGAGCATCTTGACGCTGGCCCGAACGATGCCGTCCAGCAACATACCGTTCCGGGATATCGGCAGCTCGACCACGACGTCGGGCGTCCATCCTCCGATCGGGAGTTCGCCAGCGGCGGAGTCGGACGATCGACATACGATCAATCCGGTCCTCCCGCCCATGGCCCGATGGTCCTGAAGGGCCGTCCGAACGAACCCGTCCTCCGCGAGGAGAGGCCCCTCATCCGGTCCCACCAGCGCGACGACGATATCCTCCGGACCCAGCGGCCGGTACGGCGCCCCGTCGAGACCGATCGTGAACTTCATCAGATCGGCGACCCCGATCCTGCGGACGATGTCGACGGTACGATCTGCCGTTTCGGGAGGCGTCATGGCTCGAACGATCTCCTCGGACCACGAAACACAACGGGGTTCCCGGCCGAGCAGCGTCCGCCATGCCTCCGCCGTCGGGCTGTGGGGCACACGCAGGAACGCCCAGCTCTCGGCGGCGCTGGTGTCGTCGCAGCGGCGAAACGGGGGCGTACAGAACGTCGGCGAGCGTTCGGTCGTATCCGTAAGCATGTCGACGCCCAGCACATCCGCGAGGTAGGTATTGCGACGGCCCGATCGGTAGACCGCTTCTTCCAGACGGACGAGGTTCGCCAGCGAGGCGCGGAGCCCGGGCGATCGGAGCGCCGCCAGCGCCTCCTCGAGCCCCGAGAGGAAGATCTCGGGAATACGCTCGATGTCGGCATCGCCAGGCTCCAGTAGCTGCCGCACCGCCGTTTCCAGCACGGTCAGGAGCACGCAGAGCTGGATCGTCGTTGCCTGCATCCGCGTGGACCCTGTGATGGCCATCGGCCCGGTGGTCAGGTTCAGCCGGGTGATCCGAGGCTCCTGGATGACCTCACGGCTCCGTTCCACGTGCTCGACGAGGATGTCATCCGGGTTGTTATAGACGAAGTAGACCCCCGCTCCCCGGTCCAACGCCTCCCAGGCCGTGCCGATCACCCATGAAGTCTCGCCCCCTTCGGTGATCGCGAACAGGATGTCGCCTGCGCCGATGCCGAGGTCGGCGATCTGGCGGCGGCCAAACTGGGTGAAGTCCTCAAAGCCTTCGACCGACTTGATCAGCGCGAAATCGCCGCCCGCCATCGCGCTGAACGCCCGATCGCCGAGTTCAGCCGCCCGCGTCGCGTCGGCGAGTCCCCGGTCCGCCGCGTCGCGCCAGAACCGCCGCCAGATCGACTCGAGGAGGATGCTGAGGCGGCCCGTTGAGCCGCAGCCGGTAAAGAAGACCCTGCCGCCCGCCCGGAGGGCGCCCAGAAGAGCCTCGGCGACTGGCCGGGTCGCGCCCTCTTCGACCCAGCGACGATAGCGCGCGACGACATCGTCATCGACTTCGAATAACCGGTCCAGAGCCTCCTCGACGCTGGCTCGGGCGACCTCGCCGAGATCAGCCGTGACCGGATGCGACGCCTCGGTGACCAGGGCGCCCAGCCGGAACTGATCGGCTATGGCAAGAAACTCCGCTGCGCGTTGATCGGAAGCGGCGCTCATCGATATCCTCCCGCACGACGGTCTGGATCCGGGATACTCTCCCTCGTCCCTCCAACCGATAGGTTCGCCGTCGGAGCCTCGGATCCTGCCCGCCGAACCGACCGGCATCGATGGCGGCGCAGCCTCCTCGGCGACTCGGGAACGGGAGCGAAAGGAGCCGGGTCTGCGGACATCGAACTAGACGTACGAAGGAGAACCGCCCCTATGGAACTACGAACCGGCCGATCCGCTGCGGTCATTCTTGGATGTCTCACGCTGGGCGCATCCGCCGTAGCCGGTCCGGTCATGAGCGCACGCCTCGCCGCCGACGGCCAGGTCGATATCACCGAGGACGGCAAGCCGGTGCTCCGCTATAACTATCGGACCATCGAGCCGGGAGAGCGCCTGAAGGAGATCGCGGCGCCGAACCTGATCTACGCGAGGCCGAGGAGCGACTACATCCATCCCCTCTACGGCTTCGAGGGCGAGGAGCTCACCCGCGACCTGCCGGTGGATCATCCGCACCATCGGGGGATCTACTGGGCATGGCCCGAGACGAAATACGGCGAAGAGATGGGCGATCTGCACGCGCTCCAGCGGGTGTTCGCCAGGCCCACGGGCAAGCTCAAGACCCGGAGCGGCCGCACCTATGCCGAAATCCAGGCGGAGAACCTGTGGCAGTGGGAGGATCGGGAGCCCATCGTTCGGGAAACCGCTACCATCCGCGCCTATCGGACAGGACCATCGGGCCGGTTCATCGACCTCACCTTCCGATTCGAAGGGCTGAAGGCAGGAGTCAGCATCGCCCGGCGCGGCACGAACCTCTACGGCGGCCTGAACATGCGGATGAACGAGAACAGAGGACAGAGCATCCGCTTCCATACGGACGAGCCCGACCACCAGCCGCGCGCCGCCTGGGCCGAAATGCACGGAGCCTTCGCGGCGGCGACCCATCCGACGAGCGTCATCGTGATGCAGCATCCGAAGAACCCCGCGTATCCGGGCGACTGGGTGCAGTATCCGGAGCTGAACTGGTACCAGCCCACCTTCCCCGCTCCGGATACCCGCTGGCCGCTCCCGCCGGGAACGGCGCTGACCCTCCGGTATCGGCTCTGGATCCGCTCCGGCGCGCCGGTTGAGGAGGGAGCCGCGGCGGCCCGATGGAAGGAGTTCGCCGCAGGGAAGACCCCGAAATGACCCCGGCACGCGCCCGACAGTCTCAGGCAATCGATGCGGTACCATAGATAGTGGAATAGGCGCCAGCGAACGCCTGGCCCGTCAAGCGACAATCAGGAGATGCGCCACGATGGCAACGGTCCACAAGCTCCCCATGCTCGGCAATACGATGGAGGAGGGCACGATCGTCCAGTGGTTCAAACGCGTCGGCGATCCCGTCCGCGAGGGCGAACCTCTCCTCGAGATCATGTCGGATAAGGCCAACATCGAGGTGGCTGCCGAGGCCTCGGGCGTCGTCCGAGCCATCCTCGCCGAGACCGATGCGACCGTCCCCGTCCACGCGCCCATCGCCATCATCGGCACGGCTGACGAACCGATTGAGAGCCTTCTCGATGCGCCGTCCGAGGCCGAGCCCCCGGCGCCGCAGTCGTCGGCGCCGACCGCGACGGAGCCTGATCATGAACCGGCTCCCGGGCCTGCGCATCCGCCAGCCTCCCCCCGGGCCCGGAAGCTGGCCACGGTGAAAGGCGTCGGACTGGAGGGCGTTGCCGGCAGCGGTCCAGGAGGCCGCATCCTCGCCGCCGACGTCGCCGCTCTGCAGCCGCCATCCCCCGTTCGAGTCACCCCGCTGGCGAGCCGTATCGCTCAGGATCTGGGCGTCGATCTCGCCGCCGTCGCCCC
>JABWBA010000050.1 GCA_013360745.1 Chthonomonadales bacterium | reverse complement strand
TTCGCCTTCTCGGCGGCTTCGAAATCCGATCGGGCGCCATCGTCCATACCCGTTGTCGGACCGCACGAATGGAGGTGATCCTCGCCTATCTGGCATGGAACCTCGGGAGGCCGTGCTCGCGCGAGGAACTGGCCGATAAACTCTGGGGCGATCGGGATATCCAGAAGGCGCAGACCAACGTCCGGGTGGCCATCAACGGCATCAGGAGCCAGCTGGAACCGCAAGGGGTTCCCTTCGCATCGGTACTCATGAACCACAGCCGCGCCGCTGTCATGCTGAACCCGGAACTCGTGACGTGCGACGTCGTGGAGTTTCGTGAGTTGATCCAGAAGCGCCCCCATACCAACCCGGAAGAACGTCGACATAAGCTAACCGCCGCGGTCGGACTGTATCTCGGCGAACTGATGCCCGGGCACTATGACGATGTCATCGACTCCGAGCGGAACAATCTGAGCCTCGAGTTCATGGACGCCCTTCAGGAGCTATCCAATCTGGTCAAGCAGTCTGGCGATCTGGACGAAGCGATCCAGGTATGCCGACGGCTGACGCTCGCGGACCCCTACGACGAGGATGCGCACAGTGAACTGATCAAACTCCTCACCATGGCAGGGCGCTCGGATGAGGCGATCAACCACTACCAGGCCGTCGAGAAGCTCTTTATGGAAAACGGTCTCGACGCTCCGTCCGTTGCCGCCGCGTCGCTTCGTTCAGCGCGCGGCCAGACGAGCCTCAACGGCCCCCGTGAAACGCAGGACAGGCTCCGGCGCCCTGATGCCGCCGCTCCGCCAACGACACCACGCCGTCCAGACGAGACCAGCAGCCAGCCGTCGAATCCGTGGATGGAAGATGCGGATACCTCCGATTGGCGCGGCGTCCCCGATGTGCCGTATCGAACCGACGGTGCACAGCAGACTCCGGTCGAGGAGCGATGGACCGAGGATCCGCTTCCGGATTCCGGCGCCCAGTATCGGATGCCCGAAATCGAGCACACCCCACGTCGTTCCCCGCTCCCACCGGCCCCATCCCGACCGGCTCCTCCGCCTGTTCGTCTGATCCCCCTGCAGATGACGCGGTTCTTCGGCCGAGAAGAGGAGCTCGCTCAGATACGCTCCTTTATCGACAACGGTGAGCGACTGTTGACCCTGATCGGTCCCGGCGGAGCGGGCAAGACCCGCATCAGCGTTGAGTTCGCCAACGCCCTCGCACGCGATACCGATTGGTGCGTTGCGTTCATCCCGCTTGCCGATGTCACATCCAGCGGCGATATCCTGCCGACGATCGCCTCCACCCTCCGTATCGATATCCCGGAGCATGGGGATATCCGGACCAAAGTGGAAGCGCACCTATCCGGGCGACCGTGGCTGCTGATCCTTGACAATCTCGAGCAGCTCTCTGCCGATGGCCGACAGGTCTTCCTCGATCTGCTCCAGAGCATTGAGCAGCTGCACATCCTTGCGACGACCCGCCATGCACTCGATGTCGTAGGCGAGCAATGCTACGCGATCGACCCCCTCCCGGTACCGATGCAAGCCGGCACTCCCGAGCGCCTTCTTGAGTTCGCCTGCGTTCAGCTTTTCATGGATCGAGCGTCCAAAATCGTCCCCGGCTTCAGGATGACCAACAGCACCGCAACCCATATCGCAGAGGTGTGCCGCGGCCTGGAGGGACTTCCGCTGGCCATTGAGCTCGCCGCCGGTCTCGCCGGTGATCTGGCTCCCAAGCAGATCGTCGCGCGCCTCTCCGATCGGTTCACGCTGCTGGTCTCGCGTCGAACCGGCCTGCCCGCGCGCCAGGCGAGCCTGCTGGCCTCCCTGGAATGGAGCTACCGGCTGATTCCCCCCGACCTCCAGCGCACCTTTGCCGCACTCTCGATTTTCCGGGGAGGCTGGACGCTGGAGGCTCTGGAGGCCGTATGCGATACCAACCAGGGTCTCCGCTCCATCGCAGAGCTGCGCCGTCGATCCCTGATCACCGTCGACCATTCGGGCGACGAAGTTCGATATGGGATGCTCGAAATCCTCCGGGCCTTCGCCGCCGAAAAACTGACGCCGGGCGACCGGCCGTTTCTGGCAGCACGGCATGCCCAGGTCTACTCCAGACTCGCCTCGGAAGCCGCAGCAGGGCGGCGCAGTGACTCCCAGACCCGATGGCTCGAACAGCTCGCGATCGAGCATCAGAACCTGATCGGAGCTCTCCTCTGGTCAATCGAGAATGAACCAGCGCGCGCGGTCCGAATGGTGGAGGATCTAGGGCTGTACTGGGCCATCCGCGGCCATCGCGCCGTCGCACGCACCTGGATCTCCGATGCGGCCCAGGCCGCACGCCGAATGGGCGATCAGCGGGGCGAGGCCGAGTGCGTAACCGTGAACAGCGTTCTCGCCCTATCGGACGGCGATCTGCCGGACGCGTTGGCCCAGGCATCCCGGAGTGTCGAGCTCTGGCAAGCGCTGGACATCGCCGAGGGCCGCAGCAGGGCCCTTGGCAACCTCGGCCGGGTCTACCTGGCCGCGGGTCGCGTCGATGAAGCCTATGCGGCGTATCAGGAGAGCCTCGCAATAGCCGAGGCGATCGGCGACGAGATATGCATCTCGACATCCCTGGCGAACATAGCCGGTATATACCTGCATCGGGGTGACGTGGCAGCGTCAAGAACGATGGCTCTACGGGCTCTACCGATTATCGAAGCCCGCGGCGATATTTGGACGGCTGCGGTAGTCCGTTCGACTCTCGGCGATATCGCCTGCGAAGCGTACGAACCCCGAGAAGCGATGGAACAGTACGCGCGTGCGATCGAGGGCTTCGCGCTGACCGGCGATCTTTATCATGGGAGCGGCGTGCTGAGGCAGTCGGCCGCGGTGCTCGCCTATCTCGGCGCCCATCGGGAAGGCGCCACCCTGGCCGGGGCGGCCCACGCAGCCGAAGAGCGATCGGGCAGAGGCATAGAGGCCGGTGCGGCCGAGGACTTCGCCGACACGATCTCCGGGCTTCAGGCGTCGCTCCCTGCCGACGTCTTCGACGCGGCGTGGGCCGACGGCGCGAGCATGGACCTCGACGCGGCCGCAGCCGCGCTCGCCCGCTACGCACGCTCCTAAAGTCACCCTCCCGAGCCCAGCGAACCGACGGCCAGGTTCCTGCAGCCTGTGAACGCCTCCGCGCCTCGGGCCGCTGCGATGTTCACGAAAATCGGCCCAAATCCATTAACCGGTGAACGGTGCCTGAACGCACCGATCTGTACAATAGCCACCAATGCAGTACTCCCAACTACCTGATGGAGGATATCGAACATGTTCACCAACGCACGCCGCACCAGCCTCGTCGTCGCCCTCGCCGTCTTTGGCCTCTACGCCGTGGCGGAGACCGCCCAGCTCGGCATCGGCGGACGGCCTAAGCCCATTACAGTTCCGTATCTCGCATCCGTCAACCCGGGCGCCGTCTCCGGCGGCCAGTCCGCACAGTGCACCGTGAAGCTTGACTCTGTAGTGGAAGGTGAGGACCTGGTCGTCGATCTATCAACCGATCATCCCGAAGCCTACAGCAACTTCCCGCAGTCTGTGGTGGTTCCGGTGGGCTACGACACCGTGGTGTTCGACCTCTACACCACCACGGTCAGCGGTTCCGTGCAGACAACCGTCACAGCATCGTGCGGCGGCGGCCAGGCCAGCGGAACGCTCACGGTCAATCCCTGACATCTCGCACACGATAAGGACCACCGAGTGATGAGCGCAGCAATGTTTGGGCGCGACTATGGGAGCGCTGGAGGGGAGTTCTTCGGGCCGACGAATCCCGAATCCTACTCAGAACGAACCTCCAGCTCCCTGATGGGACGCTGGGACAGCGAGGCGGCCAGAACAACGCTCCGGCAGCAGGTTCTCGACCATCTCGCGTCCGATGACGGCGTCCTTGTGATTGATGAGATCAACTTCGTGAAGGACAGCGGGGCCTATGTGGGCGCACAGCGCTTTGTCGACAACGACGGCGGTCAAGCGGAGCATCGTCAGACCGCCATCGTTCTCGCCTACGCCACCGCATCGGCTCAGGGGTACCTCGATCGAGAGCTCTTTCTGCCCCGAGTGTGGACGGAACAGGAGTCGCTTCGTATCGCCTGCGGGCTCCCATCGGATGTTACCTTTGCCACCCGTCCTCAGATGGCGCGGACCATGCTCGAACGGGCGCTGCGCGACGGCATCCCCCATCGATGTATCGTGGGCGGAAAAGCGTTCGGGTGTGATGGAGGCATGCGACTGTGGCTCGAAGAGCATCTGGAACCGTATGTGCTTGCGATCTCGGGCAGAGAGACGTTCCGGGTCCGCGGCACGGCGGTCCGGGCTGAGGCGCTGACCTCCCTGTGGCCTGCTGAAGTCTGGCGGCCCGTTCGATGCAACGGCATGCTCCCGAGGGGTGAAGTCTGGGCGGGCATCCGGATTCCCTCCACCGTCGGCCCTGATTGGGAACGATCCCTGATCGCCCGGCGAAAGGCGTGGGACAGCACGGAGACCGAGTGCTTCTTAGGGTTTGCCAGGACCGGAACGCCGATTGAGGATCTGGTGGCGGCCGTCGCGCGCTGGCGGCGCGTCAGTGTGGGCATGCGGGATGCCCGACAATCCGTGGGGCTCGACAGGTTCACCGGCAAGTCCTGGGAAGGTTGGTATCGACATATGACCGTCGCTCTGATGGTCCATGCCATGCTGGGCGTCGCGCGCAGGGATCCGATGACCAGGCCTGCCTGATCGTCCGAGTCGGTTGGACGATACGGCATCGCCTCGCGAACGCGGACTTACGAATCGAAGACGCGTCGGATGAACAGCGACATCGGCACCACAAGCGCGGCCGTATAGGCCGAACGGCCTACCGCGAGGACTAGAAAGGGCTTTGGATCGCCGAGCGGGACGATCATGTACTGGCCGATGTCGGCGATCAACGAACCGATCATACCGGCCCCAGCTGTCACCAGCACATGATCACGAAAAACCCGCAGGTTGAGCAGGCCGACGGTCCAACCCGCCACCACCCTGCTGACCGCGATGCTGGTCAGAGCGATCGGACCGAAGGCGCCGAGGATGAGGCCTGTCATCAGGCCCCAGCCGCTTCCGGCGCCGGCGCCGAACCGGAGCGCGATGGGGACGAGCGCGGCGAGAGTGAGATCGGGCCGGATACCCCGAATCGTCCACCCCTCGCCGAGCGCCAGATCGAGGACGATCGCAGCGGAGAGGATCAGACCCACGAGGACCGTCTGACGCGCCAGGTTCACCGGAGAACCGCTACTTCCTCAAGGCGATCGAGCCGGACTGCCATGGTGACGATTGCCGACGTACCGGAGGAGCCCAGGTCCTCCTCGACCGATCGAACGGCGCCGATCACCAAACCCGGCGGATAGATGCCGTTCTTGCCACCCATGCCCGAAGTCGTAATCGTGTCCCCGATGCGAATGTCCGCCTCCCGGCTGAGATAGGCCATGCGCAGTGATCGCGCCCCAACGCCCCGACAGATGCCGACGGTCCGTCCATTGGAGCGTTGCACTCTTGCTCCGACGGAAGCTCTCGGATCGGAAATGGCCAGCACGGACGCCGTAGTCGGCGTCATATCGTACACCTGACCGACGACACCCTCGGGCGCGACGACTACCGACCCTCTCTTGAGCCCATCAGCCGAGCCCCTATTAATGACAATCTGGCCAGGCGACCCGTCGAGACTCAGGGTGACGATTCTGGCGGCGAGTGTTCGGGGCGGCATCGTCTTGACGAAACCCAGAAGGGTTTCCAGCCTCTGAGCGCGGATTGCGGAGTCGCGCAAGTAGGCTGCTTCCCCTGTCAACCGTCGGTTCAGGCGTCTGAGTCTTGCGTTCTCCTTCTCCAGCGCCCGCGAACGAAAGATCGGAGATACCAGAGAACTCAGCGAGTCCGCCACCTGCCGGGCGCCCCGGATCAGCGGAGAGTACAGGGTTCGCAGGACGATGGTTACGGGATCGTTGGAGCCTCGGGCAACCGCGGAACGGTGCCATGCGCCGAGGCCAATGGCGAGAGCCAGACAGAGGAGCAGGATCCGAACTCGGCGCCGGACGGTCGATCGATCATCATCCAGCATCGCACATCACCCCGCGTCCGCCGTTTCAGGCGTTGCGAAGTACCTTACGAAGCGACGGATTGCCCTGGATCTCCTCGAGCACCCTCCCGATTCCAATGACCACGCAATCGAGCGGTTCGTCTGCGATATGGACCGGAATCGAGGTTTCGCGTTCGAGAAGTTGATCCATCCCTTCGAGCAGAGCGCCGCCGCCGCTAAGAACGATTCCCCTTTCCATGATATCCGCGGCCAGTTCCGGCGGGGTTTGTTCGAGTGTTACCTTGACGGCCTCTACAATGCTGTTGAGGGGTTCCTGAATCGCGTCGCGTATCTCCTCCGAGGTGATGGTCGCGCTGCGCGGAAGACCTGCAAGATTATCCCGGCCCCGCACTTCGAGGGTTCGGATATGGTCTCCGGGATAGGCTGATCCGACGGCGATCTTGGCGTCTTCCGAAGTACGGTCTCCGATGGAGAGGTTGTAGGTACGGCGCACGTAGGCCGCAATCGCCTCGTCGATCTCGTCCCCGGCGACCCTCACGGATCGGCTCGTCACGATCCCCTTCAGGGAGATGACGGCTACCTCCGTGGTGCCGCCGCCGATGTCGACGATCATCGAACCCGTAGCGTCCGTGATCGGGAGTTCCGCGCCGATCGCAGCCGCCATCGGCTCCTCGATGACGTAGGCTTCCCGGGCTCCGGCCTTGCGCGTCGCCTCGATCACCGCGCGGCGTTCCACTTCGGTCACGCCCGATGGGATACCGACGACCACTCTGGGGCCGCTGAGAAGAGTCCGACGGCAGACCTTGCTGATAAAATACCGGAGCATCCGCTCGGTCTGTTCGTAATCGGCGATGACCCCGTCGTTGAGCGGCCGAGTAGCGACGATGTTGCCCGGAGTCCGCCCCAACATTCGTTTGGCCTCGGCGCCCACGGCTAACACGCGCCGGGACTCTTGATCGATGGCGACCACCGAGGGTTCGCGCAGGATGATCCCGCGCCCGCGGACCCATACCAGGGTATTGGCGGTACCCAGATCTATTCCCAGATCGCGTGAAAATCGGCCCAGTAGACCTTGCAGGACATTCATCGGACGAAAAGAACTCCGGCCATGAAGAGGTGGTCGGCGCACTCGAACGGCCGCCGATCGGTGCATTATAGCATGGGCCGTCCCGTCCGAACCGATGGAACGCGCCGTAAGATCGGCAGGCGCGGGGCCGCGTCGCAGGAGCAGGGTATGGAAATCAATACTGGACGAACGAAACTTGAGGTGTTCGATATCCGATGTGGCAATGAACTGACCATCCAGCACCTCGTCATACAATCGGACGGACTACGGGCCAACGCGCCTCTCGGGTCGGGAGCGTGTGCCGGCCAACTTACCGCGACGATCACCATAACAGAGGGAGAGGTGAATCGCGCTGTGAGCCGGCACGCCGAGTCGGGCATGCGTGAACTGCAGGTAGCTCTGATGCACGACCATATCCGCATCACGGGCCGCTACGAGCTGATGGGCCCCTTCGCCATCCCGTTCGTACTGACGGCCGTCCCGCAGATCGTCGGCGGTACGACAGTTCGCCTCGAGATCAAGGACCTCAGCGTCGTGGGCGCGACCCTGCCGGGCTCAGGAGCGCAGGCTATCGGCGAACGGATCAACGCACGACTGGCTTCTGCGCTCAATATCGAGCGGTTTGGTCTTCCGATAAGGCTGACGAATGTGCTCGTTGAGACGGGACGTCTGCGGATATCAGGGGCGTGGTGTCTGGAGTGGAGGCCTGGGAGCGATGCGGTTACGAAAACCGCGCCCTGACCCGATCACACTCCGGCAGACCGGAATCCGGCGGACCTGTTCAACCGAACGAGAACGAACAGCAGGAACGGTACTGCAATAAGCGCCGTTGCCTGCCCGTCGGTCAGGCCCAGAGCCACGATTCGAGAGGTGGCGCCCGCCCGGAAGAAATCGTTGATGAAGCGATAGACCGCGTAGAGGATCAGATAGGTGATCAATACCGTACCGTCGGCATGGGCTCGATTTAGCTTCCGATGGAGCACGGCGAAGATGACCAGGCTCATCAGAGACGCATAGATCTGCGTCGGGTGGCTCGGCGGCGTCATGGCGCCCACCGGGCCGTCGGAATGGAATCGGACGGCCCAGGGCAGATCACAGGCTCGACCGTAGCAGCATCCGTTCAGAAAGCAGCCGATCCGACCGAACGTATAGGCCAGCGCGAAGCCGGGCGCGGCCATATCGGCCAACGCTCCGTAGGGCAGCCGGTGTCGATGGCAGTACCACCATGCGAATGCATAGCCGAATAACGGCCCGCCGATGAACGAAAGTCCGCCCATCCAGATCCGGAATATCTCCCAGGGATCATCCCGAAAGAGGTCCCAGTGCAGCGCGACGAACACCACCCGGGTTCCGATAATGCCGATGAGCAGACCCAGAATGGCCATATCGAAGGCCCGCTCCTCGGGAACGGGCTGGTGCGAAACACCCTGCGGAAGCGAACCGTCCTCGATCCGCTTGTTTCGACGCCGGGTTGCGATGATCAAATACCGGAGCGCCAAACTGAAGCCGATCAGTATCAGAACACCGTAGGCGCGTATCGGCATCGGGCCGAGATGAAACAGGATCGGATGCATCGCCCTCGCCGGTTACCGGGGCTCGTCGGCCGTGAAAGAAGCGTCGGGATGACGCCGTTCCCCGGCTCGCGAGACGAAGACAGAGCGGTAGAGGAAGAGGACAACGCTGACGGTGATCGCGGAATCGGCGATATTGAAGATCGGCCAGAGCGTGCGCCCCTCTGGATTGTGCAGGTGAAAGAAATCCCGCACATAGCCGAAACGCGCCCGATCGAGGAGGTTGCCCACGGCTCCGCCAAGAGCCAGCGCCAGAGCCATACAGAGCAGCCGGTCATTGTGGCGCCTCAGGGCATAGGCTCCGATCAACATCACAATGGCGCATACCGCGACGATGACAAAGACGCTCGGGTGCGCCTGAAACAGACTGAAGGCGCCGCCCGGGTTATGGGTCGGCGTGAGCGAAAACAGCCCGGGGATCACCGGACGACCATAGGAAGGGATCGATCGATCCACACTCCACTTGCTGATCTGATCGGCGACGGCGACAACGGCAGCGATTAGATAGAACGTAACGGTTCGCATCAGGCCTCGTAACGGCTCTGGCACGTGATGCACATCGCCGCCGAAGGAATCGACGTCAATCGAGCGGCGGCGATAGGTTTGCCGCAGACTTCGCAGATGCCGTACGTCCCCGCTTCGACGCGCAGCAACGCCTTCTCGATCTGGATCAGCATGCTATCGATGGTCATCACCAGAGCTCGTGTCCGCTCGAGTTCCATCAGATCGGCGCCGCCATCGTCTTCGATGCCCGCGGTGTAGTCCGCATCGGGGCGATCGCTTTGATCGTCCAGCAAGCGTGCGCGATCGGCCTGAAGACGCTGTTTCTCCTCAAGGAGCATTTTCCGTACCCGTGTTACGCTCGGCCTTCTCATGTCGTTTTCCTTGAAGGTCGTTGATATCGGGCTCACGGACGCAAGGAGCGCCCGGCCCTTCACGCGATGGCGTCGGCGCAACGTCCGCAGAGGTCGGAATGACCCGTGCGCAAGCCGACGTCCGTCTTGATTAACCAGCACCGAGCGCACTTGACACCCGGTGCGCGTGTAACATCGATTGTCGTTGCGACGGGATCCTCTGAGACGATCACCTCTACTGCCGATACTTTGTATACCGATGCAAGAACATGTTCGTACGGCGCAAGGGTCCTCGCCATCTCCACGTTCGTCCGGATCGTGGCCGCCGACTCCAGCGGATTGCCGATTCGCTTTTCCTGTCGTGCCGCCTCGACCGCGAGATTCACCAGGGCCCGCATCTGCAGGACGGGTTCCCAGCGGGCGATCGTATCCGGCCCATCCGACGCCATCGCTTCCGGCCAATCAGCCAGCTGTGCGCTCTTACGGCCATCCGGATCGCCCAGAAGCTGCCAGACTTCGTCGGCGGTATGGCTCAAAATCGGAGCGAGGACGATCGCCAGGGCTCGCGCGATGCTGAACAGGGCTGTCTGAGCGGAGCGCCTCGGCAACGATCCCGCGCGCTCGCAATAGAGCCGGTCCTTGATCACATCGAGGTAGAAGGCGCTGAGATCGACCGAGCAGAAATGGTGCACGGCATGGTACACCCGATGGAACTCATAGGCGTCGTAACCGCGCCGACAGGTTGCCACGAGCTCATCCAGCCTTGCGATCGCCCAGCGGTCCAGGTCGTAGAGCGCGTCGCAGGGCACGCCGTCCGCGGCCGGATCGAACCGTCGGAAACCGCGCGCCGAATCGGCAAGATTGTTGACAAGGAAGCGCAGGGTGTTGCGGATCTGGCGATAGGACTCCGAGGCCTGTTTGATGATGCCGGGAGAGCAACGGACATCCTCGAAATAATCCACGCTGGCCGCCCATAGCCGAAGGACGTCCGCCCCGTATTGGGCGACGATCTCATTGGGCGAGACGACATTGCCCAGCGACTTGTGCATCGCTCGCCCGTTCTCGTCGAGGGTCCAGCCGTTGGTGATCACCGTATTATAGGGAGCCCGACCGCGCACCCCGACTCCGACCATAAGCGATGAGTTGAACCAGCCCCGGTGCTGATCGGAGCCTTCGAGATAGACGTCCGCAGGCCATGTGAGATCCGGTCGAGCCGGGTCCTCGAGCACCGCCAGATGGGTGGCGCCGGAATCGAACCAGACATCGAGGATATCGGTCTCTTTATCCAGCTCCCGGCTGCCGCAGGATGGGCAGCCATAGTCCGGGGGCAGAAGCTCGCTCGACGGCCGGGTGTACCAGACATCGGCGTTCTCGGACCGAACATGGTCCGCCACCGACCGAATCGCAACCGGGTCGAGGATCTGATCGCCGCACGAACGACAGTAAAAGGCCGGGATGCCCACCCCCCATGCGCGCTGCCGGCTCAGGCACCAATCGGGCCGCCCCTGCACCATGGATCGGATGCGATTCGCGCTCACGGGAGGCACCCATTCGGTTGCGCCGATGGCCTCGACGCATCGTTCGCGATGCTGGTCATGGTCGATATCCATGAACCACTGAACCGTCGCCCGGAACAGCAGGGGATGATGGCACCGCCAGCAGTGCGGGTAGCTATGCGAATAGGCTCGTTGGGACAGAAGATGCCCCGCCTCGGCGAGGGCATCCATGACCCGGCGATCGGCTTCGCCTCCGAGGATCCGGGCGCCGACGAAGGCGTCCCCGGCCTCTCCGGTGAACGCGCCGCCCCCGTCCACGGGACACAGAACGGGCAAGCCATACTGACGCCCCGTATCGAAGTCCTCTTTGCCATGGCCCGGGGCGGTATGGACAACGCCCGTACCATCCTCCATGGTTACATAGGGAGCGTAGACCACCGGCGATGGACGCTCGAATAACGGATGGCGGCACACGAGGCCTTCCAGTTCGCTGCCGCGGACGTATCGGACAGCTCTGACCTCCTGGCCAGCCTCGTCACCCGCCACATGGCCGATATCGGACAGGACCTTCGCCGCGAGAGCTCGTGCAACCAGATACTGATCGGTTTCGAGCTCGAGGATCGCATACTCGGCGTCGGTGTGCACGGCCAGGGCGAGGTTCGCTGGTATCGTCCACGGTGTCGTGGTCCAGACGAGGACGTACCGTCCCGCCGCGCCGCCGCCGAAGACGCCGCCCGGATCGTCGATGACGGGAAAGCGGACGTAGATACTGTTGGATGTATGCTCTCCGTATTCGACCTCGGCATCGGCAAGGGCCGTACGGCAATGGGCGCACCAGAGCACCGGCTTCATCCCACGATAGATAAAGCCCCGTTCCGCCAGTGCGCCGAAGGTGTCGATGGTGCTCCCTTCGAACTCCGGACTCATCGTCAGGTACGGATGATCCCAATCGCCTCGCACACCCAGACGTTGGAACTCGCCCCGCTGAACGCCCACCCACTCGGCGGCGTACTCGCGGCAACGCCGTCGCAACGCCGCCCGATCCCCGGCCTGCGGCGTTCCCATGAGCTCCCGCGCCACGTTGTTTTCGATCGGCATGCCGTGGTTGTCCCATCCGGGCACATAGGGCGCACGGTAGCCCTGCAGCGTTTTGTACTTGACGATGATGTCTTTGGCGATCTTGTTGAGCGCGTGCCCGAGGTGGATATGTCCGTTGGAGTAGGGAGGTCCATCGTGCAGAATGAACGAGCCGTTCCGCGCATCCTTCTCTATAGAAAGACGATACAGACCGATCTCAGCCCACCGGCGCTGGATCTCCAACTCGCGTACCGGCAGACCGCCCCGCTGCGGCATCGCGCCGGGATCTCGGTCGCCGAGGGTTATGTTCAACGTTGATCGGTAATCCATGGGTTTCCTTAGGAGCCATCATCGAAACAGACTAGTCCGTGCGTTATGGCGCATTCAGCCTGCACCATACGCACGGATGGGAACTTGATTATAACGCACCAGCGCAATGAAGTAAAGCCGCGAGCGTGGTGCGCATCCGTTGCGGAGGGGCAGCGGGGTCCGTCGTTGACAGCAGCTCCGCAGGGCAGATAGAATGCCTTCGTTTCGATCATGCGCATTCCACGCACTGCACCCGCGATTCTCCTGAGCATCCTCGCCATCCTCCTCCTTACGTTGACGCAGGGCTGCACGCGATCGGAGCAGTCGTCGGATCTGGTCGTCTGGGGGCTGCAGTACGGCGAAGAGAGCGAGGGCCTTCGGGCGCGCGTCCAGGAGTTCGAACGCCGAACCGGCATCAAGGTAAGCGTACTCTCGATGGGCGCCGGCCAGATGAACCCGCAGAAGCTCATGACCGCGATCGTGGGCAACGTCCCGCCCGATGTCATCCACCAGGACCGGTTCACCATCGGCGATTGGGCCTCGCGGGATACGTTCCAGGCGCTCGATCCGTTCATCGCCGACGACGCCCGCGCACCCGATGCCATCCGGCCGGGTGACTTCTACCCCGCTTGCTGGAAAGAGGCGATCTATCAGGGCAAGGTCTATGCGATCCCGTCCAGCACCGACGATCGTGCGCTGTACTATAACAAGACGCTCTTTCGTGAAGCCGGTCTCAACCCCGATGCGCCGCCAAAGACGTGGGATGAGCTTCTGAGCGCTGCGCGCAAGCTTACGGTTCTCAACAGAGATGGCTCGTTCCGCCGAATAGGGTTCATCCCGAACTTCGGCAACTCATGGCTCTATCTATACAGCTGGCAAAACGGCGGCGAGTTCATGTCCGAGGATGGCCGCACCTGCACCATGGACAACCCGTACAGCGTCGCTGCTCTGCAGTATATGACGGATATCTACGATGCCCTGGGCGGCGTCACCAAAGTAGACGCCTTCGCGTCGGGCTTCCAAACGCAGGAACTCGATCCGTTTCTAACCGGCAAAGTCGCCATGAAGATCGACGGCAACTGGGTTGTGCAGGGGATCGGACGATATCGGCCCGATCTGGATTTCGGTGTTGTGCCAGCGCCGGTCCCGAAGGAGCGGCTTGAACAGACTCTCGGAGGAAAACCCGGCCGCTTCCACGGACAGCCGCCCTTTGTTACGTGGTCCGGGGGCTTCTCGTACGCCATTCCGCGCGGCGCAGCACGGCCCCGGGAGGCCTGGGCGTTCATCAAATGGATGGTCTCCCCGGAGGCGGCTCTGATGGACGCCCGAGCGCAGCGCGCCTACAACCGCGCCCGTGGTCGGCCGTTCATCCCGGGCATTTCCGCCAATCAGAGGGCCAACGAAGCTGTCTATCGGGAGTTCGCGCCGAAATCCGCCCGATATCGGGTCCCGTTGAAGCTGTTCATGGACATGATGCCCTTTGCCCGCTATCGCCCCGTAACGTTCGTAGGCCAGCGGCTTTGGGATGAGCACGCCCGGGCGTTCGATCAGGCAACCCACCACAGAGAAACCCGCAAAACCCCGCTGCAGGCCATGCGGGAGGGCACGCGGGTCGTGCAGGGCGAGCTCGACAAAGCCTTCCAGCGGGACCGCCTGCCGCCGCTCAGCCCCAACACGATTCTGATCATCTGCGTGATCTGCGGTCTCGGAGCGGTCGCGCATATCGCTCAGCGCGTGAACGCACTGCGCAGCATGGGTCGGCTGGCCCGAAGAGAGGCCATCGCCGGCTTCGGTTTTGCGGCTCCATGGCTGATCGGATTCGCCGTCTTCACGGCCGGACCGATCATCACATCCTTGCTCCTGAGCTTCTGCGACTACGATGTGCTGCACCCGCCCCGGTACGCGGGCCTCCATAACTTCACGGAGCTCTTCACCACAGACCGGTACTACCTCGTCAAATCCCTGACAAACGTCGCCTACCTGGCCGGCATCGGCATTCCGCTGGGCATTGTCACTGGCCTTTCCATTGCGATGCTGCTGAATGCCCGGGTTGGAGGGATGAGCGTCTACCGCACGTTCTTCTATCTCCCATCGATCGTTCCGGTAGTTGCCAGTGCGGTTCTGTGGGCCTGGGTGCTCAACGGTGACCCCAATCGGGGGTTGCTCAACGCCGGCTGGAAGGCAACGTTGACGCCGTGGTTCGGCTGGGATCCGCCCGGCTGGTTCGGGGCTGCGGAGTGGGCCAAGCCGGGCCTGATCGTCCAGGGCCTATGGGGCGCGGGCAGCGGGATGATCCTCTGGTTAGCAGGTCTGCAGGGGATCCCGCAGCAACTGTATGAGGCGGCGGAGATCGACGGGGCCGGAGCGGCAGCCAAGTTCCGCAACGTCACCCTGCCGATGCTCTCGCCGTATGTCTTCTTCAATCTGATCATGGGCACGATCGGAGCCTTGCAGGAGTTCGATCGCGTCTATATCCTCGGTGGCCAGGGCGCCGGCGCCACGCAGGTGGGGCCGGTGGACAGCCTGCTCGTGCCCGTGATGTATCTCTTCAACAACGCCTTCAAGTACTTCAAGATGGGCTATGCCTCGGCGCTGGCGTGGGTGCTCTTTGTGATCATACTGGTCCTGACGCTCGTGCAACTCAAGCTCGCACCCCGCTGGGTCCATTATGAGGCCGAACGGAAATGAGACGGGGCAGTCAGCGCCGCGTGATCCGCTCCGCGCTCATCCATCTTGTCCTCATCCTGGGCTCGATCGTGTTCCTGGTCCCGTTCGCCTGGCTCGTGGTGACCTCCTTGAAGGAGGATGAGGACATGAGCCAGTTTCCGCCCGTCTGGGTTCCGCGTCAGCAGGCGACGGTCCAACTGCGGGGCCGGACGCTGCGCCTCGTACGGATAACACGAGATGATCAGCGCGTGACCTGCGCGGTCCTGCACGAGACCGAGACCGGCGATCAGGCGCTCGAAGCCATCAGCCCCGCTCGCTTCCGCGGCCAGCGGTACCGCGTACCGCTATCCGCCACGACAAAGGTGAAACGCTTCGCCCCGGTCTGGTCCAACTACCCCGACGCGCTGAAGTTCCTGCCGCCCGAAACGAACCGGGGCCTGGTGTTCGTCTGGAACACGCTGATCCTGTCCGGGCTGAGCATCATCGGCACCGTCATCTCCAGTTCGATGGTCGCCTACGCCTTCGCGCGACTCCGATGGCCGGGGCGAGAGGCCGCGTTCGTCATCCTCCTCGCGACGATGATGCTGCCCGGCGCAGTCACGATGATGCCTGTCTTTCTCATCTTCCGGTGGCTGGGCTGGATCGACACCCTCCGCCCGCTCTGGGCGCCCGCGTTCCTCGGCAGCGCTTTCAACATCTTTCTGCTCCGGCAGTTCTTCCTCACGATCCCGAACGATCTCGAGGACGCGGCGAAGATCGACGGGTGCTCCTACTGGACCATCTACCATCGGATCATGATCCCGCTGATCAAACCCGCGCTCGCCGCCATCACCATCATGACCTTCATGGGCGCATGGAATAACTTCATGGGGCCGCTCATCTACATCAGCTCGCCGATGAAGATGCCCCTGGCCTACGCCCTGCAACTGTTCCAGACCGCCCATGGCGGTGAGCCGGGGCTCCTCATGGCCGCGAGCGCCATGGTGATGCTGCCGGTCCTTGTTCTCTTCTTCCTCACCCAGCGCTACTTCATTCAGGGCGTCACGCTGACGGGGATCAAAGGGTAGGCCGATGCCTCGCCGGACGTTCCCGATGGGGCGGGTGAAACGTCTGATCATGGGCGCCTCGGCGGTGATCCTCGGACTTCTGGGGGCGATCTCCGGCCTCGGCAGCCAGTCGGCTGCGGGTCCGTACATCGGGTTCATGCTCGGCTATGTCGACCCGAAGGCCGCCGCTGCTGCAGCCATCCACGCCTTCTGGGTCTGTATCGGAGCGATTATCGCCTATACGGTCCCTGGGCACGGTGCGATACCCTGGGCCATCGTCGTGCTGTATACCGCGGGCGCCACCATCGGCGCAGTGATCGCCGCTCCTCTGGCTGCGCCGCTCGCAGGCGTTCGACGGCTGCTCCAGGGGCTCGCCTTTCCCGGACTGATCTACATCCTCGCGTTATCCGCAGGTCGACGTTTCGGCGGCCTGGAGGCGCTGCCGTGGGAGGTCCTCCGATCGCCCGGAGGATGGGCGCTTGCGGGCGCGGCATGCGGAGCGATGGCCCGCGTCGGAGCCCTCCCAATCGGTGTGCTGGTTGTGCCGGCGCTGGTATTCGGCGCCGATCTTTCGCCCGCGGTCGCCAGCGTCACCGCACTGGCCATTGCTGCGCTCGCTGCCCTGCTGCCGGTTCTGGGCTATACGGCGAGTCGGATCGTGGACCCACCGATGGGCCGAACGCTCAACGTCGGCGGGGCGCTGGGAGGGGCTGCCGGGGGGTACGCATTGGCGGCAGGCGCGAACGCAAGCTCCACATGGCCGCTCCAGTCGTTCTGCGTGGTGGCCATGCTCCTCTGCGCGTGGCTGATCCAGCGCTCGAGGATGCAGAACTGATGCGGATCTTAGGTGTCGATCCGGGAACCGCTACGACCGGCTACGGCGTTGTGGACCGCGTTGGGGCTGATCTTCGAATCATCACCTACGGCGTTATTCGGACAAGCTCCAGAACGGAAACGCCTGTTCGGTTGAGCCGGATCCACACGGCCATCTCGGAGATCGTCCAGGAGCACCGGGTAGGATGCCTCGCAACCGAACGGCTCTTCTTCGCACGGAACGAAGCCACAGCCTTCGGCGTGGGGAGGACGATCGGCGTCGTTCTGCTGGCCGCCGCAGAACAGGATCTTCCATGGACCGAATACACGCCTATGCAGGTGAAACAGGCTGTCGTCGGTTATGGTGCGGCGGACAAGAAACAGGTGCAATACATGGTACAGCGAATACTAGGACTGGAAACGATACCAAGGCCGGACGACGCTGCGGACGCTCTCGCCGTAGCGATCTGTCACGCGCATACGATTGGGAGGACCCCCTGATGGAGAGATTAGCGCTCGATGGCGGTGCGCCCGTCCGCACTGCCCCATGGCCTTCGTGGCCCGTATTCGGCGACGAGGAACGCAAGCTCCTGAACGAAGTGCTGGAATCCGGCCAATGGTGGGCTGTTGGCGGCAAGAAGGTTCCGGAGTTCGAGGAAGCGTTCGCCCGAGCGCAGGAGGCGAAGCACGCCGTCTGCGTCACCAACGGTACAGCCGCGCTCGAGATCGCGCTGCGCGCCCTGGGTATCGGCTGCGGGGATGAGGTGATCGTGCCCCCGTACACGTTCATCGCGACGGCGAGCAGCGTCCTCGCTGTCAGCGCGACGCCGGTGTTCGTCGATATCGAACCCGACAGCCTCAATATCGATCCCAACCTGATCGAGGCGGCGATCACAGACCGAACCCGCGCAATCATCCCGGTGCACATCGGAGGACGACCAGCCGATATGGACGGTGTTCTCGCGGTGGCGTCGCGGCACGGCCTGGCCGTCATCGAAGACGCCGCGCAAGCGCACGCCGCGGAATGGCGCGGCAGAAAGGTCGGAGCTCTCGGCACCTGCGGCACGTTCAGCTTTCAGGCGAGCAAGAACCTGAACGCCGGCGAGGGTGGCGCCATCCTGACCAACGATGATGCCGTAGCCGATAAGTGCTGGTCCGTCCACAACGTCGGCCGGACGCGGTCGGGCAAATGGTACGAGCATCATGTACTCGGCGGCAACTACCGGATGACCGAGTTCCAGGCCGCCATCCTTCTCGGACAGCTCGGACGCCTGTCCGAGCAAACCGAGAGACGGACAGCCAACGCGCAGCGGCTTACGGCGGGCCTCCGAGCCATCCCCGGCATCTCGGTCGGCGGCGATGATCCCCGGGTGACCCGACACGCCTACCATCTCTATCCCTTCCGATACGACGCTGCTGCGTTTAGCGGACGGTCGCGCGACGAGTTCCTCCGGGCGCTCAACGCCGAAGGCATACCCTGTGGCGCGGGTTATGTTCCGCTGTATAAGGAAGTCGTGTTCCAGCGAAAGAGCGCCGGACAGGGATCATGGTGTTCCGCAGGTCGGCGCATCGACTATGCTGCGGTGGATTGCCCCGTCTGCGAAGCGGTATGCGCCGATGCCGTCTGGCTCTTCCAGACGGTTCTCCTCGCTGAATCCCGCGACATGGACGACATCATCACCGCTATAGCGCGGATTCAACAAGCCTGGCAGGGGTAATGATCTCCTCGGTCGCGCTTCTGGCGTGCGCCGTGGCGATGGGCTACGGCCAGTCGGTGACCTTCGCGCCGGACCGACGTCAGATCGATCTGGATGAGATCGGGTTGTATCGGGTCGGCTACCAGTACCGGGGCGCTTCCGAGGTGGCCTTCAGCCCGGGCTGGTCGGCCCATTTCGAGGAGAAGACGGGAGTCTCCTGCCTACCCTTTGGGCATCAGGACGGCCGAGCGGCTTTCCTGATCCACTGTCCATGGCGAGGGGGCACGGGGATCGCCTTCCAGGAGTTCCACATTCGGATGCCGCGGAGCCCTCGCATCACGCTCCGAGGCTCGACGGCTATAAGGACGGACGTCGTCGGCAAATCGGACGGGGCGGTGTTCCGCATCCTCGCCAACGGGCAAACGATCCTTCGTCGGCATCAATCGGACGCGCAATGGCAGTGTTTCGAACTGGACCTGACCCGATACGCCGGTCATGTGCTGAGGCTCCGGTTCGAAACGGATCCCGGACCCGAGGATAACCCGGGCTATGATTACACGCTATGGTCTGGGCGGGCCATCATCGTGGAGGGGCTAAAAACCGCGGAGCCCCGTCCGACGCCTCGGAGCGCCGTCGACCTGACGGCTCACATTGCCCCAACCGCTCAGCCTGGCAAGCGGGCGACTGGAAGCGTCGTTCCTTCCAGCGGATGGGTCGGATCCAGAACGGTTCGGGTGTCCCGCACTTCGGCCACGCTCGCCTATGCCGGGCCGGACGGCCGATTCGCCTACCATTGGAGACCGGGCGGCGGGGGTCTCGGCTCGTTCGAAGTCACCGTCCAGCGAAAGGGACGAGCAACCGTCACACTGCCGCTCGTCTCCTTCCAATCCATCCGTTGGACTGAGGCCGCCGCACTCAGCGCGGGGTCGATCACCCGGACTCCGTCGGGTGTGTCCAGCACATGGACCGTTCGGACAGCCCATGGCTCCGGCCGATGGACCGTCTATGTCCGCCTCATCGGCAAGAGCCTGGTCCTCGACGTCTTCTGCAATCGGCCATGGATCGAGAGCTTCGACGCGGGGCGCTGGGGGCCGGTTCTAAGGCGGCGCCCGATCCCCGTGCCCTACTACGGCCTCGTCGAGTACCTGCCGAAGGAGGATCTCTTCGCCCATCGGTTCCTCGACTGGACTGCGTCATCGGCGTCGTCGCATTCGGATGGAATCGCGCGATACGAGCCGCTCACCGACGGTACGCGCCGCAACCTCCGCGAGAGGATCATCTATACGGCAGCCACGGAGCTCGTCGAGACGCTGCCGAATATTCCGAATCCGCCCAGTCCGTTTCGTCGGAGGGTGGCCGAACGGATCGTGCTCGATATCTGGGGCGGGGAGTACCGGACCATCGCGCGCAAGCTCGAGGAGCTGCACAGCCACGGCATTCGGCGCTGTATCGCCATCGTGCACGACTGGCAGCGGAGCGGCTATGATAACGCGCTCCCCACCCACCTACCCGCCGCGGCCGACAAGGGCGGAGACGAGGGCATGCGGGATCTCGCGGCTACCGCACGACGCCTCGGCTTTATCCTCGCGCTCCACGAGAACTACGTCGACTACTATCCAAACTACGACCACTTCGATCCGGCCGATATCAGCCTGGACAGCGCCGGTCAGAGGGTTCTCGCCTGGTATAACCCGGGCACCCGGATCCAATCCTTTGCCATCCAGCCCAACGAGATCCTGCGCCTCGCGCGCACCCAGTCGCCGGAGATCCGTCAGCGATTCGGGACCAACGCGTGTTTCCTGGATGTTCATTCCGCCGTACCACCCTGGTTCCACGTTGATCAGCGAGCCGGAAGTCCGGGCGCCGGAACCTATCGCCGGGTGATGGAGGCGCACAGGGATCTCTGGGCCTACGAACGGGAGGTCCACCGCGGCCCGGTGTTCGGCGAAGGCAACAATCACTGGTACTGGAGCGGCCTGCTCGACGGCGTGGAGGCGCAGTTCGGAACCGGCTGGCCGGAGAACCAGGGCGAGACGGCGCCGCTCATGCCCCTCTTCAACCTGACCAGGGTCCAGCCGCTTCAGATCAACCACGGTATGGGCTATTACGAGCGATGGTGGACCGGCCGCGCCTGGGGCTCGGCGCCGTCGATGGCCGTTCTCGACCGGTATCGCATGCAGGAGGTCGTCTACGGCCATGCAGGATTTCTGGGCGCAGCCGTCTGGGATACCGTTCCCCTTGCATGGCAGGAACACCATCTGATGACGCCGGTGACGGCCGCCCAGGCCAGCTCGCCCGTCGGCTCCATGGCGTACCGGATCGGCGATGTCTGGTGCAATCCGAGCGAGGCGGCCATTCAGAACGCGTGGTCCCGGCCGTGGATCACCTATGCGAACGGACTGCAGGTGATCGCCAACGGCTCGAAGGAGGACTGGCGCGTGCACGGCGCGACGCTGCCGCCGGATGGATGGTTGGCCTACGGCCCGGGGTTGACAGCTTACACGGCGCGGAGGGACGGCGTCATCGTGGACTTCGCGGAAACGCCGGATCGCGTCTTCGCCAACGCACGCCCAGCCAGCGACTGGAACCTATCGGGCGTTGTCAACGTTCGGCCGTCCGTCGGGGCCTATCGCCAGACCGACTCCCGGACGTTCGAGGTGACCTATCGATGGGCCGCGGAGACGAGGCTCGACAGAGACTACCGCTGTTTCGTTCACTTCAGCAGGCCGGGTCAGGATCAGCATGGCGAGGGCATCCGCTTTCAGCAAGATCACACGTTTGCCCTTCCGACGACAGAGTGGTCCGCCGGTTCCGTGGTGGAAGACGGCCCGTACACCGTCCGAATACCGGACGATATCGCCGATGGAGAGTACCAGTGGTCGATCGGCCTCTTCACCGACGGAGGCCCCAGGGCGGCTATCCTCGGGCCGAGGGACCCAACCGGTCGGATCCTGCTCGGCACCCTCAGGATCGGTGATGGCGGCCGCAGCGTCGAGTTCATTCCAGCGCGATACGAGGCCCGATCCGAAGTCCAATCGACCTACACCGACCGCGCCAACCGCGATGAGCGCGTCGTCACGTTCAGCGCTCTGCGTACCAACGGCAGCGTTCTCATCGTCAAAGAAGGAGACGGCTACGTACTCCGAACGTGGCCGAGAACCGGTGACCGGGTCGTGGAGCTGCGCACCTCGCGGTACGCCATGCCATCGTCGGTCCAATCCGACAGCGGCGCCGTGCGGCCGATCCGGACGGGCGATTGGTGGAGGCTCCCCTTGAACGGAGCTGCGGAATATCGCTGGAAAGAGATCCGACCGGCATCAAGAGACAGGTAAGGTACCCTACCCGCCGACCGGGTTCCACCGAGATGCCTGTGGCCTCGGTCCAGCGAGTGTACGGCTGAGGAGATAACGTTATGATCGCGTTCGTGCGTCCAATCTGGCTCGTTCTGCTGGCCCTGGCGTTGATGCCACGGCCAGCATCCGCTCAAGCGGACCCTTCGCTGCCACCCGGCACATCGGCCGTCTTTGACGCCATTGATGATCTGGACAAGCTCCGCCTGCTGAATCCGATCGGCATCAACGGAGCGCAAGCGCGCAAGATCGTGGAACTGCTGGAGACGCGACAGAAGGCCTACAATCAGCGGCTCATCGAGCTCGCGGTGGAACCCTTGAAGGCGATCGGCGAGGAGATCAAGGCGACGAGGGATCGACTCCTCACAGGGGGATCGATTCCGACCGAGCTGGATGAACGGATCAAGAAATCGCAGAAGGATTTCGTCGCAAAGCGGAAGGTGGAACAGGATAAGAACCTGAAGCTCGTCGCGGACGGCTTTCGCGCCATTCTGACGCCCGAGCAAAACAAGAAGATCATCGACAGCGCACGGCAGGATTTCGAAATGGGCAGAGGTACCGATGAGCAGTTCTACAACCTCTGGGTGCGGGAAACGATCATCGCCTACCCGAGGATCCTGCCCCTATTTCGTGATATTGCGAAGGCCCGGATGCCAGGGAGTGGCTCCGAACCGCAGAGTTGAGTTCGGCCTCCGGAGAAAGCGACACGCTCCAATCGGACGCTCACGAGGGGCCTGATGCCGTCGTTACGCGCTATCGGCGAAGGAACACCGGGCTCCTAATCGGAGAGGCGGCGGCGTATATGGCCGGCGTGGCGTTCTTCGACAGCGCGACCGTCTACCCGGTCCTGCTCGCACGGCTCGGCGCTTCGGATGCGCTCGTCGGCATGTCCCGCCTGATCCAGACCCTGGGCGTGACCCTGCCCGCATTGTTCGCGGCCCACCGCATCCACGGCAGGGTCTACCACAAGGGCTTTTTGGTGGGCGGCTCGGCCCTGGCACGCGCAGGGTTGTTCACGCTTCCGTTCGCACTCCTCCTCTTCGGCAAGGAGCGCCCGGACCTGGCGCTCGCATGGGTGTTCGGCGTCACAGCCGTGTTCTGGATCTTCGATGGGGCCTGTCTGGTTTCGTGGCTCGACATCGTCGGCAAGATCGTCCCGCAGAGGCGACGGGGCCGTTTTTTCGGGGCCATGCAAGCTCTGGCGGGGTTGTTCGCCATCGGAGCCGGTCTGATCGTGCATCAGATACTCCGATCGTCGAGCCTTGCATATCCCGGCAACTTCGCCCTTCTTGCAGGATTATGGTTCATCGCGGCAATGGTCTCTCAGATCGGTATCATGATGATCGTAGAGCCCGCTGGCGATAGGACGAACATCGAGCCGCGTGTTGGATTCCTAGATTACATCCGGATGTTGGGCCCGTTCTTACGCCGATACCCAAGGGTTCTCCGCTTGATCCTCGCCCGCCTTCTGCTCGAAGCTGGCTCCATGGCGACGCCGTTCTATGTCCTGTACGCACAGCGGGACCTGGGAGCCTCGCTGCAGGCGGTAGGCTTCTACACGGTCGCACTCAACGCAGGCCGCGTCGCTTCGGGTCCGTTCTGGGGATGGCTTACCGATCGGTTCGGAACGTCGACGACGATCAGAACGATCGGCTTCTCCATCGTCGCCGCCCCAATGGCGGCCCTGCTATGCCGCGGCGAGACGCTCTGGGCTATGTTCGCCGTTTTTGTGATACTGGGCTCCGTAGGCGATGGCCTGTGGATGGCGATATCGAACGCGCTCCTCGAATCCGTCGAACCTAAAGACAGGCCGTTTGCCGTCGGTGTCGCATCCGTCTGTCAGACGCCGGGCGCGCTATATGGTCCCATGGGCGGCGCCCTCGCCGAGATCGGAGGCTACCGCGTGGTCTTTGGCTGCGCGGCCACCGTGATCTCCGTCGGGGTCCTTATCGCGCGGGGCCTTGGTCCTCCGATCGTCCCGTCGTCTCACGATCGGGTCGAACGAGAGCAACGGTGATATCGCCGGAGAGGGTCTGACCGTTGACGGTACCGCCATCCGTGCCAACGGTTCCGCTCATCATCGTACTGGTCTCTTCCGCATCCGCCGCGGGATGCTCGCATGCCAAACGGCCGGACATGGTGACCAGCCTGTAGCGGAAGCTGGCGCTGGATGGAACTTCGACCCGCAAACTCCCCGATACGGTCTCCGCGCTAAGCGGTCCGCTGAATGGTGCGATCAGGCCGACGACGACATCGCCGGAGACGGTCTTGACCGCGAGACGATCGATGGTCAGTCCGCTCCCTGCGATGGCCCCGGAGACGGTCTTCATCGATACCGTTCCTGTCGCATCGGTTAACCGGGCGATACCCGAGACGGTTTCGAGCGCGACATCGATCGGAGCCGTACGACCCACGCCTTCGATCTCGACCTCCCCGGAAACGGCTCTCGCCTCAATCGGTCCGCCCTCGACCCGATGCAGTCGGATATTGCCTCCGACTGTTACGGCAGAGGCTCCGGCGCCAAGCTCGCGCGCATCCACATCGCCGCTCTTGCTCGCAACACGCAGAGGACCGCCAATGGAGCTGACTCGAACCTGACCGCTGATGGTCTCAACCTGCACGCCGTTCGCAACGCGCTCGATGCCGACCGGACCGCTGGTGGTCTGCACTTCTGCGCCATCCAGTACCCCGTCGATCATCACCTC
>JABWBA010000110.1 GCA_013360745.1 Chthonomonadales bacterium | reverse complement strand
GACGTTTGAGATCACGGTCAAGAACCACAAGTCGGAGGAGGTCACGGTTTCGGTGATCGAGCACCTGTGGGCCGACTGGCGGATCACGCAGAAGAGCGCAGAGTACGTGAAGCGGGACGCTCGAACGATCGAGTTCCCTGTGAAGGTGGCCAAAGACGGCACGGCGACGATCACCTATACGGCACGAACGAAGTGGCTGTAGAGACGGCCTGGCGTAACGGGCCGCCGGTAATCAACGTCTAACGAATGCTATGCACGATAAGGGCGAGTGAACTCGAATGCACGGCCGGGATGACACGATCCACCCATCGGTCTGGGCGCAGCCTGCGGCCCGGAGCCAGGGCGATGTCAGCAGCGACGAGGATAACGCGCTGGTAGCGACCGTGTTGGCAGGGGATGTCAGCGCCTTCGACATCCTCTACGATCGGTATGCCGAACGGGTCTACAGGATCATCCGCGGGGTCCTGAGTGATCGGGATCTCGCGCGTGATGTCACCCAGGAAGTGTTCCTGCAGGCCTATAAGGCGCTGCCCCGCTTTCGGCGGACCGCACGATTCGGCACCTGGTTGTATCGAATAGCGATCAATCGAGCCATCGACGCCGGGCGCTCGCACGGCCGGTTGAGATGGAGTTCGCTGCCGGCTACGGAGGATGGCCGGTTCGGGATGGACGAAGACACTGTGCAGGGGCGCTCGGCGCGCGTGGACGCCGACGATGTCGAGAAGACCCTTGCCAGTCTGACACCGATGTATCGCCAGATTCTGGTTCTCCGGTACACAGAGGAGATGACGATCGCGGAAATCGCGGAGACGCTGGGCTGTTCCAATGCGGCGGCCAAAGTGCGGCTGCATCGAGCCCGGCTCAAGTTCAAGGAGATCCATGAGCGGACGGTTGCTGCTGCAGACGCGGACTGAGAGCCTCTGCGAGAGAGCCCTCGATCGGCTCGACGCTTTCCTCGAAGGTGAGCTCGGCCCGGTCGAATCGGCACGGGTCCGGGAACACCTCAACCGGTGTCGAGCGTGTCGAGAGGAAGCCGCCTCGGCCGGTGTCGCGCTCGAGGCCCTACGGCAGTGGCGCCCGGGACCTCCTCCGCCCTCGATCCGCGACGACCTTCGGGCCAGTATCGCGGCCATCGGTCCGCCTCGACGGCGCTTGCCGGTATCGCCGAGGCTCACAGCCGCCGGCACGGTGATGGCTGCGGCAGTCTGCATGGCGGCCATTCGGACAATACCGGAACGGCCGATGCCGATGACGCACACCCCGTTGAGATCGGTTGCCTCGCTGGGGCGGGCGAGCGGCGAACGCGCGCTGGCCATGGCCTCCGCCTACCCTCAGCCGGCGCCGTCGATTACGGCAAGGGCCGTGCAGCCGATTCCGACCGTGCACAGGCGCGTCGCCGCAGCGCAGGGTCCCGCACGTCGGGCGTTCGGATCCCCGCTCCCGACGCCGGTCCGCTCTGCGGCCGCTGTCTCGCCAACCAACACCCGGGCTTCGACGGGGCTCAGCGCCCCGGCTGAGGGACCGAGTGCGGCCGAGTCCGATAGAGCGCCGCTTCGTACCCCGATGGCGTTGATACCGTCCTCGATGAGTGTCGCCCCCGACCGGGAGGCGATCCATGTGGAGCGGGTCCGGATCGGCGAGCGGACCACCGAGATCCGCGGCGAGGCGCTATGGGATGAGGACGGCGGATTGCGCGGATTGCGGATCGGCGTGGATATGATGACCGAGATCCGGGGTGAGGCGAGGAGCCATGAGGGCGCATAGAACCGGGCGGCGGAGACTCGGGCTCTGGATCGCCGCGGCCCTTGCGGCCCTCTGGTGCGCTCCGGCTGGCCATGCGAGAGCCCAGGGCAGCGCACGGATGGGCGCCCTGTCGCTTGTTGAGGCCGGTTTCGCGGCCGACGGCAAGACACTTCGGTATTCGCTCGAGGCGAACGGCGCCGATCTTCAGGACGTGCTTGCGGCGCTCCTTCGTAAGACGGGACGTGAGTACGTGATCAATCAGGACATCACCGGTCCGATCAGTCTCACCCTGCGCGATAAAACACTGGACGATATCCTGCAGGCCATCTGCGGTCTGGCGCGCCCCCCGATCACGCTCCAGATGGGCGATAGGATCACGGTCGCCATCGCTCCGGCCGCGAACGATCCGGCTGCCCAACCGGGCCATGAGGCTCGACCGAGCGCCGCGGCCGGCGTAACCGCGCTGCGCACTCAATACGCGCCTGTCCTGCCCGGCCAGTCCCTCACGCTGGGCCGTCCGGTCAGTCTCTCCATACCCGACGATCGACCCGCTCCGCTGAGGACGGTACTGCAGCAGATCGAGGGGCAGACGAGGGTGCCGATCCGCCTCGACCCACGCATTCCAGGGGATATCGGCGTTGCGGCCCGTTTCACGGATACGCCGTTGTCGCTGGTGCTCGAGTCCGTCGGACGAACGGGTGCGCTGAAGTGGCAGCTCCGGCCCGACGGGAGCGTATGGATCGCCCCTTCCGACTGGCTTCTGGTTTCCGTTCGAGGCCTGCCCGCATGGGGACATCCCACACAGACGTGTCCGACCTGCAAGAAACCGGTGCTCCCCTCGTGGCGGTACTGCCCGTCCGATGGCACGGCCCTGCGGAGACAGGACGCTCCCTCTGCTCCACCGAGCCGTTCGCGTTGAGATCGGCATCCCGTTTTCTCTGGCCGACGGCGCTCCTGCTGATCCTGTGGTGGGCGCTGCGGGGCAGTGAGTTCGAGGCGTCTCGCCTCATCGAGGGGCTGCAGCGAGCGCGCGACTACTTCACACAGATGTTCCCTCCGGACCTCTCGGAGCTCCCGAAAGCCTGGAAAGCCCTCGTCGTAACCCTCCAGATGGCGATTGTCGGGACCTTTGTCGGGGCGGCGGCCGCGTTGCCGATGAGTTTTCTCGCTGCCCGAACGTCGGCGCTTCCGTCGTGGTTCAGCGCAACGGTGAAGACCGGGCTGAACGTCCTGCGGGCCATCCCGCCGCTGATCTACGCGGTCCTCTTCGTGTATATGGTGGGCCTCGGGCCCTTCCCCGGCGCCCTCGGGATCGCGGTCGGATCCTTCGTCATGCTTGCGAAGCTGTTCGCCGAGGCGCTGGAAGGAGTCCATCCGGCTCCCATCGAGGCCGTCAAAGCCGTGGGCGGCTCGCCGGCGCAGGTCTTCGTCTACGGGATGATCCCCCAGGCCATGCCGAGCTTTCTGTCCCACACCCTCTACGCGTGGGAGCTCAACATCGGGGCCGCGACGATCCTCGGGATCGTGGGCGCGGGCGGCATCGGCTTTGAACTGGTGGCGCGGATCAACTATTTCCAATGGCACAAGGTGGCCACGTATGTGCTGGTCCTCGTCGCCATGGTCCTCGCTGCGGATGCTGCCAGCTACCGAATCCGCAAGCGCCTGACCTGATCACCCCACTCGATCCGTCGGATCCGCGCCTGAGCGTGGACGATCGGGGGGCGACGTCTATCCCTTCAAACCGGACAGGGCTACCCCTCTCACGATGTGCCGCTGAAAGAGGAGGAACATGACGAGCACCGGAATAGTCGCGACGACCGCAGCGGCCATGACGAGCCCGTACTGCATCGAATAGCGGCCCAGAAAGATCATCAGCCCCACCGGCAGTGTCCGCATGTCGTTGTCGTTCACCGCGATGAGGGGCAGCATGAAATCGTTCCAGGAGCCCAGGAACGAGAATATGGCCAGGGTGGCCATGGCCGGACGCCCCAGCGGAAGGATGATCCGACGGTAGATCGAGGCATGGCTGCATCCGTCGATCACAGCGGCCTCCTCGAGCTCTCGGGGGAGCGTCAGGAAGAACTGCCGCAGCAGAAACACGCCGAAGACCCCGGACAGGCCCGGAACAATGAGCGCGTAGTAGGTGTTGAACCAGTGGAGTTTCTGCAGGATCAGAAAGAGCGGGATGATCGTCACCTGTCCCGGCACGACGAGCGTGGCCAGGACGATGCCGAACAGGAGGTTGCGCCCGGGAAACCTGAGCCGTGCGAAGGCGTAGGCGGCCATCGACGCGATGGTGAGGTAGCTCGTCACGCCGGCCGCCGCCACGAGGGCGCTGTTGCCCAGCCAGCGGAGGACCGGCGCCTCCTCGGCCCGTTGGAGCAATGCGCTGTAGTTCTCCATCGTGGGATGGCGGGGCCACCATTGGGGCACGGGCCGAAAGATATCCGCTTCCGGCTGAATCGACATCACGACCATCCACGCCACGGGCGCCGCGAAGAGGATCGCCGCCATACCCAGCGCCAGGTGGAGCGCGATCCGGTGCGGTCTCACGCCGAAGCCTCCTCGCTTCGGCCTGCGATAATGCGGTACTGGACGGCGGTGACACCCAGGATGACAGCGAAGAGCATGTATGCCACCGCACAGGCATAGCCGAGACGATAGAGGCTGAAACCGGTCTGATACATGTAGAGCACGACGGTCAGGGTGCTGTAGTGGGGACCGCCGCCGGTGAGAATATAGCTCTGTCCGAACACCTGGCTGGAGCCGATGACGGACATGATCAGGCAGAAGAGGAGCGTGGGCCGGAGCATTGGCGCCGTGACGTAGCGAAATCGGTTCCAGCCGCCAGCCCCGTCGATCCGCGCGGCCTCATAGTACTGCTCCGGTATCCCGCGCAGGCCCGCAAGGTAGATGAGCATGTTGCCGCCCGCGCCCCACCAGACGCTCATGAGCGCGAGCGAGGGCATGGCGAGCTCGGGGCTGTTGAGCCAGGCCAACCGGGGACCGCCGAACAGGCTCAGGTAATGGTTCATGATGCCGAACTCGGCGCTGTACAGCCATCGCCAGATAATGGCGGTTACGGCGACGGACAGAACGACCGGCATGTAGTAGAGCGTTTTGAACAGCGTTTCGCCCCGGACGCGCGCGTTCAGCCCCAGCGCGAGCAGCAACGATAGCGCGTTGCCGGGCAGGACGGTCAGCAGGGCGAATATCGCCGTGTTGAGCAGCGCGCGATGGAAGAGATCGTCCCGAAGCAGCGCGCTGTAGTTCCCAAAGCCGATGAACGGGCGCGTTCGGCCGAGCACGTGCCAGTCGTGCAGGCTGATATAGAAACCGTACAGGGTCGGGATGGCCAGGAAGGCTGTGAACAGCGCGAGGTACGGCGCGACAAACAGCCAGCCCGTAACCCGTTCTTCGGTGCGCTGCCTCATCCCTCCGGCTCAGACGGCTCGATACGGGCGGATCAACCCTGAGCCAGCGGTCGCGGAAGACGATAGCGCACCGTGGGCAACGGAGGGAACGGGCGATGCGGCTCGGTCTGATACCAGTAGGCCGTACTGCTGTAGTCGTTGCTGAGCTTGTTCGCGTGGCCGTGCTCAATCGTGACCTTAATGGATTTCTGGAAATGGATCGGATCCTCGATATGGTAGCGATACATGGAGTTGCGGCCTTTCCACGGCCATTCCGGAGTGCC
>JABWBA010000049.1 GCA_013360745.1 Chthonomonadales bacterium | reverse complement strand
CGCTCAATGACGGTTGAAGGCTGAAATGCCGGTCGGTCTGACTCTGCGTGATAACCGTTGAGCGCCAGCAGCGGATGATCGAGTTGGCCGGCCAGTTCTTGCAAACGGTCCGGGCCATAAACGATGTCCCAGTGCATTGTCCATGCATCGAGGGCGAGCTGTTTGAGCGGCTCGATCAACGCTTCGCCTCTGCTGTACACGGCAGGAAAGGTGCCGTGCAGCGTGTCGCCGTTGTCAAGTGCAAGCACCGCGTCTCTGCCCCGCTCCGCCCGTACTTGCTTGAACAACCCGCTGAGTTTGGCGTAGCCGCCAACCACGCGATGCAAACAACGATCACCCATCCTGAACAGTTCTTGATGCGCGTTAAGATAGCCGTGGGTATCGTTCATTTGCAGAATAGTTAATTCACGTTTTGTCTTCATGCTGTTCACCTACTTTCCCTCCCCTTGGGCTTACCTGTATAATCATCGTAGAAAATCGTACGCCAGAGAGGGTGTAAGTCCTATAAGTGTCATTACAGAGATAGCAATTTGCGACAAGCCAGGGCAGGACAATGCGCCATAACGAGTGCCCTGCTGCTTTGGGTGTATCATAGAAAGCGTAGGGAAGCCATGAAGAGACCGATCCCCGCCGTCAAAGGCACACGCTCCTTTTATCCGGAGGAGATGCAACTGCGCACCTGGCTCTATGCCACCATGCGCCGCGTGGCCACGGCCTTTGGCTACCAAGAATATGAGGCGCCTTATCTGGAGCCGCACTGGTCACTCATCGCCACGCTGACCCTGATCGGCGGCGCGATTCTATACTCGCTGTTCCGAACGCGCAAAGGTGTCGCCGGATGACGGGGATGGGGCGGCGCTTCATAAGCGCCGCCTTACCCCCTATGCGGCAAGGAGCGCGACTTCGCGGAGCTTGGCGCGGGTGCGCCGATCGTAATCATGCAATCGGAGCCGGGCCAGCTCCTGTCCGCTGAGTACGTTATGGCGGTGTGGAGCGGATGTCATGCTTGGGCCTCCAGAAGGGCTTTGATGGCGTCGCCGGCGTGGACGGTGCGGAGGGCTTCTTCAGCCTGGCGCACCGGAAACCGATGGGTGACGGTCTGGCGAATCGCGGGCCAGAGTTCCGGGATCGTTAGCAGAAAGTCAAAGTACGCCTGTCGGTCCACCGCCGTGAACTGAGCACTGCCCAGGATCTGAAGCGCGCTGAACGTGATCGCGTGCACGGGTATCGGCACGGCGCCGCGGTCGGAGTACTGGCCGGCAAGTAGATAAACGCCCCGTGGGCGGAGCAAACCGATACCCTCCGGGCATGCGTGCTCAGAGCCGCTGCATTCGATCACCAGATCGGCGCCGATTCCGTTCGTGCTCTCCATGATGGTCCGCTGGCGCGCCGGGACATCCGTGCTCCGGATATCCAGGAAATCGGCGGCGCCGAAGAGCACGGCAAGCTCCGGGCGGAGCGGATGGGAGGACGAACCGATCATGGTCACTCGAGCTCCGTGGTGCGCCGCCCACAGGACCGCAAAGAGGCCAACCGGTCCGGAGCCCTGGACGACGACCGAAGCGCCCTCGAGCGTTCCAGGGTGGTAGCGGATCGCGCGCACGATCGTCGGGCCAGCACACAGAAACACTGAGGCGACATCGGCGGGGAGGCTTGAGGGCAGACGATGGAGAAACCGGGTCGGACTGATCGTCACTTCGGCGAAACCGCCATGCAGGTGGGGCGGCTCAGCCGGCGACCGGGTATAAGTGAGGGTCTCGATCAGATGCAGGCACGAGGCGTCGCCGCCTTCTCGGCAGAGGACGCAATCGCCGCAGGGTTCCACGACATTCACCGCGACGAGCTCGCCGATGTTCAGGGCGTTGCCGAGGCAATCCAGCCTATCCCCGTCGCCCATGCGCTCGACACGCCCGAGGAACTCATGGCCCGGGATGAACGGACCGGTCAATGCGAGGGAGCCTTCCCAGATATGCACATCGGTGCCGCAAATGCCCGACGATACCAGCTGAACGCGTGCATGGGCCGGTGGAGGAAGGACCACCGGCAACGGACGGATCTCCAGAGCGGCTCCGGCACGATGGAAGATGGCAGCATCCGCTGGCTGTTTCATGGGTGATATCCTACTCAAGCCTTACGTCATAACCGTGGTGGGCCAGCCGTTCGAGCCATGGGTTCAGGGCTTCACGAGACGGAGGTTGGATCTCGGGCGAAATCGTCGGCGGACGCCCGAGGGCCTCCCACTTGCCGAAGGAGATCAGACCGTCGAGGAAGGTTGCATCGATGTTGGTGTCGGGTACAAACGGCACCCGAAGGAGGATCGGAGCGCCCGTTGTCGCTAGAGCCGTGATGTTTGCCAGGATGGATTCGTTGGTGACGCCTGTGAGTTCGCGATGACGCTCGGCATCGGTGTGCTTAATATCAACGATCCAATGGTTGACAACCGGCATCAGTCGTTCCATTCGATCCCACGGGCCGAAGGCCGAGGTCTCCACAACGGTATGGATCGATTCCTCGCGGGCGCATGCCAACAACGCCGCGGTGAAGTCGATCTGCGCAAGGGGTTCGCCTCCGGACAGGGTCAGTCCTCCTCCGGACTGATCATAGAACGGCACGTCCCGGCGAACGATGCGCATCACCTGGCTCACGCCCATCTGGCTGCCCACGAGCTCCAGCGCGCCGGTCGGACACTCATCGACGCACTGGCCGCAGGCTCCGCATCGCTCCGGATGGAGTCGATGGGCGTCCATGGTCACCTCATGCACGTCACGATCGCATACCACGGCGCAACGGCCGCAGCGGGTACACAGGTTATCCGATAGCCGGATCTGCGGTTTCATCTCCAGGCCCTCGGGGTTGTGGCACCAGCGACAACGGAGCGGACACCCCTTGAGAAACACGGTCGTCCTGATGCCGGGGCCGTCGTGGATGGAGAACCGCTGGATGTTGAATATCCAGCCTGATGCCTCGCCCGGGCGGGGACCTGCTCCTCTCGCCGAGGAGAGGCGCGGATAGCTCATGGACCGTACCTCCGTCCGGCGTGAACCGAACGCACACGTTGCGCCGGGCGTGCTGGAACTCGGGGGAGGCTCATCCTTTGATCACACCGACCGGCGCCAACCGGGCTACTCGGGCTGCCATTCCGTTGCGAACAACCACATCGACCACGCGATCCACGTCCTTATAGGCCGCAGGCGCTTCTTCGGCGAGCCCTTCGTTGGATGCGCATCGGACTACGATCCCGCTCTCCGTTAGCGAGCGACGTACGCCAGAACCGGTGAACTTGCTCTTGGCTTCGGAACGGCTCAGAGCTCTTCCAGCTCCGTGACAGGCGCTGCCGAACGCCGGATTGCCGGCGAGGCCCGCGAGGACATACGAGCGAGTGCCCATGCTCCCCGGTATCAGTACGGGCTGACCCGTGGCCGCGTATTCCTGCGGGAGGTCCGGATGCCCGGGACCGAACGCTCGCGTCGCTCCCTTGCGGTGCACCAACAGGCTTTTGCCGTCGTGCTCCTCCGCTTTGGCGATGTTGTGGGCGACGTCATAGACGAGGCGGATCTCGCTGGCTCGAAGCTTGAGCAGTCGGGCCAGCGTTCGTCGGACGGCATGGCTGATGGCTTGCCGATTGGCCCAGGCGTAGTTGGCGGCACAGGCCATGGCGGATAGATAGGCCTGTCCGACAGCGGAATCGGCAGGAGCCCATGAGAGCTGGCGATCGGGCGGGGTAACGCAGGCCGCCGCCATTCGCGCGTCCATGATCCGGACGTGATCCGTGCAGACCTGATGCCCGAGGCCTCGCGATCCGCTGTGGATCAGGACGCCGAGCATGTTCGGCTCGATCCCCATTGCCGAGGCGGCCTCGGGATCGTCGATCGCCTCAACCCGCTGCAACTCGACGAAGTGGTTGCCGGAGCCCATGGTGCCCAGCTGATCCTTGCCCCGTTCCCTGGCTCTGGGCGATACGGACGAAGGATCTGCGGCCAACAGACACCCGCCGGATTCGGTACGGTCCAGATCGTCCTCAAGGCCAAGGCCGAGGTGTTCGATCACGTAACGGCTGCCTGATGTCAGGGTCTGGTCGAGGTCCGTCCAACTGAGCTTCAGCCCGCCTTCCTTGCCCGCGCCTGCGGGTATGGCCCGTGCCAACTCCTCCACGATCCGCTCCAGCCGGGGGCCGAGTCTGGTCGGATCGACTGGCGCAACGAGCAGTCGTACCCCGCAGTTGATGTCAAACCCGACGCCGCCCGGTGAGATCGCCCCTGAGGGCATGGCCATTGCCGCGACGCCGCCCACGGGAAAGCCGTAGCCCTGATGCATATCGGGCATGCCGCAAACGCGTTTGAAGACGCCGGGCAGCGTCGCCACATTGGTCAGCTGGGTCAGCGTCAGATCGTCGGCGAACTCCTTGATGAGCGCCTCGTCGGCGTAGATGACCGCAGGCGCAAGCATCTCAGGAAGTGCGGTCGGGCTGACCACATAGCGATAGTCCCCGTCTTTCTCTATGGGTATCGGGCGGTGCATGGCGGCAGTTCCTAGATGTCGCAGAGCGCTCGGGCGCGGTATCGGCCCCGTACCATGCCGAACTCCAGTCCGTGATAGGTTGCGGCTTTGAGAGGGGAGACCCAACGGTCGATGGGAACGCCGCGCAGCGATGCGCGGAGAATCGCGCCCACCTCGTCGATCATCACGTCCGCGTGGGAGCATTGAAAGACCATCCGGTCGATCTCCGAAAGTCCGATCAGCTCATTGATCCAGTCGGCAAGAAGGGCGCCGGCGTCCCGTGCGCTCAGTTCCACCTCCCGCACGTTAGACCGGTTTGGGCTGGCGACGGTCACCGTCGCGGAACCGGCCACGGCTTCTGCCGCCAGGATGAAGATCTCAGCCGGTGTATCGGCGTAGAAGGCGATGCTCCATTCACCCGTGTGCTGGCGGGTACGACGGACTGGCCTCAGCGTACCCCTCCTTCCCGTACCGCGATCAGGTCATAATGAAAGGTCAACCCGCACGGACGCGATCTACAGCGTACCGAACCCTGAAGGAGTATAGCCTTAGTGGATATGAATCGAGCGTTCGCCCTGCCGGAGCGGATCAGCAGAGAGGACCTGTTTGGCAATCCGGTAACGACAGCGGCACAGGTATCACCGGACGGAACGCGTCTTGCCTACCTCCGCCCCGATGAAGGCGTTCTCAATGTGTGGGTTCGCACGCTGGGCGCCCATGATGATCGGGTGGTGACGCGGGACCGTCTGCGCGGCATTCGCTCGTATATGTGGGCCATGGACAACCGTTCCATTCTGTATGTGCAGGACATCGGCGGCGATGAGAACTGGCATCTCTGGTCGGCTGATCTGGAGACGGGCGGGATCCGGGACCTGACGCCGTATCCCGGCGCTCAGGCGTCGATCGTGGCCGCAAGTCATGAATATCCGCATACGCTCATCGTCTCACTCAACAATCGAGACCCGCAGCTGCATGATGGATACCGGCTGGATCTGCCGACCGGAGAGTTAACGCTGGAGATCGTGAATCCGGGGGATGTGGTCGGGTGGTATGCCGATCGTTCGCTGCGGATTCGGGGCGCGATGGCGGCCACGGAGGATGGAGGATTCGAGTTCCGTGTGCGGGATGCGGATACGGAGGACGCGCCGTTTCGGACCGTGGTGCGCTGGCCGGCCGAGGAAGAAGGGCACGTGCTCGGGTTCACGCGGGATGGGCGGAGCGTATTGATGACCAGTTCGATCGGTTCGAATACATCAGAGCTTCGCCTGATGGACCTTACCACCATGGCTGAGACGACCCTGGCCGCGGATGAGATCGTCGATGTCGGCGATGTGATGATCCATCCGATCGAACGGAATGTTCAGGCTGTCGGGTTCGTGCGGCACCGGATGGAGTGGACCATACTGGATGATGCGATCCGGAACGATATGCAGTTGTTGAGAGATGCGCACGAGGGGGAGGCCTCCGTGGTCAGTCGGGACACCGCCGACCGAATCTGGATCGTCCTCTACGTCAGCGACGTGGCTCCGGCGTCGTACTATCTGTATCGCAGATACGCTGGCACACTGGAGTTTCTCTTTACGACGCGACCGGCGCTCGAGAAGGCCGATCTGGCCCCGATGCACGGTGTGACAATCCGTTCGCGGGACGGGCTCGATCTCTACTCCTATCTAACCTTGCCTGTCGGGATTGAGCCTCGGAACCTGCCTCTGGTCTTGAACGTTCATGGCGGCCCGTGGGCGCGGGATGTCTGGGGCTACGATGCAGAAGCGCAGTGGCTTGCGAACCGCGGCTTTGCGTGCCTGCAGGTGAACTTCCGCGGATCCGAAGGGTTCGGCAAACGGTTTCTGCACGCGGGTGATCGGGAATGGGGCGCGAAGATGCATGAGGACTTGCTCGACGCCGTCGATTGGGCGGTCGCGCAGGGCTACGCCGATCCCGCTCGCGTGGCGATCTACGGGGGATCCTACGGTGGGTACGCGGCCCTGGTTGGAGCGGCCTTTACGCCCGATGTGTTCGCCTGCGCCGTCGACATCGTCGGACCCAGCAGCTTGCGGACGTTGATCGCATCGATACCCCCATACTGGGAGCCGCTTCGACGCATGTTCACCAATCGGATCGGCGATCCCGATACCGAGCCCGAGTTCCTGGACGCCCGGTCGCCACTTTATAAGGCTGATGCCATTCGATGCCCGCTGCTGATCGCGCAGGGCGCCAACGATCCCAGAGTGAAGCAGGCTGAGAGTGAGCAGATCGTGGCAGCGCTGCGCGAGCGGGGGACACCGGTCGAGTACATGCTCTTTGAGGACGAGGGGCACGGTTTTGCTCGACCGGAGAACCGGCTCCGGTTCTATGAGAAGGCGGAGGCGTTTCTTGCGGAATGCCTGATGGCGGGCGCCGATCCCGACGGGGCCGCCTGATCGGACGACGCCTCACACGGAAGAGGAGAAGAGGGCTCGGGCTATTCCTGGCCCTCTTCGTGCGGGTGGGTCTAACAGGCTTCGGGCTTTAGCGCTTGCTGAACTGGAATCCTCGCCTGGCGCGCTTGCGACCGTACTTCTTCCGTTCCTTGACGCGCGGATCGCGGGTGAGATACCCGAGGCGGCGCAGCGTGGTGCGAAGGTCCGGATCCGATTCGATCAGGGCCTTGCTGATGCCATGCCGAACCGCGCCGGCCTGACCGCTAAGGCCGCCGCCGGCACAGTGGGCGACGATATCAAATCGGCCCAGCATCTCGGTGATCTCCAGAGGCTGCTGAACGAGTTTCAGCAGCACCGGTCTTCCGAAATAACGATCTCCCGGCCGATCGTTGACCGTGAGATTGCCCGTACCGGGCACAAGCCAGACGCGCGCGACCGCATCCTTGCGCTTGCCGGTTCCGTAGTAGTTGACGCCCGTTGGCACGCTTTATCCTCCTGCGCTCTCTGCAGGCCCGTTCCATACTTTCGGCCCCTGGGCCTGATGGGGATGGTCGGGACCCGCATATACCTTCAGTTTGTTGATGATCGCGTCGCCGAGCCGGTTATGAGGGATCATCCCCCGGACTACGCGCCGCATCGCCTCTTCGGGCCGGGCTTCGAGCTCCTCCGCGCGGCTCTTGCTCTTCAGAGCGCCCGGCCAACCGCTGTGGCGGTAGATACGCTCTTCACCTTTATTGCCGGTAAGGACGGCTCTGGATGCATTGACGATGATCACAAAGTCGCCCGTATCGACATGGGGAGTGAAGATCGGCTTATGCTTACCCCGCAGTAGCTTCGCGGCGTCCGTCGCGACGCGGCCCATCGAGCGACCTGCCGCGTCGAGGACCCACCAGGTTCGCTGCTCGATATCCTTTTGTTTTGCTGAATAGGTTTTCATCCCATTATCCTCAATATCGTACTCGGACGAGACAGAGGCCACAGGCCGGAGCCGTTCGGCCAGCCTTAGCTCGATTCCGCGATTCCGTGATCCGAGTCATCTCGTTTGGCGATCGCCGGCCAAGGCCAACCTCCGCCAGAGTTCCCATGATGTTCCTTACCATACCTCGTAGGAAGCCGCTTCCCTCAACGATCAATAAGACAAACGCGCCTTTCCTACGCAATCGGCATTCGTACAGCTCCCGTTCGGTACTGGTTACCTCCGATGTTCCGTTCGCCCATGCTGCGAAGTCGTGAACGCCGACGAGTGTCGCCGCTCCTCGCTGCATGGCATCCACATCGAGCGGCTGCACGATGTGCCACACATAGCGTCGCAGCAGCGCGGTCGGCTCGCTGCGGTTCAGCGCCACATACACATAGCGTCGGGCCAATGCGCTGAAGCGTGCGTGAAATCCTCCGTCCGCCTCATCCGCTCGTCTGATCCGAATGTCCGTCGGGAGCTGGCTATTCAGCGCCGGGGCCATCCGCGCGATTTCAAGCTTCGTATCTGCGGTGAAGCTGATCACCTGTCCCAGCGCATGAACTCCTGCGTCGGTGCGACCCGCCCCGTACGCCGTGATCTTCTGACGAAGGACATGCTCCATGGCCTTCTCGATCTCGCCCTGCACCGTTCGGAGGTTCGGCTGGTATTGGAAGCCTGCGAAGTCGGTGCCATCATATTCAACGACGAGGCGGAACCGCCTTGGTCCTACTTCCGTCGCCCGAATAGCCCGCGACGCTTCATCACGACAGCCTCGCTGGTTGTGGCCGTGCCTGGATCAATGGTATCGCTGTCCATGAGCTCAAGAACGACCATGGGCGCACCGTCACCGCGCCGCGCACCGATCTTGGTAATCCTGGAGTAACCTCCCTGTCGGTCCTTATAACGAGGAGCGATCACATTGAAAAGGCGGGGCACCACGTAGTCGGGATTCAACGCGATCTTGCGTGTCTCCGCGTTCACCCCGAAGACCGGTATGTTAGAGTCGATGTAGCGTCGCACCAGCCTTCGGGCGTGGATATCGTCCCGCTTGGCCAGTGTGATCAGCTTCTCGGCTATGGGCCGAACATCCTTAGCCCGCGTCTCCGTTGTCGTGATGGCATCGTGGAGAAACAGCGAACGGACCAATCCCTTGAGCAGCGCTCGGCGTTGGTCGCTCGGTAGGCCGAACTTTCGGCCGCTTACTCTATGTCGCATGCGAGTATCCTTTCCAGCCTATTGTTCGGCGCCGGTGTCCGTGTCGAGATCGGTATCGCCGGCATTCTCGTCGAGCGCTGGAGCTTCAGTCGCAGCGCTGGGCTCTTCTGTCGCCTCAGCAGAGCTCATACCCTCTGCTTCTTGAGGTGCGGCGGTCTCGGATTCACGGCGGAGCTGCTCCAGCTTCGCCGTGACCTCGTCCAGCGATTTCTTGCCGAAGTTGCGCAGGGCGAGCAAGTCGCTTTGATCCAGCCGTTTGAGTTCGCCGAGAGTCAGAATATTGGCCTTGGACAGACAGTTCCTGGTCCTTGGGCTGAAGCCGAGGTCCACGATGAGTGTGTTGTCGCCTGTGCCTTGCTCCTCCTCGGAGGCGGGCAGCGCCAGACCTTGATCCGGTGCGAGCTCCATGAACCGAACATAGTAGCCGTTCAGGATCGCAGACGCCTGACTGATCGCAACACTCGGCGAGATCGTACCGTTGGTTGTTACCTCGAGGGTGAGCCCTTCGTAGTCCGTCTTGAAGCCGACGCGTCGGGGTTCAACGAGGTAGTTGACCTTCCGTACCGGTGTGAAGGCCGCGCTCACCGGGATCGTTCCGATGGGCGGCAGCACGGCTCCTTCCTGCTTGTCGGGAACGACATAACCCCGCCCGACTTCAATGGTCATCTCCATTTTCAGGGAAGCGCCGTCGTCGGAGATCGTCGCGAGATAGCATTCCGGATTCATGACCTCGACGCCATCCGGACACAGGACATCGGCGCCGGTCACGCGGCCTGCGCCTTCGCTCTCGATCCGGATCACATGCTTCCCGCCCCGGGCGGCCAGAGACGGGTCAATCCGGACGCAGAGGTCCTTCAGGTTCAGCAGCAGTTCCGTCGTGTCTTCCTTTAAGCCGTCGATCAGCTGGAACTCGTGCAACACCCCGTCGATCTTGACGGACGTGATCGCGGCGCCTTGCACCGAGGACAGCAGCACTCGGCGCAGCGAGTTACCAAGAGTAACTCCGTATCCCCTATCAAGAGGCTCGACGACGAACTTACCATACGTCGATGTCTCCGAGAGGGTTTTCATTTGTGGCACAACCTCTTCCATCGGCAACCTCTGCTCCCGTGGCCGGCAATCCGATCGATGACGGACAGCCAATAAGACCCGGATGCGCGCGGCCAGCGCGCACCGAGCCCGTCACTACTCCAATATCCTTATCGCGAGTAGAACTCGACGATCAGTTGTTCTTGAACCTCGGTATCGATCTGGCTCCGGGTCGGCGCTTGAAGCACCCTGGCCGACATCGTGGCCGTATCGTACTCCAGCCACTCCGGCGTGCCTTTACGCCGACTGCTCTCACGCGCCAGTTTGATGGTCCCTGTCTGGCTTTTCGACTCATGGACGGCGATGACATCATCGGGTCGAACGAGATAGGAGGGGATATTCACCCGTGTGCCGTTTACGGTGATGAACCGATGGCTGACGATCTGGCGGGCCTGAGCTCTCGAAGCGGCGAGGTCCATGCGATAGACAACATTATCAAGCCGCAGTTCCAGGAGCATCAGGAGATTCTCGCCTGTAATGCCGCGTCTGCGCATTGCCTCGTCCATATAGCGTCGGAACTGGCCCTCGCTCACACCGTAGATACGGCGCAGCTTCTGTTTCTCTCGGAGCTGCGTGCCATATTCTGTTACCTTGCGTCGGCGCACGTTATCGCCATGCATACCCGGCGGTTTCCGTCGCTTCTCGTCATCGATGGGGCAGTGTTTCAGACAGCGCTCTCCCTTGAGAAAGAGCTTCTGATCTTCGCGTCGGCATTGCCGACATCTCGGTAAAGATGGATCTGGCATTCTAGGTTTGGATACTCCTTCTGGTCATCGCCAGGAAGTGAGAGCCGTGCAGGCTCCTGGGAGTTTACGCCCGTGGGCTTCGTCCTCCCGCGATCTCGTGCTGGTTATACTCTGCGTCTCTTCGGCGCTCGACACCCGTTATGAGGGATCGGGGTTACGTCCCGAATCAGGATGATCTCCAGTCCGACTGCCTGAAGCGACCGAATGGCCGTCTCACGCCCGGATCCAGGTCCCTTGATATAGACCTCAATGCGTCGCAGTCCGTGTTCCATCGCTTTGCGAGCGGCCGTCTCCGCGGCGATCTGGGCGGCGAAGGGCGTGCCCTTCTTCGTTCCTTTGAAGCCGATTGAGCCGGAACTGGACCAGGAAATCGTGTCGCCACGCACATCCGTTATGGTAATCAACGTGTTATTGAACGTCGACTGGATGTGGGCAACGCCCTGAACGATGTTCTTCTTTTCGCGCGGTTTCTGTCGCCCCGCGCTGCCGGCGGTCTTACGATTAGCCATCCGAGCTCCTCTGGTCCGATGTCTACTTCTTGGCCTTCTTCTTGCCTGCGACCGCCCGTTTCGGACCCTTTCGGATCCGCGCGTTGGTCTTCGTGCGCTGTCCTCGGACTGGCAACCCTCGGCGGTGGCGAATGCCTCGATAACAGCCGATCTCCGTCAGTCGCCTGATGTTCATGGATATCTCGCGACGGAGATCTCCTTCAACACGGTAATCCCGTTCGATGAGCTCGCGAAGCTTGCTGCTCTCGCCCTCGGTCAGGTCCTTTACTCGCGTATTCGGATCGATCCCCGCGCGGGCGATGATGGCCCTGGCGCTCGAGAGTCCGATGCCGTAGATGTACGGCAGGGCGTACTCGATACGCTTATCGCGCGGAAGATCAACCCCCGCTATTCTTGCCAAGATAGTCCTCCATGCGATTCGGGTCGTGATTCGCTAGCGATCATTCGTTTCCGGCCTTTAGCCCTGGCGCTGCTTATGCTTGGGGTTCTTGCAGATCACCCGGACTACTCCGGCACGTTTTATTATCTTGCAGTTGTCGCACATTGCCTTTACGCTGGCTCGCACCTTCATCGGTCTTTTCTCTCCATCTCTCCCAACGTCTGCTTCGGCGCTCGCTATTTGTACCGGTACAGGATTCGGCCACGCTGCAGGTCATAGGGAGATAGCTCCACCAGGACCCGGTCACCGGGTAGGATCCGGATGAAATGCATCCGAATCTTGCCCGATACATGGGCGAGCACCTCGTGCCCGTTGACGAGCTCGACACGAAACGACGCGTTTGGCAGGTTCTCTTTGACGATGCCCTCGACTTCGATACCGGCTTCTTTGCCGTCAGGCGTCTGGCCGGAGGCATCGGGTGTCCGGGCCTCGGGCGCCGGACGCGGACCGCGGCTGCCGCCGCTCTTGCGTCGCTGCGGGCCAGTGTTCCTATAGGATCTCTTGGGTGGCATTCAGTCCCCCTGCGTCAGGATTCTGGCGCTGTTCGCTGTAACGGCGACCGTATGTTCATAGTGGGCAGACGCTCGTCCATCGCCAGTCACGATCGTCCACTGATCGGCCAGACACTCGATCCTGTGCCCGCCCATCATCACCATCGGCTCAATCGCCAGTGTCGCGCCTTCCTGCAGTAGAGGTCCTCGTCCGGGCGACCCATGATTCGGTATTTGCGGCGGTTCATGAAGCTGACGACCGACTCCATGACCGACCATCTCACGAACGACGCTGAAGCCGTGCCTTCGCACATGACGTTCGATAGCGTGTCCGATATCGCCGACCCGATTTCCGGCTCGCGCTTGTTCGATGCCTTGATATAACGCTTCTTCGGCGACTCGAAGCAGTTTTTCGATCTCCCTGGATATCCCGCCAACCGGATAGGTCCAGGCGCTGTCGGCGAAGTACCCATCCTTACGGACGCCAACATCGCAGCTGACAACGTCACCGGCTTCCAGCTTCCGTCGGCCCGGGATACCGTGAATGATTTCCTCATTGACGGATATGCACGTCCACGCCGGATACGGAGGATGTCCCGGAGGAGCATACCCCAAAAACGCCGATGTTCCGCCAGCGGCGGTGATGGTCGCTGCTGCAACTCGTTCCAGATCCGCGGTTGTACTTACGCCGGGTACGATGGAATCGCGCATGGCATCCAGCGCAGCCCGGACGATGCGCCCGGCGTTATGGATCTTCTCGATCTCATCGGCTCGTTTCAGCAGGATAGGGCTACCCACGTTTGCGGATCACCTCACAGGCTCGCTTGAATGGCCTGATCAGCCCGGGCATGGATCTCTTCGGGGCTGCCGCTGGCATCGATCCGTCGAAGAAGCCCACGCTCATGATAGAAGGCGATCAGCGGTTCGGTCTTAGCGTGATACTCAAGAAGCCGATTGCGGATTGCCTCCGGTCTATCGTCCGATCGCTGAACGAGACCGCCGCCGCAGCGATCACAGACGCCGGTGATCTTAGGCGGCATTCCTTCCACGTGGAAGGTGGCGCAGCAATGGGGGCAGACGCGGCGTCCCGATAGGCGATGGATAAGGACGTCGTCGCCGACCTCGAAGTGGAGCACTCCTTTGAGGTCGAACGTCGATGGGCCCAACATCGTTTCCAGGCTTTCTGCCTGTCCGACTGTTCGCGGGCATCCGTCGAGCAGAAAGCCGTTACGGCAATCGCGCCGTGAGACTCGCTCCATCACGAGTTCGATGACGAGGTTGTCCGGCACCAGGCTGCCCCTGGCCAGCATATCTTTGACTTTGACACCCAGTGGGGTGCCTGCGATGACATTCTCGCGGAATATCAATCCGGTCGAGATGGTGGGGATGTGGTACTGTGCCGAGATCATGGCACCCTGCGTGCCTTTGCCGACCCCCGGAGGACCGAACAATACGAAAACCATGACGCGCGTGTCTCCCAGTTCATTGGCGGTTCCTGACTATGCAGTCATGCCGCTCTGTTTTATGAAGCCCTCGTAGTTCCGCATGAGGAGCTGGGCCTCTATAGCTTGCATTGTCTCAATAGCAACCCCGACGACGATGAGCAGGGAGGTTCCGCCGATCAGGGTAAAGGCGGTCACGCCGGTCAGGGCTGGCGCGACATATTGGATGGTGGCGACCAGGGCAAGGAAGACCGCTCCTGCCAGGGTGATGCGCGAGACGACGCGGTCCAGATAGTCGAAGGTGGGCTTGCCGGGTCGTATACCGGGGATATAGTTGCCGTACTTCTTGAGGTTATCCGCCATATCCTGGACGTTCATCACCACTGCGGTATAGAAGTAGGTAAAGACGATGATCAGCGCGACATAGAGCACCATGGCCCACCAGCTGGCGCCCGGACTGAAGGTGTCGGCAATCCCCTTGAGGCGTATGAACCATTCGGCTTTGGACGGGATCGAGCTGAGGATCTGAGCAGGGAACATCACCATGGAAATCGCGAAAATGATGGGGATGACTCCGGCCGTGTTCACCTTGATAGGAAGGAAAGAGCTTCCTGCGGGCGTTACCCGCATGCCGACGACGCGCTTCACGTGCTGAATCGGGATGCGGCGCGTGCCCTGGGTGATCAGGACGATGCCGTAGATCGTACCGATGAAGAGAGCGATCAGAACGAGGACTTGCAGAGGCGTGACGAGGCCGCCCTCGACAGAACTGACAATAAGGCTGCTCTGATAGGGGAGGCTGGTCATGATGCCCGCGAAGATCACGAGGGAGACGCCGTTGCCGATGCCCTTCTCGGTGACCTGCTCACCGAGCCATAGCAAGAAGGCGGTTCCAGCCGTCATGATGATGACCATCTGGATCACCCCGAGGAACCCGGTAGCCGCGGCTCGGAAAGACACGCTGAAGCCGACCGCCTGGAAAAAGGCCAGGGCAATGGTCAGGTATCGGGTAATCCGAGCGATCTGCTTGCGGCCCGATTCCCCTTCCTTGCTCATTGCCTCCAGCGATGGGATCGCCAGCGTTAGCATCTGCATGATGATCGACGCGTTGATGTAGGGGGTGATGCCCATGGCGAAGACCGTCATCTTGCGCAGGGCGCCGCCCGAAAAGACATCGACCAGACCAAGGAATCCACTGGCGCCGAAGAGCGCTTCGAGCTTGTTATGATCGATGCCCGGCACCGGTATGTGTGCGCCGAGTACGAAGATGGCCAGCATGATCATGTTGAAGTAGATACGCTTCTTCAGTTCCGGTATCCGGAACGCCTGCATCAACGACTCAAGCACATCAGCGCTCCTTCAACCGGGCGCTCTGTCGGTAAGGGATCGTCTCTGCCTTGCCGCCGGCAGCCTCGATCTTCTGCACTGCCGCCGCGCTGAACTTGTGCGCCTGGATGTTCACCGGCTTGGTCAGCTCGCCGTCGCCCAGTACTTTGAGGCGCTCGCTGGCTGAACGGAGCATCCCGAGTTCGTACAACTGCTCGGGCGTGATCGTTACGGCGGGGTCGAGCTGTTCCAGCGCAGCCACGTTGACAACCGCGTATTCGACGCGGTTCACCGGCTTGAAACCGCGGGCCTGGGGCAGGCGGCGATGCAGGGGGGTGTGGCCGCCCTCGAAACCGAGCGCTACCTTGTTGCGCGCCTTCTGACCTTTGGAGCCACGCCCACAGGTCTTGCCTTTGCCCGAGCCCATCCCGCGACCGACCTTCTTCGGTCGGTGGGTGGCTCCGGCAGCGGGGCCGAGATCATGAAGCTGCATCAGCCTGCTCCTCTGATGCGACGTTCGCATCATCCGTTGGCATTTCCGTGACATCTACGAGATGGCGCACAGCTCGTACCATTCCGCGGGTCTGCGGATTGTCGGGTACGGTGACGGTCTGGTTCATCCTGGTCAGCCCAAGGGCCCGGACCGTCCTCTTCTGGCGCTCGTTGTAGCCGATGGGGCTGCGAATCAGCTTGACGTTTATTTCATGCATCGGCGGATCCTTGCATCGAGGTCTGGTCAGTCGCCAGCCACGGAGCCATATCCCTCACGTTCTTGCCCCGGAGGCGTGCAACGTCTTCGGGCCTCTTCAGCGAACGGAGCGCGCGTATGGTGGCCCAGGCGATATTGATCGCGTTGGAGGATCCCAGCGACTTGCCGAGGACATCACTGACGCCGGCCAGCTCCAGAATCGTCCGCACAGAACTGCCCGCGACGATGCCGGTACCTTCGGATGCCGGCTTGAGCAGTACTTCAGCGGCGCCGTGGTTCGCCAGAATCTCGTGCGGGATCGTGGTGCCTGCGCGTGGAACCTCGATGATATTCTTCTTGGCGTCCTCCACACCTTTGCGGATCGCATCCGGTATGGCGCGGGCTTTGCCGAGGCCCGCCCCCACATGACCCTCTCGATCGCCCACGATCACGAGGACATTCCAGCTCATGGTGCGGCCGCCCTTGTGCGTCTTCTGGACCTTATTGGTTCGGACGACCCGCTCTTCAAGGTTCAGGGTGTCGGCTGAAATCTTCAGCATAGGTTAAAACTCCAATCCGCCTTCGCGTGCCGCATCGGCGAGAGCCTTTACGCGGCCGTGGTATTGAAAGCCTCCACGGTCGAATACCACCTTGTCGATCCCGATCTGCCTGCCGCGGGCTGCGATGAGACTGCCGACGGATTTGGCTCCATCGATATTGCCGCCGTTGACACCGCGCGTTTCGGATTCAAGGCTCGACGCAGCCGCGAGGGTGGTACCGAGGTCATCGTCGATAAGCTGGGCATAGATGTGCTTCACGCTTCGGAAGACATTCAGGCGGGGTCGCTCGCTGGTGCCTGATACGCGAGCTCGCACACGCCGATGTCGCCTCGCCCTGAGTTGGAACTTACGATCCATGTTGAACACGTCCTTCGTTGGGCAGATTGCCGACCTGCCTGTGGCGCCCTCGATCAGGGCGCAAGGAATAAGTATACCGTGTGGGGCTGAGTCTTGCTGGGTGGAGGCGCCTCACGCTTATTTGCCGCCTGCCTTGCCTGCTTTGCCTGCCTTGCCGGCCTTACGGCGGACGGCCTCACCGCGATATCGGATGCCCTTACCCTTGTAGGGCTCGGGTTTGCGCAGTTTGCGTACCTGTGCGGCGATCGTGCCCACGAGCTCTTTATCGATTCCGCGGATCACAACGATGGGCAAACGAGTCTGTTGCTCGATGCTGGCATCGAACTCAATGCCTTCCGGCGGGGCGATCTCGATTCCGTGGGAATAACCTACCGCAAGGGCCAGGTTCCCGTCCGTAATGGAGGCGCGATATCCGGTTCCGTGGACTTCGAGGATCTTCTCGTAGCCCTTACTGACGCCTTCGACCATATTGGCCAGGAGGGTCCGCATCAAGCCATGCGAGGACCTGGCATCCTTACTGTCATCCGCTCGCTCAACGAGCAGGACGCCGTCCTGCTCGCGTATGCTGATGAGATCCGGCAGGCTCCTGCTCAACGTTCCTTTCGGACCGGAGATGGTTACCTTGCCATCGGACTCATTGATCGTGACGCCGGCGGGCAGCGGTATCGGCAGCTTCCCTATGCGGGACATGAGTTCCTCCTTACCACACGTAGCAGAGGACTTCGCCGCCGATCCCTTTGGCACGCGCGTCCTTGTCAGTCATGACACCCTGGGATGTCGTCAGCACAGCGATCCCGAGACCTCGAAGCACCCTGGGCAGCCGCTCTTTGTTCGCGTATATGCGGAGCCCCGGTTTGCTGATCCGCTTGAGATTGGTGATCACGCGTTCTCGGTTCGGTCCGTACCGCAGGTAGATCTTGATCTTGTCCTGGATAGGATCGCGCACAAGGTCGAATCCTTTGATAAAGCCCTCACGATGGAGGATCTTGACGATCTCAAGCTTCAGTTTGCTGCCGGGCGCTTCCGTCGCGTCGTGGCCTGCGCGGTTGGCGTTCCGAATGCGAGTCAGCAGGTCGGCGACCGGATCGGTTGTATTTGCCATAACGGTCTCCTCCTACCAGCTCGACTTCGTGACGCCCGGGAGCAGGCCGCGCAGGGCCATCTCGCGGATACAGATGCGGCACAGGCCGAACTTGCGGTGCACTCCTCGGGCGCGTCCGCACGACGAACACCGCGTATAGGCGCGTACCTTGTACTTCGGTTTGCGGGCTGCCTTGTTGATCAGGCAGGTCTTGGCCATTCTTTCATTCCTCCCGTCGGGACCACGCCCAGATACTCAGTGCCGGATCGGGCTGCTAACTCGATCGACTGGGCGCGGGCGGTAACGTTGTGGTTAGCTATGTTCGCGGCTTTTCTGGTACTCCGCGATGATAGTCTGAGCGACATGGGCGGGGACTTCCTCGTAGTGAGAAGGTTCCAGTGCAAAGACGCCTCGACCTCGGCTGATGGAGCGTAAATCGATGGCGTAGCGGAGCATTTCGGCCAGGGGGACCGTCGCATTGACGCGAACTCGCCCTCCCGGCAGCGGTTCCGTACCGATGATGCGCCCGCGCTTCCCGGACAGGTCGGCCATCACATCGCCCATCATCCCATCGGGAACCGTGATCGAGACCGAAACGATGGGTTCAAGGATGACCGGATTGGCTTTGGGCGCGACGTTGTTGAACGCGAGGATACCGGCCATCTTGAACGCCTGTTCGGATGAATCCACATCATGGTACGATCCATCGTAGCAGGTGCACCGCAGGTCTACGACGGTGTTTCCGGCGAGTATGCCCGTGGCCATTGCCTCGATAACGCCCTTCTCCACCGCCGGCAGGTACTGACGGGGGATGGAGCCGCCGACAATGGCATCGACGAACTCGAATCCTGAGCCTCTGGGGAGAGGTTCCAGGCGAATATGGCAGTCGCCGTACTGACCGCGACCGCCGGTCTGCTTCTTATGCCGGCCCTGCCCTTCAGCCTTGGTCAGGATCGTCTCGCGATAGGGGACCTTGAGCGGAATCTGTTCGACGTTGGCGCCGAACTTCTTGAGCTTCTCGATGACGATGCTGAGATGGGTTTCTCCCATACCGCTCAGCACCGTCTGTCCAGTCTCGCTATCCCGTCGAAAACGGAAGCTCGGGTCTTCGGATGAAACCCGCTGAAGGCCGGGTCCGAGCTTATCCTCGTCCACCTTCGTTTTCGGAACGATTGCTATCTCGTAGATCGGCTTGTTGAACTCGATCTTGGCCAGGATGATGGGCCGGGCTGTATCGCAAAGGGTATCGCCGGTGTGGGTGGATGTCAGCTTGGCGACAGCTCCCATGTCTCCGGCCTTGAGCTCTGCAACCGGCTCCTGAACCTTGCCTCGGACAACATAGAGCTGACCGATCCGCTCGTCCTTGCCGTTATTGGAGTTCAATACATGGCTATCGGAATGGATCGTACCGGAGTAGACGCGGAAGTAGGTCAACTGCCCTACGAAGGGATCGGCAAGCGTCTTGAAGACCAGCGCACACATCGGTTCGCCGCTCGATGTCTCTCGAGTGGTCTCAGCTCCGGCGGGAGTAGCGCCGACGACGGACTTGTTGATGTCCGGCGCAGGGCAGACGGAGACGATCAGGTTCATGAGCGATGCCGCGCCCTGGTTTCGGGTAGCTGCACCGCAGAGCACAGGCACTACCTTCCCTGCGGCGAGCCCGGCTGTAAGGCCCTGCCGGATCTCCTCCTCGCTCAGGTTTTCGGTTTCGAAATACTTCTCCATCAAGCTATCGTCGCCTTCAGCGGCGGCTTCGACCAGCATGGTCCGATAGCGTTCGACAGCCTCGGCCATATCATCAGGAATGGGTATCTCAGTAAACTCCGAGCCGATCCCTTGCACGGCCTTCATGGTGATCAGGTCGACGACTCCGCGAAAGCCTTCGGCCTCGCCAATGGGGAGTTGGATGGGTGCGATTGCCGAGCCGTGGACCTCACGAAGCTTCTCAACGACCCCATAGAAGTCCGCGTTCTCCCGATCCATTCGCGAGACGAACACAACCCGAGGGATGCGGGCAAGAGCCGCGTGATCCCACGCAATCTCAAACCCTACTTCGAGGGATCCCTGTGCCGGAGTTACAAGGACCGCGGTTTCGACGACCCTGAGAGCGATGCGGACCTCACCTTCGAAATCCAGGTAGCCGGGCGCATCGAGGACGTTGATCTTTGCGCCGCCCCAATAGCACGGCGCCATTCCGATATTGATGCTGATCTTGCGGCGCACCTCTTCAGGATCGAAGTCGGTCGTCGCCGTTCCATCATCGACGCGCCCCATCCGGTCGAGGGCGCCGCTAGCCATAAGCATGGCTTCGACCAGGGATGTCTTGCCGCTCCCCTGGTGACCGAAGACGCCGACATTGCGCACGGTCGACGCGTCATGCTTGCTCATTTCGTACCTGACCTCATTCCTTGCGGGTGATCCGGAGCCGTCTGCGCCGCGCGACTACTTGCGGCGGAACGGCATGCCGAGTCCTCGCAGCAGCGCACGCGCTTCTTCGTCGGTGCGGGCCGACATGCAAACGATGATGTCCATCCCGCGGATCTTATCGATCTTGTCGTACTCTATCTCAGGGAAGATGAGCTGTTCGCGGACGCCCGTGGCGAAGTTGCCCCGGCCGTCAAACGAATCAGGGTTGATACCCTGGAAGTCCCGGACACGCGGCAGGGCCGTCGAGATGAAACGGTCCAAGAACTCGTACATCCGTTCGCCGCGGAGGGTGACTTTGCAGCCGATCCGTGCGCCGGCGCGGAGCTTGAAGTTCGAGATCGATTTGCGGGCACGCGTGATGCACGGCTTCTGGCCCGCCATGATGCTCATATCCCGCATCGCATTATCAAGGAGCTTCGAGTCGCCCCCGGTCTGTCCTGCCTGGCCCACACCCATATTGAGTACGATCTTCTGCAGTCGCGGGACCTGCATCGGGTTCGTATAGCCGAACTCCTTTGTGAGCGCCGGAGCCACCTGAGACTTATACAGTTCCTTCAATCGTGCCATCGATATCGCTCCTTACGCCTCAGTCGAGCGTCTGGCCGCACTCAGGGTGCTTGCAGTTTCGTCGCTTTCGCTGGGCGGGTTTACCCTCGCCTTCCTGATATGAGTAACCGACTCGAGTTGGCCGGTTGCAGTGGGGACAGACGATCATCACCTTCGGAACGAAGAGAGGCGCCGGCTTTTCGATCCGCCCGCCTTCCTGAAGCTGCTGTACGCCCGATCTGCCTGTTTTGCCGCTCTGGCGAGGTTTCTGATGTTTGACGATGATGTTCAGGCCTTCGACGAGCACTTTATTCACCTGCGGATAGGCGTGGAGGACCCGGCCTCGCTTCCCCTTATCCTTGCCGCTGATGATCTCGACCTCATCGCCCCGTTTGATCCTCAACTTCGCGGCATACTCGCCTGGCTTATACTTCGCGGGCATCATAGCACCTCCGGGGCGAGCGAAATGATCTTCATAAAGTTTCGTTCGCGCAGTTCACGGGCGACCGGACCGAAGACGCGAGTGCCACGTGGTTCACCGGCGTTGTCCAGAACGACGCAGGCATTGTCATCAAAACGAAGCACCGATCCATCGCGTCGACGGACGGGTTGGGTGGTGCGGACGACGACGCACCGAACGACATCGCTCTTCTTGACCTGCTGTCCCGGCGTCGCTGACTTAACAACACCGACGATGATATCGCCGACCCTCGCGTCCCGCGCGTTGGAGCCCTTCATCACGCGGACGCACATCACTTCACGGGCTCCGCTGTTGTCCGCTGCGCGCAGCCTGGTATACGGTCGAACCATTCTCTCGTCCTCTTACTTGGCCTTCTCGAGGATACGCGCCACACGCCAGCGCTTCTCCTTGGAGATAGGTCTCGTTTCCATGATCTCAACACGATCACCGATACCGCACGCATCGCCCGGATCGTGGGCCTTAAACCGTGTGGTACGGCGGACGATCTTCCGATATAGCGGGTGGCGGACTCGATTTTCGACGGTTACCACAACCGTTTCGTCCATCCGATTGCTTACGACAAGCCCTATGCGGACTTTTCTTCGTCCGCGCTCAATCGAGCCGGATCCCGATGCCTCGTTCATACTCTATCGTCTCCCACGGGGACGGCGCGCTCACGCATCAGCGTTAGGATGCGAGCGATCTCCTTCTTGGTCGCAGGCAGCGACGCTGTATTCTCCAGCTGCCTGGTTACGTTCTCACGGCGCAGGTTGAATAGCCGTTCTCGCTGCTTGCGCAGTTCGTCCGTGAGTTCCTGATCGCTCAGCCCTCTAAGCCGTTCCAGCTTGGTCCGATGCTTCTCGTCCGCCATCGGGCGCCTCCTCCGCTTCCGTCGTTCTCATCACGAACCTTACGTCGATCGGGAGCTTATGCGAGGCTAATCGAAGGGCCTCCCTGGCTTGCTCCTCCGTAATACCCTTCATCTCGAAGAGTATTCGGCCCGGCTTGACCACCGCTACCCAGCCTTCTGGCGCTCCCTTTCCCGATCCCATACGGGTCTCCGCAGGTTTCTTGGTGTACGGTTTATCGGGAAACACCCGAATCCAGACCTTGCCGACTCTGCGGACATAGCGGGTCATGGCGATACGGGCGGCTTCGATCTGGTTCGCTGTCATCCAGCAGGACTCCAGCGCCTGGAGCCCGTAGTCGCCGAAGTGAAGGGTGTTGCCTGAGTTGGCCTGCCCTCTCCGATGACCTCGATGCTGTCTGCGGTACTTAACCCGCTTGGGCATTAACATCAGAATGTACCTCCGCCTGATTCTCCCGATCGCCCACGGCCGCGTCCGCGCCCGCCGGATCTGCCTCGTCCGCCCCGGTCTCCACGATCTCCGCTTCTGCCGCCTCGGTCGGCCCGCATCGCCTCGCGCCGCGGTACGATATCGGCTTCGGTGGCTCGTTCGGATCCAGGCAGCACATCGCCCTTGTAGATCCAGACTTTGATACCGATATTGCCGTAGGTCGTGGGTCCTTCGGAGAAACCGTAGTCGATATCGGCTCGGAGCGTGTGCAGCGGTATCTTACCATCCCGCATATGCTCACGACGCGCCATCTCGGATCCGCCAAGCCGGCCAGCGCAGCTGACGCGGATCCCCTTGGCGCCGAGCCGCATTGCTCGGAGTATTGCCTGCCGCATTGCTCGCTTATAGGCGATACGTTTGCTTACTTGCTGGGCGATAGAGTCGGCGACAAGTTGAGCATCAATATCGGGATACCGTATCTCCTGGATGTTGACATGAACCTGGCTCTTGGTAAGCTTCTGAAGCGCCGTTCGCACATCCTCGATACCTTTGCCGCCCTTGCCGATTAGGATCCCTGGCTTGGCTGTATAGATGGTGACCGTCGTCGCATCGCCCTGACGCTCGATCTCAGTCCTGGAGACCGCCGCGCTGGAGAGGTTCTTCCGTATCCATCGTCGGATCACATTGTCCTGGCGAATGCCGTCGGCATAGCCCTTATCGGAGTACCACTTGCTCTCCCAACCACGGATGACTCCGACCCGAAAGCCGATGGGATGTATTTTCTGACCCAAAGCGTCGCTCCTCCTTACTCGGCCGTCGCGGTCTCTGCCGCAGCGCCCTCTGGGGACGTCGTAGTCGATGGAACCGGCTCATTCCCGGCCTGAGACGCGGGCGCGGCGTGACCACGCCGCCCTCCACGCGATGGGGCTGCGGTCCCGCTGGACGGGGTGGTGCGTCCTGCGGCTCTCGCCCTGCGGCCGGCGGCCGTGGCCCTGGGCTTTCTGGGTTTGGGTTCGACTTCCTCAACGATGACAGAGATATGGCACATCCGTTTGATGATTCGGTAGGCCCGTCCCTGGGCGCGCGGTTGCACACGCTTGATGCGCGGCCCCTCGTCGATGGTGCCGCGAACGAGGCGCAGGTTCTCTGTGATCAAAGGCTGCAGAGGTCGTCCGTTCTCGCCGTTAGGTCGACCGTTCTCAGCGTTGGAGACAGCCGACTTAATCACCTTCTCGATGGCCCTGGCCGCGAAGTTCGGCACGAACTGCAGAGCCGCAAGCGCATCCGAGACGTATTTACCGCGAACGGCATCCATCACGAGGCGCGCTTTCCGTGGCGGCACTCGCAGGTACTTTGCGGTCGCCGATGCCTGGGAAGGTTTCAGGCTACTCTCGGTTTTTGGTTTACCCATATCTCTTCGCTTTCCCTGCTTTATCGAACCTGGGTTCGGCGCTCGGCCTGCTGTCCCGCGTGTCCGCGGAAGAGGCGGGTGAGCGCGAACTCGCCGAGCTTATGCCCGACCATGTTCTCGGTGACGAACACCGGCACGTGCCGTCGCCCATCATGGACGAGGAACGTATGGCCGATGAACTCGGGGAAGATGGTGCTCCGCCGAGACCACGTCTTGATCGCCTTCTTCTCGCCGGTTTTGTTCATCCGTTCGACCTTCGCCAGAAGCTTCGGCTCGGCGTACGGACCTTTCTTCAATGACCGTCCCATGGCTTCGCTCCCGTCTACTTCGCGCCGCGCCGGCGAACGATGTACTTGGTGGTGGACTTATTCCGCCGGGTCTTGTAGCCCAGCGCAGGCTTACCCGACGGAGTCGCCGGGCCCTTCTTCCGGCCCACGGGCGATTTGCCCTCGCCGCCTCCGTGGGGATGATCCCGCGGATTCATCACCACGCCGCGAACGTGTGGTCGCTTGCCCGCCCAGCGGGTCTTGCCAGCCTTACCTGCCGAAATGTTCTCGTGCTCGACGTTGCCGACCTGTCCGATCGTCGCGACGCAGTCGATCAACACGCGCCGGACTTCGCTGGAAGGGAGCCGTACCTGCGCGTACTTGCCTTCTTTGGCCATCAGCTGGGCGAACGCGCCGGCGCTCCGGACCATCTGGCCGCCCTTGCCCGGCGTTAGCTCGACGTTATGGATCACCGTTCCGACGGGGATGTTCCGCAGCGGCAGGCAGTTGCCCGGCTTGATGTCGGCCTGCGGTCCCGAGTGAACCGCGTCGCCGGTCTTCAGGCCGACCGGAGCCAGGATGTAGCGCTTCTCGCCGTCGGCATAATGGATCAGGGCGATCCGCGCAGTACGGTTGGGATCATACTCGATGGTGGCGACTTTACCGGGTATCCCTTTCTTATCCCGCTTGAAGTCGATGATCCGGTACTGGCGTTTAGCGCCGCCGCCCCGGAATCTCGCGGTGGTCTTACCCTGGTTGTTGCGGCCACCGGAGCGCTTCAGCGGCTCGATCAGCGAACGCTCGGGCCTGGTTGCCGTGATCTCTTCAAAGGTCGATACGGAGCGGAACCGCCGGCTCGGTGTGGTCGGTTTATAGGATCGCAGTGGCATCTCAGAGTCCCTCGAACAAGGTGATCGTCTGCCCCGGTCTCAGGGTAACGATGGCTTTCTTCCAGTCGGATGTTCGACCTTCGGGCATTCGGCCCATCCGGCGTTTCTTGCCTCGAACGCGCAGCGTATTGACCTTTTCGACCTTGACTTTGAAGATCGCTTCGATCGCCTGGGCGATTTCGATCTTGTTCGCGTCAAGGGCTACCCGAAAGGTGTATTTGCCCGCGTGGCTGAGGTCCATGCTCTTCTCGGTGAGAAGAGGGCGTTCGATGATGATGTAGGGATCCTTCATACCGCCAACACCTCCTCGATCGTGGCGATGGCGTCTCGTGCGATCACGATACGGCCTGCTTTCATCACGTCTCGCACAGAGAAGTTCGGTGCGAAGCGGAGTGTCACATAGGGCAGATTACGGCAGGATTTCAATAGCACCGTATCGTACGCGGGGATGATGATGAGGACGTGATGAGGGACGATCTTGGCGCCAGCGAGCTTCTTCACCTCGCCTGCATGATCGCCTTCTACGATTCTGGTCCAGTGTTTGGTCTTGATCTCACGACCTAGCGGCAGCGCCTTGATCATCGCTGCAACGTCGCGGGTCTTGATGGCGCTCAGTGCGACTTCATCGAGACCGATCATCTCTCCGGCTCTGACCCGGCTGGAGAGGGCCGCTCGAAGCGCTCCTCGTCGCATCTTACGGGGCAGAGATACGCTGTAGTCGCGAGGGTGCGGTCCGAAGACGATGCCGCCATGAGTCCAGTGCGGCGCCCGGGTGCTCCCCTGTCGAGCTCTGCCTGTACCCTTCTGCCTCCAGGGCTTTCGACCACCACCTCGCACCATCCCCCGGGTCTTGGTCGCTGCAGTACCCTGGCGGGAGTTGGCCTCTTCGGCAACCACGGCCTGGTGTACCAGAGGCAGGTTCTCTGCCGCGTCAAAGACTCCATCCGGGAGGGGCAACGTCCCGACCTGTCGGCCGGCCATATCATATAGCGGTATGTCTGGCATCGATATCCTCCCTCTTAGATTCTCGTTATGGTGACGAGGCTGCCATTGGCCCCCGGCACGGCGCCCTGCAGCAATAGCAGGTTCTGGTCTGGATCGATTCGGACCACTCGGAGCCCGCGAACCGTCACAGTGCGAGCGCCCATATGACCGGGCTTTCGAGTGCCTTTGAATGTTCGCGCCGCGTCGGTGGCGCCGCTCGATTGCGGTTTCCGGTGGACCATCGAACCATGGGTCTGATCGCCTCCATGGAAATGGTAGCGCTTGACCACACCCGCGAAGCCCTTGCCCTTGGATGTGCCCGATACCTTGACGAGATCGTCGACTTCCAGAACCTCTGCGACGCTGATGGACTGGCCCACTGCGTACTCGGTCACATCCTCGGTGCGCACCTCACGCAGCTTCTTGCACGGCGCCACATTGGGATGCTTGGAGCTCTTGAGGCCTCCGCGAAAATGCCCGAGCATCGGTTTATTGAGGTGCTTCGGTCGGATCGTCCCGAAGCCAACCTGGACGGCGGTATACCCGTCCGTCTCAACACTTTTGAGCTGCGTGACAATGCAGGGGCCTGCCTCTATCACGGAGACCGGCGTTACAGACCCATCTTCATTGAAAAGCTGGGTCATCCCGATCTTTCTGCCCAGTATTGTGTCTATCAACAACTCTCTCCCTGATCGCTCTTAGGAACGACGCCATCCTTCCGGCCTGACGATACCACTGGCCCTTATGGGCGGAGCTGAGATCGTCGAACCAACCAGCGGGTTCCGGTGGCCGGTGTGAGGACTCGCCTAGAGCTTGATCTCGATATCTACCCCGCTGGGCAGGTCCAATCGCATCAACGCATCGATCGTCTTGGCGCCAGGCTCCAGGATATCGATAAGCCGCTTGTGCGTGCGCATCTCGAAGTGCTCCATCGATTCCTTATCGATCGTCGTCCCGCGGTTTACGCAGACAATATGCTTTTCCGTCGGCAAGAGCACCGGTCCGCTGATGCGTGCTCCTGTCCGCCGTGCGGTATCCACGATCCTCTCAACCGATTGATCAAGAAGCCGATGATCGAACGCCCGGAGGCGGATACGCACCTTGGTCCGTTGAGCTGCTGCCATATGTTTCTCTCCTCGGCGTTCGTACCCGTCGGAGGGCCATACGGCCCTCCGACGGGTATCGTGTCGCCCCGGGCGATACGCCCTTGTTACTCGATGACCTTGGTGACGACGCCGGCGCCGACGGTATGGCCCCCTTCGCGCACGGCGAA
>JABWBA010000109.1 GCA_013360745.1 Chthonomonadales bacterium | reverse complement strand
AGCCCCACATCGGTGACGGCTCAGTTCGATGTGGGTCTCGACGCCACCATCGGCACCCGTGACGTTACGGTCACCAATCCGGACGGTCAAACCGCGGTCGCGGCCGGCGCCTTTGAGGTGCTTCGCGCTATCCCCACGACCGTCACTGTCGATGATGTCGCAGGAGTCGTAACCGAAACGGTTACCCTCCGCGCGGTCCTAACCAACAACGATACAAGCGCCGGCATCGAGGGTAAGACCCTCACGTTTAAGATAGACGACACAACCGTCGGGACCGGGACCACCGCTGCCGACGGAGCTGCCACACTCGCGTACACGATACCGGAAGGCATCGGCGCTGGAGCCCAGGCTCATTCGATCAAAGCGTCGTTCGCATTTGACGGCATCCATCGCCCCAGCGATGGCACGGGTACGCTAACGGTTAGCAAAGCCGATACGACGATGCTTGCCGATGACAAGACCGCCAAGATCGGCGCGACCGTCAGCCTCACCGCAACCCTGACTCGCAACCACGATTCCGGCGCTGTTGTCGGCCGCACGGTCGACTTCAAGGTGGACGGTACGGCTGTCGGTTCGGACGCCACCGATGCCTCAGGTGTAGCCACGTACGATTATGTGGTACCCGAAGGCGCCGGTGTCGGCACCCGCACGATTACCGCCGAGTTCGCAGGCGACGGTGACTTTGTTCCGAGCTCAGACGACTCGACCCTTACCGTGGAGAAGGGCGATACCCAGCTCGCGGTTGACAACGTCACAGACAATACGACTGCCTCCGTTAACCTTACCGCCACTCTCACCGTGGTCGGTGCAGGTACAACGCTCTCAGGTAAGACCGTTGACATCACCGTCGATGGTTCATCGGTTGGAACCCCCGTCACGGATGGTTCGGGTGTTGCATCCGTCGCATACACCATCCCCTCTGGCATGACTGTCGGCGACCACACAATCGGCGCCGCCTTCGCGGGCGATGCCAACTACGAGTCAACATCCGGCAGCGGCACACTGAACGTCAACGCCGATACCACCATCGTCGCGACCGACGTAAGCGGTATGGTTGGCGAGACCAAAGACCTCAACGCGACGCTGACCCGCACCGATAACGGAACGCCTGTCGATGCCAAGACTGTTCAGTTCAGCGTCGACGGCACGAGCGTGGGCACGGATAGCACGGACGCCGCAGGCCTGGCATCCCTGAGCTACGCCATACCCGAAGGCGGTGGCGTCGGAACCCGAACGATCACGGCAGCATTCGCCGGAGATGCGGACTACAACGCTTCCTCAGACGATGCAACGCTGACCGTTACGCAGGGTCCGACCAAGGTATACACTCAAGATCGCTCGGGCACCATCGGCGCCAACGTCGAACTTCGGGCGCATCTCTTCCGGATTACGGATGACGGCCCGATCGCCGGACGTACGATGAACTTCTCGATCGACGGCACCGCTGTTGGATCTGGCGTTACCGCCGCAGACGGCAAGGCGATCTATTCCTGGAAGATTGACGAGGGCGCGGGCGCTGGCTCGCGTACGATCACCGCCACGTTTGCGGGCGATGCCACCTACTCCGGCAATACCAGCAACGGCACACTGACGGTTAGCTCGGCGAATACGTTGCTCACCGGACTGAACCGCACGGGCACACCAGGTTCTGTGGTCCAGCTCAAGGCTTATTTGCGGCGGACCACCGACATGGCGTGGATTACTGGTCGCACGATCGGCTTCGGCATCGACGGCACCGCCGTCGGTTCTGCAGTTACCAATGCCTCCGGTATGGCCTACTACGACTACACGATCGCCGTGGAACCCGGTCAGTGGTCGATCGACCTGTCCTTCGCCGGGGACGCTGCATACAACGCAAGCGCCGGCTCCAATACGCTGACGGTTACCGATACAACCACACTCACCGTCGATGATAAGGCTGGCCAGATCGGCGAGACGGTTGCGCTGACCGCCACCCTGAACCGCAACTTCGACAACGATCCGCTAGCCGGTAAGACCGTCGACTTCAGCGTCGACGGAACGGGAGTTGGTTCGGGCGTCACAGACGCCTCTGGTGTTGCCTCGACCAACTACACCATTCCTTCAGGCGGTGGACTCTCTGCTCGTACGATCTCAGGTTCCTTTGCTGGTGACGCGGTCTACAGCGGCTCCAGCGATACCGGTACTCTTACGGTGAACGCCGCCGACACGACGACCACAGCCGCCGATGTTACCGGCAAGATCCATGAGACCGTGAACCTATCCGCCACGGTGACGAGAAATACCGACAGCGGTGCGGTCACTGGCGGTGATGTTGACTTCAAGATCGACGGCACCGGTGTCGGCCTCGGCACAACCGACGGCTCGGGTACTGCTACGTACGCCTACGCGATACCCGAAGGAGCTGGAGCGGGCAGCCGCACCATCACCGCAGAGTTCGTCGGCAACACCGAGAACAATCCATCCAGTGACGATGCCGTTCTTACCGTCGACAAAGCGGATACAACGCTTACGATCAACGACGCTACCGGCACAGCCGGTCATCCGGTCACTCTGTCAGGATCGCTTACCGCAACGCCGGTCGTCGGCCGCACGGTAGCCGTGAAGGTCGATGGAACGGGCGTCGGTTCCGCTGTTACTGATGGCAGCGGCAACTACTCACTCGACTACTCGATCCCGGCGAACACCGCGATCGGGACACTCAGCCTCGAGGCCGACTTCGCGGGTGATGGTGCGTACAATCCGTCCTCCGCGACGGGCACCCTGACCGTGATGTCCGACACTAACGTCGCCGTTGCCAATGTGGCAGGTCAGCCAGGAAACTCAGTCACCCTATCCGCGACGCTCACGGCGGCCAACGACGCCAGTCCGCTCAGCGGCAGAACCCTTGAGTTCAAGGTTGACGGCACAGTCGTCGGATCCGGCACCACGGATGCAGCGGGCACTGCGACTGCAAGTCATACGGTTGCTGACACCGCGACTACCTACACGATCGAAGCCTCATTCGCCGGTGACGCCAACTACAATGCAAGTTCCGGAACCGGCACGCTCTCGGTCATCCCAGCAGCGACGTCGCTCTGGACGGTGAACAGGAGCGGGATTATCTCCGAACAGGTCATCCTGCGACAGTACGACCTCAAGCGCTCCACCGACAACGCGCTTCTCTCCGGCAAGACCATCATCTACAAGATCGATGGCACTCAGGTTGGAACAGGAACGACCAATGCCGGCGGCGATTCGAACCTCGTCTGGGTCATCACGGATGGCGCGCTGAGCCGCACCATCACGACTGAGTTCGCGGGTGACGCGACCTACGATCCGTCGTCTGCCAGCGCCACCCTCACGTGTGAGGTATGGGGCACCAAGATGGTCGGCTTCAACCGCACCGTACGAATCAGCGGTCGAACCGAACTCAAGGCTCGCCTGCTGCGCAGCGACAACGTGCCTCTCTACAACAAGGACATCGACTTCTCGGTAGACGGTACGTTCGTAATCACTCGCAAGACCAACACGGGTGGCTACGCCAGCTATCCGTACTACGATCCCCCGGATGGCGCGGGCGCAGGTACCCGAACCATTCTATCCACCTTCGCGGGCAACGGCAGCTACGCCGCCAACTCCGTGACCGCTACCCTGACGGTGAACAAGGCTCTGCCCTACATCTGGGTGGCGTCGAAATCCGTTCCGCTGGGCGGCACTGCCAATCTGTACGCCTACTTCCGACGGCTCTACGATTACGAGAAGCAGACGGGCAAGTCCATGGACTTCAAGGTGGACGGCACCCTGGTGCAGACGGTGGTCACCGACGGCAATGGCGTAGCCCGGTACCTCTATCCAACAACGGAAGGAGTCGGCTCTCATACCATCACTGCTGAGTTCGCAGGCGATGCGTATGTCGACGCCGGTTCTGGATCGGGCACACTGACCATCTACTGATCGGCTTCAGCCGGTCAATGACCCGGCCCTCCCCCGCAAGGGGGAGGGCCGTTCTTATGAAAGGGTGAGATGCCTCGAATCGAGATCAACCTGAACATCAATGCGCCGGCAAGGGTTGTTTACGACGTGGCGCGCCGGGTAGAGGACTTTCCGGACTTTATGGAAGACCTCCAATCGCTGACCGTCTTGGAGCGGAGCGACGATGGCAACCGAACGGTTACGGAGTGGGTCGGTCTCATCCGTGAGTTTAAGATGACCGTTCGCTGGACCCAGGAGGATCTCTGGGATCCCGTACGGCTGCGCGACGACTTTAGGCTCATCAAGGGCGATCTAACCAGTATGGAAGGATCGTGGCAGTTTGGTGAGACCGATTCGGGCGCGTTCTTCGGCTCGATCGTGGATTACGAGTATGAAGTTCCGCTCATCGGCCCGATGATCAAGGCCCTCATTAAGAAAAAGATGACGGCCAATCTCGAAGCGCAGATGACCGCAATCAAGCTGCGGGCCGAACGCCTGGCCTCCGACGGGATGGTGTCCGACTAGCAATCCTATTCGGGTTCATCGGGTATATCGACCAGCGGAATCTTGCGTCGCGTCGGCAGCGGCGTCTCAGCCGACCCAGTGGCCTCCGAGTTCGCCGGTTCTGATTCTATGGACGCAACGGAACCGTCCCATTCGTTAGCCTCAACACTGTGGATCAACGCACGGAGCAACGATCGATCGCGAGCGATCCGAATGTCATCTTCCGTTAATACGGTCCCGCGGCGGATCACAACGGCACCCCGGATATCGGTAACATCCATACCAGCAGTCCGGCCGACATATCGGCGGGCCGCCGCATAAACCTCGGCAGATTCATGTGCCGTTGCCTCACGCACCTCTGGGCTTGCTTGAGATAGCTGCGTTAGCCTCTCACGGACGTCCTGGACGCCGGCGACGGCCGCCGAAGCGATCACCTGCTGCAGTCTCCCGGCTTGCCGCGCCCTGGCGATCACCTCGATATCGATGATATGGCCGGCATCGACAATCAACAACCCGTGATCGTCGAACACCTGTCTGCCAGCCACCGAGCCAATGATCAGGGCGACGGTCTCGCGCTCAACTGTGTTACGGGCTGCCAGAACGCCCTGGTGCGCCGCCCCTTTTAGCCGATCCAGCCAATCGGTCATCGTCCACTCAGCCAGGGTCGATCCCCGAGACCCTCTGCAGCGTTCGCAGCGCGAGCCAGGACAAACAGGGCATCGGCGATTCGGTTCACCAGGGACAGCGCCTGGGCAGCCTGTGGGATCTCCTTATTCAACGCCACCAGGGTGCGCTCCGCGCGGCGACAAACGGCTCGAGCGCAATGGATTGCCGCGCTGCCCCGAGATCCTCCCGGCAATATGAACGAGCGGAGAGGCGGTAGGGCCGCTGCGCGCCGATCGATCATCTCCTCAATCGAGGTGACCATCGCCTCAGTGATCCGAGCTGGGCGATCGGGCTTTCCGGAATAAATGACCTGGGCAGAGACCTCGAAGATGAGCTCTTGAATGTAGACTAGATCGGCCCGGATGCCCTGGTCCGAACAGAGACTCTCAGCAAGACCGATCGACGCGTTGAGTTCGTCCAGATCGCCGCATACCTCGATCCGCAGGTGGGTCTTGGATACCCGTCCACCTCCCGGCACCCCCGTTGTTCC
>JABWBA010000048.1 GCA_013360745.1 Chthonomonadales bacterium | reverse complement strand
AGATCGAGAACTCTGGCGCCGATTTGTGGGTGATGATGTCGACGATCCTGTGTCGCGGCTCCGGAAGCTCGACTTGCTATCATCCGATGAACAGGGTATCGACCGCCCGACAGTCGCGGGCGTCCTGCTATGCACCCGCACTCCGAGGAAATGGCTTCCCGGAGCCTACATCCAGGCCGTACGGTACCGCGGCATCGCACAGGACAGCAACTACCAGATCGATGAGCAGGAGATCATCGGACCGCTGAACAGTCAGGTACAAGACGCTCTGAAATTCGTCCGTCGCAATATGGCGGTCTACGCGGCCAAGGATCCCGAGCGAGTCGAGACGCCTCAATACAGTATTCGAGCGGTATTCGAAGCTATTGTCAACGCGGTTGCTCATAGAGACTATTCTATCTATGGCTCGAAGATCCGGCTCTTCATGTTTGACGATCGCCTGGAACTATATTCGCCAGGGACGCTCCCTAACACACTCACGATCGAAAATATCGCGCTCCGGCAATCCACTCGGAATGAACTCGTCACGACACTCCTTGCCAAGTGCCCCGCAGAGGATTCGCCCGGAGAACTCGGCAGACGCTACTTGATGGAGAAGCGAGGCGACGGCGTACCCATTATCTTGAAGGAGTCCGACGGGCTTGGCGCACGGACGCCTGAATACCGGCTCATCGATGATTCTGAGCTGCTGTTGACGATCTGGGCAGCCCGGCCCCGGTCCGCCTAGCTCCACGCACCGTCTTCGCTCGGGAAGCCAGCTATCTAAACGGTCCTTCTTAGGATCGATTGGGTATGTTCGACTACATGATCTATGGCAAATGGACACACAAACGCATAATGCAAGGAGGCTATTTGTGACGGTCCAAAGTCCTGATTACCATTGACGGTTAAGACTCCAAATCGCCAGGATGACGGATGCGAACGACCTTGCGGTACTTCGGCACGGAACATAAGACGCTTTTGATTGGATACGCGGCGACCAAAATGGAGTTTCGGCGGGCTCGCGAGTTCCGGCCTGGGAGCCCTGCTGTGGGGCACCAAGAGGGCCGGCATTGCCGCCTTCGGTACGGCGGTTGGTGTTCCCCTCTGGCTCTTGTTCCGCGTGCGTATGTTTTTTCTGGTCTCCCTTTCCGAAGAGCTTACGGACGTAACATCAGATCACTGAGCGGCCGTTGCGATGACCGAATCAGGCGGTAAGTCGAGATATTACTGTACGCGACAGTGATCTTCGGCGGATCCCCTTTCCGTACGCTGGCGTCGGTCGTCGATGCTTCGCCGCCCCGTCGAGTCGGCGAACCGGGCGCTGGCGTCGTCAACGTCACTGGACCATCCCCCCGCCCTTCCCATCGAGGATGGCGCGGAGTCTGGGCGCCAGCGCTGTCGCATGGCGCATCATGCCCAGATCGGTAGGATGGCAACCGTCGACGGTGCCTTCCCCGTCATCGCCGAGGAGGTCCGCGCCATCGATCAGATACAGCCCTGGGACCCCTTCCTGCCGTAGGGCGCGCACCGCCTCGGCCTGCGTGCGGCTGATGGAGGTGGGATGAGCCTCGGGGACGTAATGGGATTGGCCCACGAACACGATCGGCGTCTTGGGATGCGCCTTACGCAACGCCTGTACCAGCGGTTGGAGCCGGGCCGTAACCTCCGCGTCGGTCATGTTCCAGAGGCAATCGATGACGTAGGCTGCGGCGGGTAGGTCGGCGATGGCCGCGGCGACTTCGGGATCCATGCGGCCTGAGCCGGAAAAGCCGAGGTTGACCACCTCCCGTTCCAGCATCCGACCGAGGATCGTGGGATGGGCCATGCCGGGCCGCGAAGCGCAGCCGCCCTGAGCGATCGAGGTGCCGTAGTAGACGATCCGGCCCTCGGGCGGGGTCGGGGCGACCGGTTCCAGGGCCGCACCGGCGGCTGCGCCGATCTCGAGCGAGCTCACGCCGTTGTACAGGGGCAGGTACAGCCGGTATTCCCGCGCTCCTCCCGGACCGACGCTGAACGCTGCCGTGTTATCCTGCTGTCGGGAGGGCCGACCGGTGCCGATATAGCGCCAACCCCGGCCCGGTTCCCGACGGTAGAGGTCCAGGCCGCTGACCCCGGTTGCGGGCATGTGCGGCATGTCCAGCGAGGGGCTCGTGAGCGACCAGCGGACGTGGATCTCCGATGCGGCGGTGCGGAATCGGATCGCAAGGCCGGCGGAATGGACGCTCAGACCGGCGACCGATCGGGGCATCGTCGCGCGCAGCGTCTCGGGGAATCGCACGAACGGTTCGGTCGCAGAAATGGGTCCTCGGCCTTCGATGGTGAGGGTGGAGGCGTTCGTCCAGACGGGTTCGTCGGCAGCGGGCCCGGCGGCCAGAACCGCGCACAGCGCAACAATCGGAATCATCCAACGTCCTCCTTTATCGCACAGTCCGATCCCCACCGCACCCGAGCTTCGTCCAGGGCATCGGGGGTCCCGATGTCCGACCAGTATCCGTTGAACTCGACGGCCCGAACGGTCTCGCCCTGTGCGATCATCGCGGCGAGACCCTCCGTGAGCTCGATCTCCCCGCGCGCCGACGGGCCTTGATTCGCGAGGATCGGCCATATCTGCGGACCGAAGATCGACACGCCCGCCTGGTTCCAGCCTCGCAGAGGACCCCGCCTGTCCGGTTTCTCCACGATGCCGATCACTCTACGGCCTTCGCGGACCACAGAGGCGCCGGCGCGCACGTCCTCCATCGGATTGATCCCCATGACGGCCGCACAGGGGCTGGCGGCATAGTCATCGGCCACAGCCGCATAGTGGCCGAAGTCGGTCAGGATGTCGCCGAACGACATGAAGACCGGTTCGGTCCCCGCGAACTCCCTGCCCAGAAGAAACGCCGCTCCGGTGCCGTTGGGCTTCTCCTGCACGGCGTAGGCGAGCCGAAGGCCAAGGGGGGCGCCATCGGCGAAACGCTCCCGGATCTGCTCTCCGAGATAGCCGATGACGATGATCGCCTCGGCGACGCCGGCGCCCCGGAGCCCGAGCAGGATCCATTCGAGGAGCGGGCGGCCGGCAACGTCGAGGAGCGGCTTGGGGCATGCCGCGGTGTGATGGCCCAGCCGCGTGCCCCGGCCGGCCGCTAGGACGACGGCTCGGCGCACACGGTTGGCATCGATCCCGACGGGCAATGGGGCCTCCATGGAGGATGTGGTCGGGCGGGCGTTGGCGCCGCCATCCGACCATGCATCCTGTGATCACCGTTAGTTCGACATCCTCGCAAGGCGAATCCTGCAGGGCCATCCTGCGGCAGTACGAAGGAAGTTCCTCGACGAACAGGGAAGATGGACGGTTATGAGAAGGCTCCTCGTCGCGTTCGCGCTGATGCTCGGCTTGGGCTCAAGGGGCGTCGGCTCGCCGGGCCCCGAGAACCTTCTGCTCGTGGTCAATGGTGACGATCCGGCCTCGGTCTCCGTGGCCCGGCTCTACGCGTCGCTCCGAAGCGTCCCCGCAGGGAATATCCTCACACTGCGCGGCGTACCGAAGGGCGGCACGATACCAGCGGTCGAGTTTCGGCGGTCGATTCTCTCGCCGATCCTCCGGACGATCAAGGAGCGGGGGCTCGAGGGGCAGATCGAGTGCGTCGCCTATTCGGCCGGATTTCCCTATGCGGTCGACGTGAGCGCAGACATGGCGGGCAAGACCCTGCCGCACTATATCACGCAGCCTGCGTCGCTCACCGGCCTCACCTATCTCTATGAACTGGCGATGGCCGGGAACGCCGCCTACCTTGACATGGACGCCAACGGCTACTACCGGGATCGTACCACGCGCGCCGCCGCGCGCCCATGGACCGACGAGGATCGGGCGCTGCAGACCGAGTTGAAGACCGCCGTAGCCGCTGCCAACGCAGCGAAGGACCCGACGGAGACTCAGCGGCAGACGGCCAGAGCGGCCGCAGCCGCCGAAAGGCTGGCGAAGCGACACCCGGCGCTGCCGGAGCTGCTCTACGATCTGGCTTGCCTGCGGGCCGTGACCGGCGATGCGGCTGGCGCCATCCGCGCCCTGGAACAGGCGGTGAACGCGGGCTGGTTCGACGTGACGCACACGGAGGCGGATCCTGATCTCCGGTCGCTGAGGCAGCGATCCGATTATCGAGAACTCGTGTCCCGGATGCGCTCCAACCCGGTGATCATCCAGCGGACGATTCCGTTCCATGGATCGAAGCGCTGGGGTATCGGCGACACGCGGGTCCTCCTCTCGGCGATGCTCGGCTACGTCGGACCGAACGCCAACACCGAAGCCGAGGCGCTCGCGTGTCTGAAACGGAGCGTTGCCGCCGACAGTTCCAGCCCGAAGGGCACGGTCTATTTCATGGAGTCGGACGATCGAGCGCGCACGGGGCCTCGAACCTGGGCGTTCGCGCCCGCGCGAGAAGCGCTCCGAAGGCTCGGGGTCCGGGCCGAGATCCAGAAAGGAACGCTCCCGTCCGGGCGGGACGATGTGGCGGGTGCGGTCGTGGGGATCGCGACGTTCGATTGGGCCTCGAGCAAGAGCCGGATCCTGCCGGGGGCTTTCTGCGACCATCTGACGAGCGCCGCCGGCGTGATGACCGGCGGAGGGCAGACGCTCCTCAGCGAGTGGATCCGTCATGGAGCGGCCGGTTCCTCGGGCACGGTGACCGAGCCCTATAATCTCCAGGCCAAGTTTCCGACGGCCTTTCTGCACGTGCATTACGCCTCGGGCGCAACGCTGGTCGAGGCGTTCTACCAATCGGTCGCCGGCCCCTATCAGCAGCTCCTCGTGGGGGATCCTCTCTGTGCGCCGTGGGCGCCCAGGATATCGGTGTCCGTGGAAGGGCTCAAACCGGGAGCGGCGTTGAGGGCGTCGGCCTCGCTGACCCCGAAAGCCACAGGCGCCCGGGCGGTCCGCTTCGAACTCTACGTGGACGGTCGGCGAGTCGCGTCGTGCCAACCGGGCGGGGAGCTGCGCCTCGAGGCGGCGGGGCTGAAACGGGGTCCGCATGAGGCCCGAGTCGTCGCCGTCTGCGGGCCTATGGAGCATCGGGCTCGGGCGATCCTCCCCTTTACCGTACGCTAACCGACAGGCCTCCCGCCTCAGCCGCTCCAGAGGCTGAAGATGGGGATGTCAAAGAGAAGGCCGAGCAGCGTCCAGCTCCCTCCGACGACGAAGTCGCCCAGGATGATGCCGAAGAAGAAGGGAAGGCCGTTGCGATAGCCTCGGAGCCCGCCGTACCGGAGGACGAGGCTCTTGAGAACCCACGCGACAAAAAGGCTCAGCCACGCCCACATCATGGACCATCCGCCCGAAATGGCGAAGCCGAGGGCGTGCAGGGGCCAGCCGAAAACGGCCATCCGCGCGATCATCAACGCGCCGGCAATCGCAAAGCCGACGACCATCGCCCAGATACCCGCGACGTTGGGCTTGAGGGGGGTCGCGAGCCAGCCGGCCAGGCGATTGTAGGCCTCGGGGCCATACCCAAGAGAACCCCAGCCGGTGATCCGCGCGGCCGCACCCAGCTTATACGAAACATGGAGCGTGACCCAGAAGGTCGCCAGCACCCCCACGAAGGCCGCAATGCCCATGGCGACGAACAGGCTCTGGGCCGATGTGCGGGTCTGGCTGGCCATCTTGAGGCCTTCGAGCTGGATGGGCATCGGATGGCAGCGGTAGGCCCGGTTGAACCAGTAGTAGAGGGTCATGGTCCCGAGCGTGGGGCCGTTCATCTGCTGGGTGCCGAGGATCGTCGTCAGGGATTGATCCGGGCCGATGAAATGGAGGTCATGCGTGGGGGGTCCCAGCTCAGCCCGCATCCGCGAGATGGCCATCGCTATGGCGAAATAGACGAAGAAGAACAGCACACCGAGCCATACGGGCATACCGGCTAGATAGGAGAAACCGGTTAGGAACCCGAGCCCGGCCAGCGAGCCGAGGATGGCCGTGCGATAGCTCATCGGCTCATCGGGCGCAACTGTCGTACCAGAGCGGCTGAACGCCTGCCGGATGATCGCGGCGAGGTCGTGGCGCGCCGCGTAGAGGGCGATCACGACGACCGCCATGTAGGCCCCGAACATCTGCTCATCGATATAGGGGAACTTCGGCTGCTCGGCCGCATAGCCGAGGGCGCTCGAACCGACTTTCTCGAGGCGCCAGAACAGGAAGAAGAACCAGCAGCTGAACAGGAGATCCACGGGCAGCAGATAGCCGAGACCGACGATGAACGGGAAGATCGCCAGAGGCGTCCAGCCGATGGCGTTCCAGGGGCGCGACGGGAACCACTGGCCGGCGTCGAAGTTGTTGAAGGTGAACGGAGGGATCGCGGGATAGAGCTGATGCAGCCCGTTGATCAGGCTGTGGAACGCCGCCAGGCCGAAGCCGATCCAGAATAGCCGGGACCGATACAAACCGCCGTCCGGCGCCGTCATCGCGACCGGCAGATGAACCATGGGATAGGTCAGGCGTTCCTTATCGGTCCAGCGCGCTCGCACGAGCGTGTTGAGGCAGGCCATCACCCAGAGAAGGGCCATGATGAAGGCGGTCCAGCAGGCGATGGGGATCAGCCACGGGAGGACGTTCTCGGGCCGATAGAGGCTGGAGGCGCCGAGGTAGTAGCCGGCCAGCGCGTTCCGATCGCTGACGGTAAGCCACCGGGGCAGGAAAGCGTGGAACGCCCGCTCCCAACCGTTGGAGGGGTTAGCGAACCAGAAGCCGTGCCCGATAAGGGTGAGGAGCGGCATACCCCAGTCGATGCCGGCCATAGCGGTGGCGATGGCGACCATGCTGTAGATGACGAGCAGGTCGCCCTGGGCCAGCGCCTTCTCGGGCCGAACGCGCCGAACCCCGGCATTGGCGACGACCACGGCCAATAGCGTCACGACTGCGGTGAAGAAGATCGACGCCGTCGTGCTGAACGCCCGCCCGTCGACCCGTTCCATCAGGACGCACCAGACGATGTTGGCCGGAATCAGCGCGACGCCGATGACGATGGCTCGAAAGGGGACGCGGGATCCGCGCGGTCGCTGCACCATGCAACGATTATATCGGCCCCGTCAAGAAACACACGAGGAGGCAGGGCGCCTGGCTGCAACCCTCGATCAGGAATCTTCGCCATAGAATGCAGCGAAATCGACGGGTCGGGCTAGCCTTCGATCTACCTTCATGGTGTATGCTGAACGATATGCTGGCCGCCTCACTGCTAACCCTACCGATGCCTCCGCCGCCCCGCTACGATCTCGTCGTCCGGGACGGTCGGGTGCTCGACGGAGCTGGGAACCCTCCGTTCCGCGCCGATATCGGAGTCCGAAGGGGCCGCATCGCGGCGATCGGCCAGCGCCTCGGTCCGGGGCGAATCGAGGTCAACGCCCGGGGCAAGATCGTGGCGCCCGGGTTCATCGACGTCCATACGCACGGGGAGGATATCGAACGGCTCCCGCTTGCGGAGAACTTCATCCGGCAGGGCGTGACTACCATAATCCTGGGCAACTGCGGCGAGTCCCGTTCCGATCTGGGCCGGTACTTCGGGGTTCTGGATCGCACCGGCATCGCGCCGAACGTAGCCTCGCTGATCGGTCATGGGACGGTACGGGGCCGAGCCATGGGCGGTTCGTTCTCTCGGCGGCCGACCGACGCCGAGATGGACAAGATGAAGGGCCTCGTCGATCGGGCCATGCGCGCGGGAGCGCTCGGCATGTCGACCGGGCTGATCTATCAGCCGGGGGTCTTCGCTACGACGGAGGAGCTAATCGAGCTCTCCAGAGTCGTCGCAAGGTATGACGGCATCTACACCAGCCACATGCGCAGCGAAGGCAACGCGATCCTGGCCGCTCTGGCCGAGGTGTTCGCCGTTGCCGAGGGGGCCGGCGTCCGGTGCGAGGTCTCCCACATCAAGCTGAGCGGCAACAACAACTGGGGTCGCGCGGCCGAGATCCTCGGCGTCATCGCTGGCGCCCGCGCGCGCGGACTCGATATAACCCAGGATCAGTATGTCTACACGGCATCCAGCACGACACTGTCCCAGCTTGTGCCGCAGTGGGCGCGGGTTGGGGGAGCCGATGGGTACCGAGCCCGCCTCGCCGACCCGCAGCAGAAGGGGACGATCGTCGAGGAGATGAAGGCCGCTCTGGCGGGACGGGGCAAGGACACCTACGATTGGGTCACCATCACATCCTGCCAGTCGGATCCGGCGCTCAACGGCCGATCGATCCCCGAGGCGGCACGTCAGCGGATCGGGAAGGATGACCTGGATGCCCAGATCCAGCTGATTCTCGACCTGCACGGGGCGGGGAGCGCCGGCGCCGTGTTCCATGGGATCGGCGAGGAGGACCTGCAGGTTTTCCTGAAGCATCCGAACACGATGATCGGATCCGACTCCGGCGTGCGGGAGTTCGGCAAGGATGTCCCGCATCCGAGAGGGTACGGCGCCTTTGCCCGCGTGCTCGGGCGGTATGTTCGGGAGCTGGGCGTGCTGAGCCTTGAGGACGCCGTTCGGAAGATGACGTCCCTCCCGGCCGTGACGTTTCGGATCGAGGATCGAGGGTTGATCCGGGAGCGCATGTGGGCTGATCTCGTCGTCTTCGACCCGGACACCGTCACCGATCGGGCGACCTTCCGGGAGCCGCACCAGTATGCGGAGGGGATCGACTACGTGCTGATCAACGGTGTGCCGGTGGTAGCCGACGGCAAGCCCACGGGCGCACGGCCGGGCAAGACGCTTCGGCGCCGAGCCCCTCGATAGAACGCCCTGGCCGCCGGCCTCGGCTCAGAGGTGGGTGAAGCGGCAGTCCGGCCAGGCTCGCTCCATGCGCGCCGCGATGATGCCCCGGTGACAGTGGTTGTGGGACGGCTCGCTGCAGAGCAGACACGCCCCGTCGAAACCGTCCGGCGACAGCCCATCCGCGATGCCCCGCTCGTCCATCAGGCCCTCGAAGGCCGCCATATAGGACTCCCATGTGCCGCCGTCCCGGTAGGCTTTGAGCATCTGGGGCGTCGGTGCGAAATCCAGCCGATATTCATAGACACAGCCGTCGACAAGGCGATCCAGCAGATAGGGCAGATCCCGTTGCTGGGCGAATCCCGCGAGCTGACCCGAGGGGTGCAGCCGGATATCGATCACCTTGCGCACCCCCGCCTTCCGCAGGGTCTCGTAGAACTCCTCAGCGGATTTACCCGAATACCCGATCGTGTAGAGAGTCATCGCCACGCCTCCCTGGATGGATTCGTCGAACATCCTGTATGGTGCGAACATCGCTCCCACGTTCCTGTACGCAGATGCGTTCGGTTTCGGCGCACGCTTTGGCCGAGATTCGGGCCTCGCGACGTGCGGAATGCAGGAGGAGAAGAGAGGGCGGAACGGGAACCTGAGAAGAGGACGTTCGGCGCCGAACCCGGAACCGGAACGCCCGCAGGACAACGATAAGGAGTATCCTCAATGGCGGACAGCGGCACGGGCGGCAAGAAGCCCAACATCCTCTTTCTCGGTATCGACTCGCTCAGCGCCCGGAACATGAGCTGCTACGGCTATAACCGTTTGACCACGCCCCATATCGATCGCGTGGCTGCCGAAGGGACCCTCTTCGAGAAGCATATCAGCCCGCATATTCCGACCACGAGCGGCTATGCCGGCATGCTGACCGGCCGCGACTGCTTCGGAACACAGGTTGTCGCTCTGCGCCATCGCGGCCCGATGCGCTCGGAGATCCGAACGCTGGCGGAGATCCTTCGCGAGGAAGCGGGCTATACGACGACCAGCGTCGGCTTCGAGGGCAACCCGGCGTCGCGCGGCTTCGATACCTATCTGAGTTTCCCGGGCTGGGGGCCGGACGATTCGGGACGATCGCCCAAGGCCGAGTGCCTCAACCGCACCGCCATTCCGGAACTGGAGCGGCTCCTCGCTCAGGAGAAGCCCTGGCTGCTCTTCCTCAGGCACATGGACCCGCACTCCCCCTATCTGCCGCCCGCGCCTTTCGAACGGATGTTCTATCATGGCGATGAATGCGACCCGACGAATCGGTCCATGGATCCCGTGATGAGCTTCAAACCCTTCTGCGATTACTTCGCGGCCTGGATGCCGCCGGGGATCAGCGACAAGGACTACGTGATCGCTCAGTACGACGGCGCGGTCGCCTATATGGACTCGGCGATCCAGACGCTCTTCACCGCGCTCGAGGCCCGGGGCATCCTCGATGAGACCATCGTGGTGATCACCGCCGACCACGGCGAGACCCTCTACGACCACGAATGCTGGTTCGATCATCACGGTATCTACGACTGCGTCCTCCATGTCCCGCTGATCCTCCGCTATCCTGGGCGGGTTCCGTCGGGCCGCAGGGTCAGGGGATACTCCCGTCACCCGGATCTGACGCCGACGGTCCTGGACCTCGCCGGTATCAACGCTCCCGACGCCTTCGATGGGACCAGCCTCATGCCGCTGGCCCGGGGAGAAACGGCCTCGCACGAGACGGAGATCTACATCACGGAATGTACATGGATGCGCAAGCACGGCTGGCGAACCCCGGAGTGGAAGCTCATGGTTGCGCTCGAGCCGGACTTCCATTTCAAACCTCCGGTGGAGCTCTATAACCTTGTGCAGGACCCGGACGAGAACGTGAACCTGGCCGAGGCCCAACCCGATGTCGTCGCGTATCTTCGCGCGCGGATGGATGCGTGGATCGCCCGGAGGGAGGCGGAGACCGGCTTGCCGAACCCGATGCACCACCAGGGCGATTGGCACGGGGTCGAAGGGATCGGCCCCTTCAAGAGTTCGCAGCAGGCCTATGACACGCTCCACATCGGCAACCCGGGAGAGGCGGCCAAGCTGCAGGCTAAGGCGCGGGGGTAGACGATAGGGCCGTCGGACGGGATCGTGCGGGCGGCGCAGCCAGAGACGCATAACGGAAAGGAAGGGGCAATGGCTCTCAAAGTCGGGATCGTAGGGATACGAGGGATCGGGATGCAGCACGCTGCCGCGCACGCTGCGGACGATCTCGCCGATCTCGTCGCCGTGTGCGACGTGGTCAAGGACAGGGCAGATGCCGCGGCGGAGAAATACGGCGTTCGGGCCTACGGCTCGCTGCAGGAGATGCTGGGGAACGAGGATCTGGACATCGTAGACGTGACCACTGGCGGCTACGAAAACGGAAGCTGGCACTATGAGCCGGCTATGCAGGCGATCGATGCCGGCAAACACGTCCTCGTCGAGAAGCCGTTGTCGAACGATGTGGGCGAGGCGCGGCAGATGGTCGGCTTCGCCGCCGACAGAGGCGTCTATCTCGGATGTAACCTGAACCACTATTTCACGCCGCCGGCCGAGAAGGCGATGGAGTACATCCGTCAGGGGCATGTGGGCGAGCTCGTCTACTGTCTCCACAAGATGGGCTTCTCGGCGGGCGAAGGAGTCTACGGCGCCAACCGCAACTCCCGGTGGTGGGGGTTCCCCTACGCCCATTTCAAGGCGTTCCTCTCCCATCCCTTCAGCGTGATGCGGCATTTCTGCGGCGATGTCACCCACGTTCAGGCCTTCGTCAACCGGCCCTGGTTCCGGCGGAAGGAACAGGACACCATGCTCTCGACCGTGAGCATCCATGTGCGCTTCGCCAACGATTGCGTCGGCTATCTCCTGAGCCAGCGGGGCGACGCGACCTACGGCCTGGGCGGTTGGTGGAGCCTGGAAGTCGCCGGCACGCGGGGCACCTTCTGCATCGAGAACTGCATCGAGAAGCTGACCTACTGGCCGTCGCCCGATCCCAACGCGGCGGGCAACGCGGAACGCCCCGGAGGCGGTTCCAATGAGCCCATCGTCATGAACACGGGCATTACGGACTTCGGGGCGACCTTCCCGCGCCGCATCCACGCGTTCCTCGAGGATATAACGAACGGAGTGCCGCTCGAGTCGCTCCGCGCCTCAGGGCGCGACGCACTGGCGGCCCTGGAGTATACATGGGCCGCGATGGAGAGCTACGAGGAAGGCGGCGCAACGGTTCGACCCGCGCCCCTGCCGCCGCTTCACGGCGACCCGGCCGCGATGCTCGATTAGCCAGGCTGATTGGGGCAGGTCGGTGCGCCTGCCCCATCCCGCTCGGTCAGATACGAGCCGGTTCAGCCAGCGGGATAGTTGCCGTACTGCCGCCACGTATCGAGCATCAGCTCGTAGCGGCTCAACCGCATCCCTGTGTAGACGCAGTTGCTCGTCGAGAAGATATAGCCGTATCCCGGCATCCCATGGCGCAGCGAGTACCGAACGTTCTCGACGACCTCCTCCTCGGTACCGGAGTCGAGGAGACCGCAGTTGACGTTGCCGATCAGGCAGACACGGTCCCCGACCAGCCGTTTGACCTCGGCGATATCGACGCCCGCCTGGGGATCGATGGAGTGGAGCGCGTGGGGGTTGGCCTGCACGAGCTGATCGAGGATCGGCATGATATTGCCGTCGGTGTGTTTGATCGTATAGAAGCCGAGATCCCGTTCGCCCTGCAGCAGCCGCGCCAGATAGGGCGTGACGAACTCGGAGAACTGGCGCGGGCTCAGGAACGGTCCCGTGTTCAGGCAGTAATCGGAGCATAGCGCGAAGCCGTCGAGGCTGGTCCGTCGGCGCAGCTGTTCGGCGTACGCGAGCATGTGGTCCACCATCGCGGCCGCTTCCGCATGGACCTTGTCCCGTTCGTCCGCCATGCGTATGGCAAACGCCTCCATGTGGGCTCCGCCGGGGATTGCGAAGGTGGCGTCGCCGTGCATCATGAGGAAGTAGCGGTCGCCGGACTTGTCCCGGATCAAGTCGATCAGGCGGACGACCTCATCGAGCGAGCCGGGATTCGGGTGCAGAAAGATGGCGTTGTGCTCGTAACGCTCCGCCGTGGCGATATAGAGATCCGCCATTTCGTTTCGGTGGAGCTGGCGCTCCTTCTCCTCCATCTGGTCCCATTGCGCATAATGGCGCTGCGAAAAGTGGACCTTGCCGAACGCCTCCATCGTCAGAAAGAACACGAGCTCGAAGTGTGGGACGCGGCCCTCCAGCGGGCGACGTTCCAGGGCTGCGATGAAGCGTTCACGCGGGGTCATCGGATTCCTCTCCCATATCAAAAGGACCGTCCACAGCGAGGCGTTCGCCGGGGTCGGTTGCGGGCAGCGTGAAGCGGAACGCAGCTCCGCGATCGGGCTCCGATTCCGCCCAGATGTCCCCGCCATGGCGTTTGATGATTCGTTTGCAGATTGCCAGTCCCACGCCGACCCCATCGTACTCATCGCTCGAGTGGAGGCGCTGAAAGACGGCGAAGAGACGGTCGACATAGAGCATATCAAAGCCGATGCCGTTATCCTGCACCAGATAGGTGTTCCATCCATCGGAGCCCCGGACGCCGCTGACCTCGATGATGGGCTGCTCCTTCGTGTGCGAGTACTTCACGGCGTTGCTCAGCAAGTTCACCATGACCTGGGTCGTGAGCGTTGTATCGCCATAGGCCTCGGGCAAGGGCCCGATCCGGATATCGCATCGGCCCAGCGAGGCCGGATCCTGCATGCGGAGCGCCTGATCGACCACGGCCTTCATATCGAGCTTCCGGATGGATAGACGCTGCCGGCCGCATCGGGAGAAGGTCAGAAGATCCTCGATCAGCTGGTTCATCAGGAGGACGTTTTCCGTGATGAACTGCAGATATCGGACGGACTCGCCGGATAACAGGGGGCCGGCATCCTCCTGCAGCGCCGCGGAGAAGCCGTTGATGGCGCGGAGCGGCGCTCGGAGATCGTGGGTCACGCTAAAGGCGAAGGCATCGAGGTCGTCGATCGCGCTCTTGAGCGCGACTGTCCGTTGTTCGACCAACCGTTCCAGATCGAGATTCAGAGTTTCCAGCGCCGCACGGGACAGGCGCAGTTCGTCCTCCGCGGCTTTGCGGGCGGTGATGTCGATGTCCATGCAATAGACGCACTCGACCTCTTCCCGTACGGTGATCGGCACCATGGTCGAGAGGACCCATCGATCGGTCCCGTCCAGATGCCGCACGTGCCACTCCGATGGCGGCGTCGGCTCGCCGGTCTGCCAGATACTGTCCAGGACGTTCTCGAAAGCCCTTCTGTCCTCCGGGTCCAGGACGAGGTCCTGGATCCGAGATCCCAGCGCCTCGTCCGAGCTGTGGCCGTAGATCTCCGCCGATGCACGGTTCCAGAGCCCGATCGTGCCATCCCGCCGCAGCTCCTGCACAGCGAGACCCGGAGCGTTCTCGATGAGCGCGGCAAAACGGGCTACCGACGCCCTGAGCGCTGCATCCGCGGCTTTCTGCTCCGTGATGTCCTGCAGCATGCCGAGCGAGCCTACGTAGGTACCGTTCTCATCGAAGATGGGGCTGCCGGCGATCCGCGTCCAGAGGATCGAACCGTCGCTCCGGATAAAGCGCTGCTCATACGAATCGAGGACGCCCTGCGCCCGCTGTGCCATCCGCTCAAGATAGGCCGGGATGTCCTCCGGCGCCATAAAATCCGTTGGCGGCCGCCTCAGGATTTCATCCGCGCGGTAGCCGAGCATGACGGTAAGCTGGGGACTCACCGAAGTGGTACGGTCCCGCTCATCGGTGGTCCACATCCCCTCCTGGACGGTGTCCAGCACGCGTCGGTATCGGATACGGCTCGCCTCCAGCGCCGCGGCAAAGCGCCGCCGATCCTCGATATCCTCACAGTTGAGCACGATGCCGTAGACGCCCGGAACCTGGAGCTGATTGCTCGCGACGACGCGGAGCCAGCGCCAGTATCCACGCCGATCGCGAACCCGAATCTCGAGGGCTGCTGTGGCCATGGCGCTTTTCAGCAGATCCTCCCAGATGGCGTGGACGTTGTCGATGTCGTCCTCGTGAAGGAGGGTGAACAGACTCAGGGCGCGGGCCTCATCATCGGACCAGCCCAGAAGCCGCTCTAGAGCCGGGGTGATATAGCGAACCGTACCTTCTTGATCGATGATGGCGACCCCTTCGGACGCATTATGCGCCAGCGCACGGTATCGTTCCTGAGCCTGGCGCAGGATCGCGGCCTGCTCCGCAGTGAGCGCGCGAATGCGCACGTTGGCCGCTGCCAGTCGGTCTTCCGAGCGCTTGAGCCGAACGAGAATCTGGAGCCGACGGAGCGCTTCGGCATCGTCGGCGTCGGGCGGTATCCAATCATCCGGCCCGGTTGACGCTTCCGTCGTCTGCTGGCCGGGCGGCGTCGCGACGGCCACGAGCAGCGCTCCCTCGGTGGCTGCCGTGGCGCGCAGCCGATCGAATAGAGACGGCTCCGGAGCCGGTTCACAAACGATGACAATATCGGCGATGGACGGCCGCTTCTCGGCCTCAAGAGCGCCGACATGGGCATAACGTCCCACGACCCCGTGCTGGGGCAGGCCGGTGATCAGACCCGCGTATCGCTCGGCCTGCTGATCGTCACTGCCGACGATTGCGATGGAGGCGCTGTTCATCGTTCGCCGCTCGATCCTGTGCGGCTCCTGCCGTCGATCCGGCGCGGAGTCGCCTCGCTCCCGTTCCAAACCAGCGTCGTCCCGGCAGCCGCTTTCGCTGTAGCGGTCCGATCTCCGTAGCGCAGCCGGACTTCGCCCGGTCGGCGCGCCGCGATCCGTGCCTCGATCAGACGGCCCTGCGCCCAGCGGAGCGATACCTCGAACCCGCCCCGGGCCACCAATCCCTCCACGCTGCCCGAAGCCCAGGCCTGAGGCAGCGCGGGCAGCAGCGAGATCTCGCCGGCGTGGCTCTGGAGGAGCATCTCCGCCACGCCAGCCGTCGCGCCGAAGTTACCGTCGATCTGAAACGGCGGGTGGTTATCGAACAGGTTCGGCAGCGTGGAAGCGCTGAGAAGCGCACGGAGGTTCTCAAGCGCCTTGTTGCCGTCTTCAAGACGGGCGAAGAAGCTGATGATCCATGCACGGCTCCAGCCGGTATGGCCGCCGCCAGCCGCCAGACGCCGTTCGAGCGAGATCCGCGCGGCCTTCGCCAGATCGGGGGTTCCTCTGGGGGTGATCTCGGATCCCGGATGGAGGCCGTACAGATGAGACATATGACGATGGCCCGGTTCGGCTTCCTCGAAATCCTCGATCCACTCCATCAGCTGGCCATGCTTGCCGATCTGCAGAGGGGCCAGGCGCGAACGGGCCTCGTCCAGCTGGACGGCAAGGTCCGCATCCCGCCCCAGCAACCGAGCGGCCGTCGCCGTATGGGCGAAGAGCTCCCGCAGGATCTCCATATCCATCGTCGGACCGTAGCAGACCGACGCCGTCTGTCCGTCGGCCGTCCGAAACGCGTTCTCCGGTGAGTTGGAGGGAGCGGTCACCAGCCAGCGATGTTCGGGCTCTTCGACAAGGAAACCGAGATAGAACCGGCAGGCATCACGGAGAACCGGATAGGCGCGCTGCAGGTCGCGCCGGTCACCGCCAAAGAGCCAGCGCTCCCAGAGATGGCTGCAGAGCCAGCCGGCCGCGGCCGGGTACTGACCCCAGCTCGGGTGCTCGCCCGGCGACGTAAAGCCCCAGATGTTCGAGATTGTATGCACCACCCAGCCGTCCAGGCCGTACTGCACCTTCGCCGTCCTCCGACCGGGCTCGACGAGGCTCTCGATGAACCGGAGGAAGGGCTCGTGGCATTCGGCCAGATTGGTGGTCTCGGCCGCCCAATAGTTCATCTGATCGTTGATGTTGTGGTGGTAATCGCCGTTCCACGGGGTCTGGATGCTCTCGGCCCACAGCCCCTGGAGGTTCGCCGGCAGACCTCCCGGCCTCGATGAGGCGATGAGAAGATAGCGGCCATACTGGAAGAGCATCGCCTCGAGCCCGCGGTCCTCAGCTCCCGACGAGTAGGCCGCCAGCCGCCGGTCCATGGGCAGCTCCCGATGATCCTCGCCTTCGAGGTTCAATGCGACCCGCTGGAAGAGGCTTTGATGATCGGCGATATGCTCCCGTCGCAGCGCGGCGTACTCCCTTGCGCTGGCAGCATCGAGGCCCGATCGGGTGAGCTCGTCCGGATTCGCCCCGCGGAAACTCGTCGCCGCCGCGACGAAGATCGTGACGGCGTTGGCGCCTTCGACTCGGACACCGTCCTCCGCCGCGATGGTGCGGCCGCCGAGCGCCTGAACGGTCATGCGCGCGGTGTACCTCAGCCCCTTACCGTCCGAAAGAGTCCCCCGCATCGTCTGGCCTCGAGGGCCGTCGGCCGAAGTCGCACCGACCTCCGAGCGGGACAGGCGTGCCGTGAACGAGATGGAGCGATGACGATCCGCCGTCAAGCGGACGATCAGCGCGCGCGCCGGGAACGAGACGAACATCTCCCTCCGGTAGGTAATGCCTCCGGAGGTGTAGAGGACCGTCGCGATGGCCTTGTCGAGATCGAGCTCCCTGCGGTAGCTCGTGGGCTTCGGTTGGTCTTTGAACGCGATGCGCAGGTCGCCGAGCGTCTCATAGGAACCGTACGGACCGCTGGCGCCGTTGCCCCCGCCCGAGCCCGGACCGCGGCAGACCAGACGCTCGTAGGTGAGCTTCTGCGCCTCCACGTAGTTGCCTTCGAAGAGCAGTCTGCGTATCTCCGGCAGGGCAGCGGCGGCATCGGGGTTGTCGGCGTCCTGGGGCCATCCCGACCACAGCGACTGTTCGTTGAGCTGAATCCGCTCCGTCGGCACGCCGCCGAAGACCATACCCCCCATCCGACCGTTGCCGATGGGGAGCGCCCGGGTCCATGCCCGGGAGTTCTGCCAGCTCCAGCCTTCCTCCTTCTCGCCGCTGACGGTTGCGGGTTCGGCGTACCAGAGACGCAGATCCGCACCGTTGGAGGCCTGTGCACAGGTCATGGTGAGGAGGACAAGGCCGAGCAAACGGAGCCCGGAGCCGCGAACGGAGCGGAGGGCATAGAAAACCCCCGGCCCGGAACCGCAAGGCCGGGGGGATCGATCGTTGGCTCGCTGCGGTCGGCTATTTGCCCCAGGCCCGCAGGACTTTGAGACATCGGTCGACGGCATCGAGCGGCGGAAAAGCGTCGCTCTCATACTCCACAATGTACCACTCAGTGCCACCCGCCTGCTCCACGAGATCGAAGACCGTGCGCCAGGGGACCTCATCCAGGCCGATGAGGGGGCGGTATCCCGCCTCCATACCGCCTTCGGCGGCGAGCGCCGTCGTGTAGGGCTTGAGGTGGAGCGTGGCGCCCCGTCCCGGGAACTTGTGAAGGATCGCGGCAAGATCGGCGCCGCCCGCGAGGGCGTTGCCGGTATCGAGCTGCATGACGACGGAACTGTCCGTTGCGGTAAAGAGGCTGTCCCATGGGGTTTCGCCGTTCACGGGCGTGAACTCCACATGATGGTTGTGATAGCCGGTTTTCATGCCGTGTGGCGCGAGCTTCGCTGCGATCTCATTGAAGATCGCTGCGGTCGCCTGGCACGAGGCCCGATCCGCGCGCATCGATTCATCGATCCAGGGGACGATGAGGTACGGATTGCCCAGAGTCTGATGGAACTCGACGGTTGCGGCAAGCGCGTCGCCCTGGAGCGTGTTGAGGCCGGTGTGGGTGCCGCAGCACTTCAGGCCGACATCATCGAGCATCTTGCGAAGCTGGGCTGCGGTGTGGTCGTAATACCCAGCGAACTCCACGCCGTCGTAGCCCATGGCTGCGATCGCCGCGAGGGTGCCGGGCAGGTCTCTGGCGCACTCTTCGCGCACCGAATATAGTTGAACGCCAATGGGGATGTTGGACACGAGCATGCCTCCTGGCGGCCTGAAGCCGGTCTCAGCCGGTCGGCCGGATCTCTACCGGTTCTATGCGCCGCGGAGGGCTTAACTTCCTGCCGGACTCGCCGATATCGCCCTGATGTCCGTTCTCTCTTGTCCCATCCGCCCCACCAGCGACCACAGGTACAGAGTCATGAACCAGGCGATCGCGAACTCCTGTACCTCGGGTGCGCCCAGAGTCAGCCGCTGCGGTCCCACCAGCCAGCAGCATACCTTCGTTGTCCCATGGAGCAGTCCGGCCGGGATCAGACTGGGAGCGGCGAGGATCCACGACGCCCGTCCTCCGCGCAGGACCGAAGACGATTGAGGGACATCGATCAGCGCCAATGCGGGCAGCACGACACCTGCCAGAAAGATGAAGATCTCGCCGAACGCCTGCGGCTTCTGGTTCAGCCACGTGCTGATATTGTGCAGATTGGTCTCTCCCTGCCGGTTGAGCCCCGCCACCGCGGCGGGCGTCTCCCAGCCCCAAATCCATTGTCCCCAGCTGCACTCCTCGCTGGCAAAAAAGATCGCGGCTAGAGTCCAGAGGGCCAGCCAGACCCGGACCCACGGAGCAGCCGTACGCCGAAGCGCAAGGCCCGCGAGTCCAATACCGATCCCGGGGAGCAGGACCACCACGGTCGCAATCTCGATGAATGCGCCGTCATGGCCATCCTTGGCGGCCAATCGGACAGCCAGTTCCGGTCGAAACGGGGCCACCAGAACGAACGTTGCGAAGACGATCAGCGTGAGAGCGGCGATGGCCCGATCCCGAAACGACCCGAACCGAGATAGGCCAGTTCGTGCGAGTACGATGTGCAGCTTGCGCGCGGCGCCGAGATCTTCGGCTACGGGTTCAGTACGTCCAGACGTTGTTCCATCCATGCGATATCGTTCCGGATCGTGGCCTTCGTTGCCGCATAGCGTCGCGGGAACGCCCCGTCCATCCGCTTCAAGAGGCTGCGAAGGCTCTCGACGTAGGCCTGGGCGGCAGGGCGTCCGTGGGGCAGCGCCACGATGCGGCCGAACCGATCCCGGACGGCGTTATGGCCAACCTGCGCCACGCCGAAGATGAGACTTCCGGGATAGGACTCGACGAGATCGTGCAGGACCGCACGTCCCTTCCGGTCCTCGGTCTGATGCAGGATCGCCTGGCCGATGGACCGCTCGGGATCGTAGGCTGGCGGATTGTAGGCGTAATCGGCACAGGTGAAGATCGGGATACGGTTGATCTCGTTCTGGCTGTGCATCGAGTTGGCCATGTAGCCGTCTACGGCGGCGCACAGATCGGCGTCACGCTGCACGACCGGTCCCAGATGGAGCGTCGGCTGGGCATCGTTGACCGGGTAGTTATCCCAGAGAAACAGTCGATGGCCCGAGATCCGTCGGAATGCCTCGGCGCCCTTGCGGGTGATCGGGCCGACGACGGCGTCGCCGGTCCAGAACAGGTAGATCGACGGGTCCAGCTCCCGCGCCAGGGTCTCCAGGTAGGGCTTTGCTTCGGAGCCGGAGCCGTCGCCCCAGTAGTAGGTCGGACAGAAGATCATCCTGGCGCCCGGGTCCCGTTCCTTCAAGCGTCTGTAGAGAGCGTTGACAAACCGTGCCTGGCCTGCCGCGTCCTTGCCCTCGGCGATATCGTCCAGCGAGAGATTGAACCAGCGGACGCCGAGACCCTGCATCCACGAATAGTGCCGCCAGAGCAGGTCCAGATCCTCGGCGGAGCCGTAGCGGACGATCCGACGGGTGCAGATATTCGGGTTCATGCTGAAGCAGAACTGAATGCCAGAACGCTGGCACAATCGGACGACCTTCTCGTAGGCGCGCTTCTTGGGTTCGGGCAGCGGCTCCCACCATCGGTTGACGTCCGGGTCGCCCCATGGGTGGCGCTCGATATCGCACATGCTGCCGTAGCAGTTCATGAGGAAGTTCATGCGACACCGAACCAGCCACGGGATCTCCGCCAGGTACTGCTCGGGCTTCCACAGCCAACCCTTGATGCCCCGCACCGCGAAGCCGGGCTTCATTCCCGGCTCCAGGGGTTCGGGGAACGGGCGCTCATCGGCCGGGAGCGTAAACCGGAAGTCGCGGAGGAGATCATGGCCCAGCGTGTACCCGGCCGGGGCGACCGCTGCGCGGGAGACCATGAACCAGGGAGGAACGCCAATATCGCCGTTCGTTTCGATATTACGAATGGTGAGCGTATTCGCCCCCGGTTTGAGCGCCCCGCTCGGGATGGGAATGGAACGGACCGCCCAGGAGTCGGACGGAAAGCCCGAAGGGCCTTCGAAGATACGCGTCGTGTTGATCTCGACGGCGATGCGGCAGGTGGACGGCACGTCGTCGTCCCGGCCCCGCAGGTAGAGGAACATCGGAACGCCCGTCGACGACTCCGTGATCACGAACGGCGCTTCCATGCTCGCGCGCGGGCCGTTGGGCTGGGCATAGACGTAGTTCACCGGCCCCTCGCCGTAGTGCACCGAACCGTACAGCGCAGCGGCCCCGCCCGTGAACGCGGACCCGTCGAGGATGGCTGCCGCACGAGCGCCGGCGGGACGGCCCTGGCCATTACCCGCTAAGGGCAGCAAGAAGCAGACGGCAAGCGCCGACGTCGCCGCAAGGTACGATCGCCCGAGGCGCTCGTTGAGCCGTTTCTGCATTCCGAGCCTCCGTCCGGACTCGCCTGGATCCGACACCATCCATAACGGAAGGCAGCATCGCGAGACCTGTGCTGCTTTGTTTCTGGGTGCGCCCGCCGATTCCTTCGCGGGCCATGCGCCGCGTTTCCGAACGGCTGTACGCAGGAGGGAGGCGCCGGAGACCGAATCCTCACCGAGAGGAGATCATTGACCCATGCGATGCAGCATCCGTCTGCTCGCCGCGCTGCTTTGTCTGAGCCCGCACCTGTGGCTCGACCAGGCAGCGGCGGCGCCATCCGACGTTCTCACGCTCCGATATCAGGGCCTCGAGGTCACCGTCCGTCGAGACGCCTACGGTGTTCCCCATATCCGCGCGGCCACCCTCACTGCCGCATGCTTCGGCAACGGCTACGCCATCGCGGAGGACCGGCTCGGGCAAATGGACCTGAACCGACGGGCAGCCCGCGGAGAGATGGCCGAACTGGTGGGCGCGTCGGCCCTTAATGCCGATCGAGAGACGCGTGTGGACGGGTACACCGAAGACGAGCGGCTGGCTCAGTTCGGCCGCCTCCCCGCAGAGCTCAAGGCGATGCTGGAGGCCTATGCCGCCGGCGTCAACGCCTATCTGGAACAGGCCAAACCGGCGGGGGCGAAGCGCATGGCGGCGAACTATCCGGGCGCCGAGAACGGTCTCGATCTGGGCTCGATCCGGCCGTGGCGCGTGACGGACACCGTGGCGATCGGTCAGATGATGGCGCGGCGGTTCGGCGGCGATGAAGGGGGCGAACTGCGCAATCAGCTGATCCTCTCGTTCCTTACCGGTATGAACAAAAAGGACGCGTACCGGCTCTTCAACGACGCCCTCTGGCGCAACGATCCGGCATCCCCTACGACGATACCCCCGGGCGCAGACGGCCGTCGCTGGCCCGGAACGCCTCACTGGGCTTCTCCGGACGGTACGGTAACCGCGCCCAGCCTCTCGCTCCCGGCCTCTGCCGACCCCGATGTGCTCCGGCGGGCGGCCGCCGTGGTCTCGCAGGAGGCCCGCCTGGAGCTGGCCAATCGGATGGGGCTGATGACCCGATGGGGCTCCTACTGCATCGTCGTCTCGGCGAAGAAATCGGCCACGGGCCATGCGCTCCTCGTCGGCGGCCCCCAGATGGGCTTCCGGACGCCGCAGATCGCCCATGAGGTGCACCTGCAGGCCGACGACATCAACGTGATCGGCATGGGGTTCCCCGGTATCCCGGGCGTCCTCATCGGCCACAACGCCTATCTAGCCTGGAGCACGACCACCGGCGTCAACGATCAGACCGATATCTTCGTCGAGACGCTCCATCCCACGGATAACCGGCTCTATCGGTTCCAGGGCGAATGGAGGCCGATGGAGGCTCGGACCGAGACCATCACGGTGCGCGACGGCAAAGCCGTCGAGATGACCTGCCTGCGAACGGTCCATGGCCCCGTCGTGCAGATCGACGAGAAGAACCGGAAGGCGTACGCCCGCAAAGCGAGCTATTGGGATCGGGAGCTGGAGACCTTCGCCGCCATCGCCGCGATGGCCCGATCCCGGACCATTCAGGACTTCGAGAAAGCGTGCGCGTTGATCCCGACCTCGCACAACTGGCTGTGCGCCACCCAGGCCGGCGACATCGGCTTCTGGTTCTGCGGCCTGACCCCCGTGCGGGCACCGGGAGTCGATCCCCGCCTCCCGACCCCCGGCGAGGGCGACCATGAATGGCGGGGCATCCTCCCATTCTCCGCGATGCCCCATCTTATCAATCCGTCCCAGGGTTTCATGGCCAACTGGAACAATAAGCCGGCTGTCTGGTGGGATAACGGCGATACGCCGGCCTGGGGCGAAGTCTTTCACAACGGTCGGATCGCGCAGCTTCTGGCTGCCAAACCAAGCATCGCCCCCCAGGACCTCCGGGACATACTCATCGATATCGGCACCTATGATTATTCCGCGCACGTCCTGATGCCTATGCTGCGGAGCGCGCTTCGACAGCGTTCGTTCCGTCCGGATGCGGCGCCCACGGCCGGCGCCCGGTCGGTGATGGGATACCTGTTCGCCTGGGACGGCCACGCCTCTGAAGGGAGCGTCGCCAAGACCGTCTTCGACGCATGGCTCAAGGAGCTCCGCGAGGATCTCTTCGCCAGACCCTTCGGTTTCATCAAGCTCCAGGGCCAGGACATGTTCAACCTGGCGATGCAGCCCAGCCTGATCGTCCACATCCTCAAGGGCGCCCGATCCTCTGTGCCCGTGCAGTACGACTACCTGAAGGGGCGCACCGCCCAGGCGGTGATGATCCAGGCGTTGAACAGGGCGGTCGAATCCCTTGCGAAGAAGCTCGGCGCCGAACCCTCCCTCTGGAGGTACACCCGCGGTCGGATCAACTTCAAGCCCCTCGCGTCGATTCCTTCGACGGATCGGGGCACCTACATCCAGATCGTCGAGTGCGCGACGCCCTCGATCCGGGGCGTCAGCATCCTGCCGCCTGGACAGAGCGAGCTGATCGATTCCGCCCACTTCGGCGACCAGCGGGAACTGGCCGGGTGGTGGGAGTTCAAGCCGATGGAGGCGCTCCCTGCTGCGCGGCCTTGAGCGTGCAGGCAGGAATCATCAGCGGCCATCGCCAATAGGACGTGGGGTCTCATTGGTACGCAAGTCGCACAGGCTTCATCGCTGGATTTCCATTTCAAAGATGCGAAAGGAGGCAAGGCGTTCATGAGTGATGGCGCCGCCATGGCGGCCGGAGCATCGGAGGGGACATCAGACGGGCAGCGGAAGCTGCTCTTCTGGGCGTGTTTCTCCGCTCTCGTCGCCACGTCGTTCTGCTTCGTCACGCGTTCCATGCTCATCGGGCAGTGGGGCGCCGAGTTCGGCTGGGACGAAACCGAGAAGGGACGGATCCTCGGCGTCGGGCTCTGGCCGTTCTCCATCAGCATTATCCTGTTCAGCCTCGTCATCGACAAGATCGGCTACGGCAAGGCCATGGTCTTCGCCTTCCTGTGCCACATCCTCTTCGCGGCCGTGACCATCATGGCGCCCGGCACGAGCAACCCGTATATGGCGTTCTACATCGGCTCTCTGCTCGGAGCGCTGGCCGCAGGGACGGTCGAGGCCGTCATCAACCCGGTCGTTGCAACGCTCTTCCCCCGCGAGAAGGTGAAATGGCTGAGCATCCTGCACGCGGGCTGGCCGGGCGGGCTTGTGCTCGGCGGCTTGCTCAACATCATCCTGGGACCCGACTCCAACTGGAAGGTGAAGATCGGCCTGGTCTTCATCCCGACCATCGTTTACGGCGTCTTCATGCTCGGGCGCAAGTTCCCGATCCATGAGCGGGTAGCGGCCGGGGTTTCCTATCGGGACATGCTGCGCGAGTTCGGCGTCATCTGCGCCTTCATCGTCGCCTTTCTTGTCATCAAGGAGATCGGCAGCGTCTTCGGTTTCGAGCAGTGGCTGATCTGGACCCTGATCATCGCCGCAACCCTCGCCTACGGCGCGGCGACCGGCTTTGCCCCCGGCCGCTTCCTCTTCGTCATCCTTGTTCTCATCATGATGCCGCTGGCGACGACGGAGCTGGGGACCGACACCTGGGTCACCGATCTCATGGGACCCGAGATGAAGAAGCTCAGCATCGACGCCGGATGGATCCTAGTCTACACCTCCTTCATCATGATGGTCCTCCGGTTCGTCGCCGGCAGCATCGTCCATCGCCTTTCGCCGCTGGGGCTCCTCTCCATCGCCGCCGCGCTCGCGATGCTCGGTCTGCTCTTCCTATCCAGCGCGGTCGGCGCCACGATCCTGATCGCGGCGACGATCTACGGCGTCGGCAAGACCTTCTTCTGGCCTGCGATGCTCGGCGTCGTGGCCGAGCAGTTCCCGAAGGGCGGCGCCATGACCCTCAACGGCGTCAGCGGCATCGGCATGCTGGCCGTGGGCACCGTCGGCGCGGTGTTTCTCGGCTACATTCAGGACAGCTCCGTCAACAACAAGCTCCAGACCGAGCGCCCGGCCCTCCATGCCCAGGTCGCATCGGAGAAGAACTGGGTCTTCGGCAAATACGAGGCGGTGGACCCAACCAAGGTTGAGGGGCTCTCTTCGAGCGAGGACAAGGAGTCGGTCCATACCCTGAGCGACGCCGGCAAGAAGGAAGCCCTTCGGGCAGTCGCGATCTTCCCGGCCTTCATGCTCGTCAGCTATCTCCTGCTGATGGTCTACTTCAAGTCCAGAGGGGGCTACAAACCCGT
>JABWBA010000108.1 GCA_013360745.1 Chthonomonadales bacterium | reverse complement strand
CTTCGTCGATGAGGTGGGGGTGGATGTCCTGAGCATGGACCATTACCCGATCATGCGGGCCGATGCGGACGGGCGGGACGCGTACTGCACCAACCTCGAGGTTATGCGCACCGAGGCGCTTCGGAAGGGCATACCCCACTGGAACTTCTTCAACGTGATGCCGTTTGGTCCCCATAGCGATCCTACCGAAGCGCAGATCCGCTGGCAAGTCTACACCTCCATCGCGTACGGCTCCAGAGGGGTGCTGTATTTCTGCTACTGGACGCCGCGGGGCGATGAGTTTCCCAAAGGCGGGGCCATCATCACGGCGGAAGGGGAGAAGACCCGCCACTATGAGGAAGCGCGCCGCGTCAACGGAGCGTTGAAGAACCTGGGTCCGACGATCATGCGTTTGACATCGGTCGGGGTTCGTCGGATCGCGCCGGACGCGACCATAGCCGATGCGCTCGTCGGCACGCCGATCCGCTCGCTGACTCCGGGCGATTACCTTCTCGGTCAGTTTCGACACGCCGACGGACGAAAGGCCGTATTGATCAACAACTACAGCATCACGTACGGCGCCTGGCCGACGGTGGAGTTTGGAGCGCCTATCGATGAGGTTCGGGAGGTCTGCCCGCGTACTGGCAAGGAGATCCCGGTCCGGGATGACAGCCCCGATATGCCCGGACTGCAGTTATCGCTCGATGCGGGCGCCGGTCGCCTGTTCCTGATCGCCGATTAGCGCGGGCGTTGGACCTTGGCCGGGATTGCTCGCTGGCGGTTGACGGTGCGGTGATGTATCATTTCATGATAAGAGAGGGCGTTCCGGTGATCAGCATGATCGGAATGGCGCTGGTATTCGGCATTATGACGGTACCGAACGAAAGCGAACGCCGCCACGATCCCGACCGCACGGTGATCGCGGTGAGCGGGGGCGGCTACTTCCCCGTGCTGACACGCCTGAAGGATGGACGATTGGCGGCCGTGCTCAGAGGCGGCGCACCGCATCTCGGCCGAGCCGGTCGGCTGGATTGGATCGAATCCGGGGATGGAGGCAGGAGCTGGTCGGCGCCGAGGGCAATCGTCGACGGGCCGGAGGATGACCGGAATCCGGCCTTCGGACAGATGGCCGACGGTTCGCTCGTCCTGGCCTACGCCGAGTGTACGTGTTATAACCCGGATGGCTCGTGGAACACTGCGACCGGCGCGTTTTCGTTGTTCTACAGGATATCACGGGATGGCGGCCGGACCTGGAGCGCGAAACGGCGGCTGTACGCCGGGCCAATCGGTCGGGTTGGCTCGCCGTTTGGCAGGATCGTTACTCTGGAGGATGGGACCGCGCTCATGTCGGTCTACGGGCTCGTCGATCCTGACTATCGGGGGCCGGACCGGCCGTCGCCGGGGGCTGGCGAATGGGTCGCCGGCGTCGTTCGGTCGCGAGATAACGGTGAGACGTGGTCCGATTGGTCGCTGATATCGGCGGCGTCCCACAACGAGACGACCCTGTTGCCCCTGGGGCGCGGGCGAATCCTCGCCGCGCTTCGAACGGGTACGGGCCAGGTCGACATCTGCTCCTCCGAAGACGGAGGCCGAACATGGTCCAGGCCTCAGCGCGTTACGGGTGGATCCGACGGCTCTCTCGCGGAGCATCCCGCCGATCTCGTCTCGCTCGGCGGCAGGCGGATTCTGATGGTCGTTGGGCGCCGACACCCGCCCTATGGCATCATGGCATTGCTCAGCGAGGATGCCGGTCGGAGCTGGAACTCGCGGTCAGAACGGATTCTCGCCGGGACCTCGATGAACAACGACTGCGGTTATCCGAGTGCGGTCCGCTTGAAGGATGGCGTCATCGTCTGCCTGTACTATTCCGTCGGCACGACGGATCTGCCCGATACGGTGCAGGCGATTGCTTTACGCTTGTCGGAGAAGGGTCTATTCGGCCCGCTGGGCCGCGAGCAGCGGCAATGAATGAAGGGAGCGCATATTTGGTATGAACCGACGGGAGTTCGTCCGTGACGCAGCCGCGATGGCCGGAGCGATCGCATTGACCGGCGCTGTCCGTGGGAGTGGACCGGGGCCGAGGAGGCTTCCGCAGGTACGCATCGGCCGAACCCGCCTGAAGGCGGGGTTGATCGGGCTCGGCACGGGCACCATCGGCGCCGGGAAACAATCGAACCAGACTCGATTGGGACAGGACCGCTTCACCGCGATGGTCGAGCATGCGTACAAACAGGGGATCACCTTCCTCGATTGCGCCGATCAGTACGGCTCGAACCCGTACATCGGTCGGGCGATGAAGAGCATCGGCATACCGAGGAAGAGCGTCGTCCTCCAGTCCAAGACGAACAGCGTTACGGCAGACGGTGTCCGGGCCGATGTCGAGCGTTTCCTGAACGAGTTTCAGACGGACTACGTCGACATCGTTCTGCTCCATTGTATGGTGCGCGCGGATTGGAACGTGCAGTTACAGGGCGCCATGGAGACGCTGGCGGAGCTGAAACGGAAGGGGGCGATTCGGGCCCACGGGGTGTCCTGCCACGAGTTTGGCGCCCTCGAGACGGCCGCCGCGGAGCGATGGGTGGATGTCGACCTCGCGCGTTACAATCCGTGGGGCCAGTACATGGACGTGCCGCCCGGGGTCGAGCCGGCCGCATGTCCGCCACATATCCTCGCCGTTCTCAAGCGCATGAGGACAGCCGGTAAGGGCGTCATCGGCATGAAGGTCCTGGCCGAAGGGAAGATGGCTCGCGGCGCAGACCGCCTCGAGCGCGCGTACGAATCGATCCGATACAGTCTGGACAGCAAGGCTATCGACTTGATGGTGGTCGGCTTCGAAAGCGAGCAGCAGGTCGATGAGATCGTCGCGCAGGCCTGGAAGGCGCTGGAGGCTGCCCGAGCGCGAGCGTGAGAACCGAGCCCGGCTAGCCCCGGCAATCCGCGCAGTTCCCGTACAGGAATACCTCGTGATCGTCGGTACGAAAGCCCGGCGGCGTCGCGATCCGGACGTCGAGCGCGCAGCCGGGAATCTCGAACACGCGGTCGCACAGCCGACAGTGGAAGTGGTGGTGATGATCGAGGTCCGCCAGCTCATAGAGCGGACCCAGCTCGGGGTGAGTCAGGCGCCGCACTCGCCCTGCTCCGATCAATAGCCGAAGGTTGCGATAGACCGTCGCTCGATTCAGACTCGCGACCGACGTCCTGGCCAGACCGGTCAAGTCTTCGGCGCTCATGGGCCGTCCGGCGCCCCGAAGGGCGTCCAGGATCGCGTTGCGCTGGCTGGTCTTGCGCTGCATGGTGATGTTCCTTCGACTGCACAGGATACCGCGTACTGTGACATAATGCAAATGCGACTGCATTTGCATTAGGAGCTCACGGTGTTGAAGTGGCGACCGATCGTTGGTCTTGGGGCCGCGCTGATGATCCTCGGCGCGGTCGGGTGCCGGCCCCGGCCAGTGCCTACCCGCCCAACCGGAACCGTTCGCGTTCTTTGCGCCACGTATCCCGTCTGGCTGATGACGAGATCTGTGACCGACGGACGGTCCTCGGTCCAAACGGAACGGCTGTTTGCCGCCGATCTCGGCTGCGCCCATGAACACGTGATGGCGCCCCAGGATGCCCGTCGGCTTGCCTCAGCGGACGTTCTGATCGTCAACGGATTGGGATTGGATGACTATGCGAGCGCGGCCTACAGGCGCGTCCGTCCGAACGGTACGATCATCGTCGCGTCGCGGGATGTCGACCGTTCCCTGCACAGGGGCGGATCTTCAGCCAGGCAAACGAGCGCGAATCCCCATCTCTTCGCCAGCCCGTGGCGCTACGCCGCGATGGCCCGATCGGTTGCGGCCTCTCTGGGCCGTTACGATCCGGGCGGGGCGGCGATGTACCAGCGTAATGCCCGGAGCCTCGCGCGGAGGCTGGAGGGGCTGGGTGATGACTTCCGAACGAAGCTGGCGTCCATGCCCAATCGACGGATCATCACGGATCACGATGTGTTTGACTATCTCGCCGACGATGCTGGTATCGAGGTTGCCGCCGTGGTTCGCGCGGATCCGGAATCCGATCCGGGCCCCTCGGAACTGATCGAGATCGTACGGCGCGCGCAACGCCTTCACCCTGCCGCTCTGTTCGTCGAGCCAGGGAGCGGCTCTCGTCTGGGGCAGACCATTGCGGCGGAGATCGGTATTCCGTTGGCGATTCTGGATCCCGTGGTGCAGGGACCCGAGGATCCGGAGCCGGATTATTACGAGCGCGCGATGCGGCGTAACCTGCGGACTCTAGTGCATGTCCTCGGGCGGAGCGGCAAACCGTGAGTTCCGTCCCGGGCGACACCCCTGCGGCCGCTGTCACCTTAACCGGTGTCGGTATCGCCATTGGCGGAGTGCCGATACTGCAGGAAGTTACCGCCGCCATACCTGCGGGCAGCCTCACAATGATCGTGGGTCCGAACGGATCCGGCAAGACGTCTCTCCTTCTGGCCATCCTCGGCCTCGTCCGGTATACGGGCACGATACAGATCGCGACGGGACCGAACGGCCGTCCCCTTCGGTGCGGGTACGTGCCGCAGCGCCTGGATTTCGATCGCAACATGCCTGTGACGGTGGCCGAGTTTATGGCCTCGGCGCAATCAAAGCCGCTCTGGCTCGGTGTCAGCGCCCGGTCTCGCGATCGCGCCGCGGAGATGCTGGAGATCGTCGAAGGGCAGGATCTGATCCGTAAGCCGCTTGGAGGCCTATCGGGGGGCGAGCTGCAGCGGGTTCTGCTCGCGTATGCCCTCCTGGATGACCCGGAACTCCTCCTCCTTGATGAACCGACAGCAGGGATGGATCTGGCAGGCGAGCGGATGTTCTGCGAGCTGGTGGAGGATCTCCGACGCCGTCGGAGCTTCACTCAGGTGATGGTAAGCCACGATCTCGCCACCGTGGCTTACCATGCTACGCATGTCCTCTGTCTCCACGGCTACCTGGTGGCCTCAGGACCTCCCCGTGAGGTCCTGACGAAGGAGACCCTTGCCCGGACGTTCGGACCGCACCTGGGCCTGGTCGATTTCGCATCGGCGACATCCGCACAGCAGGGGAGTCCCGCCGATGCCTGATCTCGGCCCGATCCTCGAGCTTCTGGGGCGGCTGTTTCCGTTCGACGGCATGGACGCCCGATTCATGCAGCGGGCGCTACTGGCGCTGGCTCTTCTGGGGCCGGCGGCTGGAACGCTCGGGGTGCATGTGATCAATCTCCGGATGGCCTTCTTCTCGGATGCGATCAGTCATTCCGCCTTCGCGGGTGTTGCGATCGGCCTCCTTGCATCCATGAATCCACGGTGGACGATGCCGGCGTTCGGCGCGCTTGTCGCCGTCGGGATCGTGGCGCTGCAGCTCCGCAGCCGGCTCTCCAGCGATGCTGCGATCGGGGTAACGTTCAGCGCGGTCGTGGCGTTCGGGCTTGCGGTGATCAGCAGGCAGGAGGGCCTGGCCCGCGACGTCCAAACCTTCGTGTTCGGCGATATCCTGACGATCGGCGAAGCCGATATCTGGATCCTGGCCGCACTAGTAGCCGCCATCGCGGTTTATCAGGCGATCGCGTACAACCGCCTGACGCTCATGGCGCTCAGCCCTACGGTGGCCAAAGTTCGAGGTGCGCGCGTGGACCTGCTCCAGTATCTATTTGCGGTATTGACTGCGCTCGTCGTTACCTATTCAGTCCTGGCGGTCGGCGTATTCCTCGTCACGGCTCTCTTGATCGTCCCCGCTGCCGCCGCGCGGAATCTGGCTCGGACTGCGGGCGGCATGATCTGGTATGCCGCTGCGATCG